>NZ_CP118605.1:2872500-3175000 GCF_029869925.1 Microbulbifer bruguierae | reverse complement strand
ACCGAGGCGCGGGCGCAGACGGTGGCCCAGATTGCTGCCGAGCGCGCGGAGGCGTCACGCCGTTTCTTTGCGGATTACGGCAACCGCTTTCGCGAGCAGCAGGAGTTGATCGCCAGTTATAGCGTGTACGGCCCACAGGTAGCACAGCTGCTGAAACCGGGGCGTCATGCGCTGGAAGTTGGCCCCGGCGAGGGAGAATTTCTCGAAGAGCTGGCCGGCCGGTTTGGCACGGTGACGGCACTGGATCTGTCGCCGACGATGCTGGAGCGGGCGCAGGAATTCGCCGACGAGAAGGGTCTGCAGAATATCGAGTTTGTGTGCGACGACACCCGCGCGGCGGGTTCGCGCCCGGAAAGTGCGGACTGCATTGTGGTGAATATGGTCCTGCACCACACCCCGGAACCGGCACAGATTTTTCAGGATTTACAGAAGTCCCTGAAAGTGGGCGGGCAGTTGCTGATCACTGAGCTGCATGACCACAAGCAGAGCTGGGCGCGCGAGGCGTGCGGTGACCTCTGGCTCGGGTTTGCGCCACAACAGCTAGTTGAATGGGCCACCGATGCAGGCCTCACAAAAGGCCGCAGTGTGCACAGTGCGTTGCGCAACGGGTTTCAGATCCAGATTCAAGAATTCTTGAAGGGCTAATACGCTTCGTAGCCTCGGTGCTCTTTTTTTAGTACCGGGCGCCAGATCAAACAAATTACTTCGGTAGCAGGATTAGCGGCGAAGCTGAGTAATACAAATTGAATCAGTGCTCCACGAATTAGCTACGGAGCACAAACGCAAAAAATTCGTAAACCGCCAGCAGCGGAAACAAGGAGAAAGTCACATGAGTGAATACAGCATCTTTACCTCGGAATCCGTTTCCGAAGGCCATCCGGATAAAATTGCCGACCAGATTTCCGATGCGGTTCTGGACGCACTGCTGGCGCGCGACAAACACGCCCGCGTTGCCTGCGAAACCCTGGTAAAAACCGGTATCGCCGTGATCGCCGGTGAAATTTCCACTTCCGCCTGGGTCGACCTGGAAGACCTGGTGCGCAAGGTGATCACCGATATCGGTTACACCTCCTCTGACGTCGGCTACGACGGCGAAACCTGTGGTGTTCTGAACGTGATCGGCAAACAGTCCGTGGATATCGCCCAGGGCGTCGACCGGGTGAAACCGGAAGACCAGGGCGCCGGTGACCAAGGCCTGATGTTCGGCTACGCCACCGACGAAACACCCACCTTCATGCCGTCCCCGATTTACTACGCCCACCGTCTGGTAGAGCGCCAGGCTGAAGCGCGCAAGTCCGGCCTGCTGCCGTGGCTGCGCCCGGATGCGAAAAGCCAGGTCACCTTCCGTTACGACGAAAGCGGTACTCCCTGCGCCATTGACGCCGTAGTACTGTCCACCCAGCACAGCCCGGAAGTTTCCCAGGAAGACCTGCGTGAAGCGGTGCTGGAACTGATCGTCCACCACGTGCTGCCGGCAGAACTGCTGCACGAAAACACCAAATTCCACATCAACCCCACCGGCAAGTTCGTTATCGGCGGTCCGGTAGGTGATTGCGGCCTCACCGGGCGCAAGATCATCGTCGATACCTACGGCGGTTCCGCCCGTCACGGCGGCGGCGCCTTCTCCGGTAAGGATCCGTCCAAGGTGGATCGCTCTGCAGCCTACGCCGGTCGCTATGTTGCGAAAAATATCGTCGCCGCCGGCCTCGCCAAGCGCTGCGAGATTCAGGTCTCCTATGCCATCGGCGTGGCCGAGCCCACTTCCGTGTCTATCAACACGTTTGGTACCGGCAAAGTGAGCGACGAGAAACTGATCGAGCTGGTGCGGGAAAACTTCGACCTGCGCCCCTACGCGATTTCCAAAATGCTGGACCTGCTGCACCCTATGTACCAGCTCACCGCCGCCTACGGCCACTTCGGTCGCGAGCCGTTCGAGCACACCTACACCTGGACCGACAGCCACGGTAAAGAGCAGACCGAATCCTTTACCGCCTTCCCGTGGGAAAAAACCGACAAGGCAGAAACCCTGCGCGCGCAAGCAGGTTTGTAATTTCACCCACTTACACACTGCCGTCATTCCGGCGCAGGCCGGAATCCAGGTACCGCAAAACTGGATACCGGCCTGCGCCGGTATGACGAGAATAAATATTCAGAGATTTAGGTAATGAACCAGATGAGCACCGAATTCAAAGACTTTAAAGTCGCCGATATTTCCCTGGCGGACTGGGGCCGCAAGGAAATTGAAATCGCCGAGGGCGAGATGCCCGCACTGATGACCCTGCGGGAAAAATACCGCGCAGAGCAGCCCCTGGCCGGCGCCCGCGTCATGGGTTGTATCCACATGACCATCCAGACTGCGGTACTGATCGAGACCCTGGTGGCACTGGGCGCAGAAGTGCGCTGGTCTTCGTGCAATATTTTCTCCACCCAGGACCACGCCGCTGCTGCTATTGCCGCAAGCGGTATTCCAGTATTTGCCTGGAAGGGCGAGACCGAAGAGGAATACGAGTGGTGTCTGGAGCGCACCGTGGGTGCGGATGTGGCCGGCTGGCAACCGAACATGATTCTGGACGACGGCGGTGACCTCACTGAACTGCTGCATCACAAATACCCGGACATTCTCGACAAGTGCCACGGTATTTCCGAGGAAACCACCACCGGTGTACACCGTCTGCAGGACATGCTGAAAGCCGGCACCCTGAAAGTGCCCGCAATCAACGTCAACGACTCTGTCACCAAGAGCAAAAACGACAACAAATACGGTTGTCGCCACAGCCTCAACGATGCGATCAAGCGTGGTACCGACCACCTGCTATCCGGCAAAAAAGCCCTGGTCATCGGTTACGGTGACGTGGGTAAAGGCTCTGCAGCCTCCCTGCGTCAAGAGGGAATGATCGTGAAGGTTACCGAGATCGATCCCATCTGTGCCATGCAGGCGTGTATGGACGGCTACGAGCTGGTATCGCCGTTTATTGACGGTATCAACACCGGCGATGCGTCCTGCATCAACAAGGACCTGCTGGCCAACACCGACCTGCTGGTGACCACCACCGGCAACGTCAATGTGTGTGATGCCAATATGCTGAAAGCACTGAAAAGCGGCGCCGTAGTATGCAACATCGGCCACTTCGATAACGAAATCGACACTGCCTTCATGCGCAAGAACTGGGAGTGGCAGGAAGTCAAACCGCAGGTGCACAAGATTGTGCGCAATGCCGAGAACAACGATCACCTGTTGCTGCTGTCCGAAGGCCGCCTGGTGAACCTCGGCAACGCGACCGGCCACCCAAGTCGTATTATGGACGGCTCTTTCGCCAACCAGGTGCTGGCTCAGATTCACCTGTACCACGAGAAATTTGCCGATCTGCCAGCCGACCAGAAAGTCCCGGCGCTGTATGTGAAGGTTCTGCCGAAGCACCTGGACGAGGAAGTGGCCAAGTATATGGTCGAGGGTTTTGGCGGTGTGATCACCCGCATGACCGAAGACCAGGCCAAATACATCGGTGTTTCCGTTGACGGCCCTTACAAGCCGGAAAGCTACAAGTATTAATAACCTCTGTACTGGTCCCGGATCAGCTCCGGGACCGGTTACCGAGGGAATGGAAGCGAATAATGAGTGATTTACGTATTAGCTTTGAATTTTTCCCGCCCAAAACCGAAGAAGGTCGGGAGAAACTGTACAAAACCCGCGAGGAACTGCAGGCGTTTGACCCCGCATTTTTCTCCGTAACCTATGGCGCCGGTGGCACTACCCGCGACACCACCGCGAATATCGTCTGTGGTCTGAGTAAAGACGGTGTTTCCATTGCCCCGCACCTGTCATTCGGTGGCGACAATGAGGAAATCGTACTCGGCCTGCTAAACCGCTATAAAGAGGCCGGCGTTAAACGCATCGTCGCGCTGCGCGGTGACGTACCCTCCGGCATGGGCTCCGTGGCCCAATTGGTGTATGCCAATGAACTGGTGGCCTTTATCCGCCGCCATTTCGACGACCACTTCCACCTGGAAGTGGCGGCCTATCCGGAAATTCACCCGGAAGCCGAGAGCTACGACGATGACATCCGCTATCTGAAAGGCAAGTTCGAAGCTGGTGCCAACAGCGGCCTGACCCAGTACTTCTACAACCCGGATGCGTACTTTTACTTTATCGACCAGTGCCAGAAGGCCGGCCTCGATGCACCGATTTACCCGGGTATCATGCCGATCACCAACTTCGTTAACCTCGCGCGCTTTTCCCGCAACTGCGGCGCGGAAATTCCGCGCTGGCTGAAATACCGTATGGAAAGCTACCGCGATCCGGAAGACGTGAAAAAGCTCGGGCTGGAAGTGGTGAGCGATCTGTGTGAAACCCTGCTGGAAGGCGGTGCCCCGGGCCTGCATTTCTACACCATGAATCAGGTTGCGCCGACGGCGAATATCCTGAACGCCTTGGGTGTAGAGCCCAGCGCGGTCTAAGCGCGAACTGAAGAAACCTGGGATCCACACCAGAAAGATCGACACAATCAAGACAAAAAAGGGGCAAAAAGCCCCTTTTTTTGCTATTTAAAGGGAAACAAAAGCCACAAGACAGGGACTTGTTTATGGCCGACCGCCCACTGGTGCCCGCTGATCAGAGACTCAATGAGCTGACGCTCAAGGCACTGATTCTCGGTGCCCTGCTCTCCGCGGTGCTCTCCGCCGCCAATGCCTATATCGGTCTGCTGGTCGGTCTCACCGTCTCTGCATCCATTCCCGCAGCCGCCACCTCCATGGGAATCCTGCGGCTGTTCCGGCGCTCCACCATTCTCGAAAATAATATGGTGCAGACATCTGCGTCCGCCGGCGAATCCCTCGCCGCCGGGATTATCTTTACGCTGCCGGCACTGGTGATGATGGGCGCCTGGAGCGGCTACCACTGGAGCACCATGACCCTGATCGGTATTCTCGGCGGGGTGCTGGGCGTCGCCTTTACCATTCCGTTGCGACGGGCACTGATCGTGGAAACCGATCTCGCATTTCCCGAGGGTGTCGCCACCGCGCAGGTACTCAAGACCGGCGGTATTCAGACCGACAAGGACCACCCGGAATACCGCCCCAATGAAGAGGCCAGACGCGGGTTGCGGCTATTGCTGACCGCCGCCGGGCTCGGCGGCCTGATTAAATTGCTGGAATCCGGTGTCGGCGTGCTCGCCGGGGGTATTGCCGCCAGTAAAAGCTGGCTGGGTGGCAAGTGGCTGTTCACTGGTGATATCACCCTGAGTCCAGCGCTGCTCGGTGTCGGCTATATCGTTGGGCTGAATGTGGCGGTGCTGGTGTTTCTCGGCGGCGCTATCGGCACCCTCATCGGCGTACCGCTCAACTGGCTGTTGAATGGCGATGAACTGAGGCAGCTGGCAGGCGTCAGCGGCGACATGTCCAGCTGGAACGCGCAGGACTGGGAAAATCTCGCCGGTACTTCCTGGCAACAATGTCGTCGCATTGGCGTAGGCGCGATGATGGTGGGCGGCGTATGGTCGCTGATCACACTGGCGCGGCCACTGATGGATGGAGTCAAGGCATCGCTGCACGCACATCGGCAGGCAAAAGCCGGACTGGTGGCACTGCGCACCGAACAGGATATGCCGATTCCCTACGTGAGCCTGCTGGTACTGCTGTCCTCAATACCGCTGTATTTTATTTTCCTGCACGCCATGGACGGCTTCCCCAACCGCTTCTGGATCGCCGGAGTTATGTCCGGGCTGATGCTGGTGCTGGGATTCGTCTTCGCTTCGGTGGCCGGTTATATGGCCGGTCTGGTAGGTTCCAGCAACAATCCCATCAGCGGTGTCACCATCGCCACCGTCATCGTCTCAGCCCTGATTCTGCTGCAATTGATGGGCAACGAAGGGGCCGCCGGCCGGCTTGGTCCCATCGCCGTGATGTATCTCGCGGGTATGATCTGCTCCGCCGCCGCTATCGCCGGGGACAATATGCAGGATCTCAAATGCGGCCATATTCTCGGCGCTACTCCATGGCGCCAGCAGATTTTCCAGATCATCGGCGTGATTGCCGCCGCCGGCGCCATTCCGCTGGTGTTGTCGGTTCTCGACCAGGGCTATGGCATTGGCAGGGTAAGCCCGTACAACCCCGGAGCCACACCACTGTCCGCGCCCCAGGCAAGTCTGATGCGAGATCTGTCCACCGGCATCTTCGGTGCGGGTATCGAGTGGACCTATATTTTTATCGGTTTCGGCCTTGCCGTGTTGCTGATTGTGCTGGACGAAATTCAAAAATCCCGCGGTGCGCATTTCCGTTTTCCGGTACTGGCGGTAGCGGTCGGAGTATACCTGCCACTGGGGCTATCGATCCCGATTCTGCTCGGTGGCCTGCTGGCATACTGGCAACAGAAACGCCGCGGCAATACCGAAACGGAAGGCGATGGGCTACTACTGGCATCGGGCCTGATCACCGGTGAGGCACTGATGGGTGTACTGGTTGCCATACTCGCGGTGAGCGCACCGGGCAAGGTACCTTACCTGAGTGATTTTTCCCTGGCGCCCTGGCTGGGCCTGGCAGGGCTTGCGATCTGCTTCTTGTACCTGGCCAGAAAAGGCTGAAGTCCGCCAAACGAGTTATCCACAATCGCCACATATATTTCTGAAAGGCACTTTGTGAAAATTAGTTCGAAGGGTACTGCAGTTATAAGTTGCATACTGGGCACTGAATTCCATTCGGTCTACCCTGCCCCTCAGAGTGAACATTCTTTTTTATTTTCCAACCGCCGCGATCTGTTTGACGAATTCGCCGGTAAGGGTTGGAACCCCATACTTCTCGAATTTCCACTTTCGCGCGACGACGCGGTGTCTAGCCTGCAGGCAAAATACGTAAAATTTTTGCAGTTCCTCAAGGAAAGCACGTTTCGGTGGTTTGATGAATTTGAAACGATCGTTTACGTCGACCACAAATTTTTTCTCAATCAAGACCATCTAGAATTCATTGAAAAAACGCGAAAAAAGGACATCTTCCTGAGAACAACGCCAAAGCTAAAAACGACTATTTGGGATGAAGTCAATGCGGCAATGGGACAGGAAAGGTATCGGCGCTTTATGCCGCAGACAAAGTCCTACATCAACGAAAAAATAAAATCGGGGCTATCCGAGAGTGTTCGCATCTGCAATACAGGACTCATTGCCTTTAGCCACAAAAATCCAAAAGTAATCGCCTTTCTCGATCAGGTATATTCTGATCTGATCAGCATAGGCACATCAGAGTGTCAGATTGTGTGGGCGCTTGTTGCGCAACAAAACACCTCTCTGATCCAGACCATCGACTGGGAAGAGATCCCCATTCTGTGGGAAACGCCAGACTGATACGCATCCTGACATCTGCTACTGATTTTTAATGCCTACTGATGGCAAATCAGACGGTAAATTTTTACTTTCCCGACTGAGCCTTACATTCACCGGTTTGCCATCAAAGTCCAGCACACGCACCACCAGTCGGCGATTTTGCTCGCGTCCCTTTTGAGTATCGTTATCTGCAACCGGGTCCGAATCTCCCAGGCCAGCAGCCTCTACCCTGTCGGCGCTGATTCCGCGTTCCAGCAAAAACTGTCTTACCCAATCGGCACGCCACTGTGACAGCTTGCGGTTTTTATCCGGATCACCGGCATTGTCGGTGTGCCCTTCCACCGCAATTTTCAGCGCGGGAAAATCCCGCATAATGACCAGCAGCGCCTCGATATCCTCGATCGTATCCATCTTCGGCGCAAAACCACCGGGCTCGAAATCCACCCGCAATACAAAGATATCGCCTTCTCTGCGCGACTGCCCCATCAGATAGCGCACCATATCATCACCAAATGGCGCCGCCTGGCGAGCGGACAGCTCTCCCAATCCCCTGGTTACCAGCTCCCTCGGCTGCAGACTGTATTTCTTGGTGGGATCCGGACAACCGCTTAACAGCAGCGGTGATAATACGAAAAATACCAGTGCCAACACTGGACTCTGCCGGAATACAGGCATGAACGCAGCTCCTCTCTCTGTAGACCCTGCTTGCGAGGGCAGCCTGCATTGTAGTGCGGCGACCGTTACTTCCACGCTGAGATTACGAATTGCGCGGAGCGTACAATTTCTGAGAAGATCGAAGCCACCTTACTTTTTTACTAACGTCTTTTAACAACGCCTGCCCCCGGGGAGATCGCCATGGCCAGAATAAACTCCAGCATCATCAGGGGCGCCTCCCTCGGCACAATACTGGCGCTGCTGACCATCACTGGCGCCGGTAATGCACTGGCACAGCAGATAGTGACTGTTGATCCGGGGGATGCCTGGCTGAGCGCCAGCGACGACTATAGCGAGCAGGTAACCTGGCGTGTGGCCAGCAAGGGCGGCGCCGCTTCACCGCGGGGCGTGTTCGTGAATCTGGACAATAACCAGGAACTGGCGGTAGTGGACCAGATACTGGAATTCAGCGGCGATCGCGGCGTACTGACAGAAGTGGTTCAGATCTCAGCCACCCAGGCCCGCAGCTGGCACGCCAAAGGTGTGCGCCGGGTGGGCTACCGGCGGGTATTCGCCGGCGTCGCGGGCAGCCTCTCCAACCATATCCTGTTCGACCTGAATGCCAGCGGTCGCCTGGCCCAGGTGGAGGTGTCCCCTTCGGTGCAGACGGTGAGCGGACAATCCCGCAAGCTGATGATGGCCTGGAATCTGGGCAGCGACCTCGGCGCTGTGCGCGCCTATTCGGTAAGCGGTCAGTTTATTGCCGGCGACCGGGTGATCTACGAAGTCGCGCAATCACTGACCGCGCAGGCCGGGGAAACCCGCAAGGAAACCGTGGAGCTGCCACCTGGATTAGTGCATGAACTGCTGGCGCAGGGAATTGATCAGGTGCGCTATACGCGGACGTTTGTGGACAACAAAGATACCCGGCGTAGCGCGTCGGTCGATATCCGGCTGACCCGTTAATAGCGCGACAAGTGCCTGAGGCGGTCATTGTCAGAGATAGTCCAGTAATAACTGCATATCATTAATTACCCGTGCGCCCTCGGCTTCCAGCTGACGGGCGCGTGCACCATTGTGGCTATAGCCGATCACCGGCATGCCCGCAGCCACTGCAGCTTTGACGCCGGCAATGGAATCCTCCACGACCAGGCAGTGTTGCGGATCAATATCAAAATGGCGCGCACTGTGCAGGAACAGGTCAGGCCAGGGCTTGCCGCGACCTACGTCCTCGGCGCTGAAAATCCGCCCGGCAAAGTAATCCCACAATCCGGTTTTGTTGAGTGTGATAGCCATCTTGGCGTGAGGTCCAGAGGAGGCGACACAGGTAAGCAAGTCCGTATTCTGCAGCCTCTCCAGTACTTCGAAAATACCGGTGACCGCTTCCAGTTCATTGTGAAACGCTGCGCGGATTCGGTTTTCGGTGGCATTGAAATAGGACGTTGGTAGCGGACCGCCGTAGCGGGTTTCGATATCCACAATACAGTCCTGGGCCGGGCGGCCACTGAACTGTTCGTCCAGCTCCTCGGCTGTCGCCGGCATCCCGAGCTTGGTCATTTCTTCGGCCAGCACCCGGCAGACGATACTTTCGCTATCCACCAGTACGCCGTCACAATCAAAGATCACCAGTCGGGTATTTGCGTAGGACGTTGCCATCGAACTTCCGTTTTTATCAGGTTGCAGATATCAGCAGAATGCCGATCAGTACACCCACGGCACCGGCGACTCGCACCAGGTTTTCATTGCCGTGGACAATACCCAACACAAATTCCCGGGTGCGCTCGTAACCGGACTGCAGCGCGTAAGCACCAACCACAATCAGCAAAATACCCAGCACATTGAACAGTGTGCCCCAGTTGCGGGTATCGGAAATCGCCAGAAAAATGATCCCGATTACAATCCGCGCCCAGGCGGCAAAATAGAACATCTGCGGATTCATACGCTCGCCGATATCGCGGGCGATTTGCGGCTTGAGAATCACCAGAATCGACATCGCCGTGATCGCCACACCGATCAGCCAAACCAGAGCTTTCATATCCTGTCCCTTTTATTGAAAGTCTATTGAGTGCTTATTGAAAGTCGCCCCATTGAAATTGCAGCACCGATAGCGCGGCTACTGGTGCCGTCTCGGTGCGCAAAACCCTCGGTCCCAGCCGCAAGGGGTGGAACCCCTGGGCCATCGCCAGCTCGATTTCCTCCACGGAAAGCCCGCCTTCCGGGCCCACCAATAATAGCGCGTCATCCGGGCGCCCCGATTTTTGCTCCAGCTCCGCAAGAGTCGCATCAGTGCGATGGTGCAGTACCAGCTTCAATCCATCTGCGGCGTTTGCCTGGTCGAGAAACTGGGGCAATTTCATGGGTTCGAGAATTTTCGGTACCCGGTTGCGGGCACACTGCTCACAGGCGCTGGTGGCAATCTGCAGCCACTGCCCGAGTTTTTTCTGCAGGCGCTCACCGCTGAGTTTTACTTCGCAGCGCTCGGTAAACAACGGCTGGATGGCTGTCACCCCCAATTCGGTGGCCTTCTGGATCACCCAGTCGAAACGGTCCCCCCGGGAGATGCCGATGGCGAGGGTAATGGCCAACGGTGACTGGCGGTCGTCCGCGCTAAATACGCCAATCTTCACGCTCGCCTTTTTGCCGGCTTCCAGCAATTCCGCCTCATACTCACCGCCCTCGCCATCGAACAGGATTAGCGGGCGGCCGGGACCGAGACGCAGGACTTTGACCAAGTGGCGGGACGCGGCCTCATCCAGCTGGACTTCGGATTTACCCGCCAGTGGCTCGGCGGAATAGATACGGGGAATACGCAAGGAAACTTCCAGGTTCAAGGAAAAGAATTGCGTGAAGGGTAATACAGGCCGAGAAGAAGTTGTAGGGCGGGCACTCTATTCAGAGTTGGCGGCGGCGGAGTACCGGCTCGATAAGGGCGCGCCACCAGACCTGCCAGTGGCGCGCCAAAAACATCAGACTTTCTCGAAACTCACCGGCAGCTCATCGGCAATTTTTTCGCCTTTGACCTTGATACGGATGGTCTCGATGATCTTGTACAGATTCGGCACCAACAGCAGGGTCACGAAGGTGGCGCAAAGTACGCCGAACGCCAGGCTCACCACCATGGGGATCAGGAACTGTGCCTGGATTGAGCGCTCGAACATGATCGGCACCAAGCCTACAAAGGTGGTCAGCGAGGTGAGGATGATCGGACGGAAGCGGTCGCGTCCCGCCTGTACCACCGCATCCATCACCGCCATACCCTCGGCGCGCAGCTGATTGATACGGTCCATCAACACCAGATTGTCGTTCACCACCACGCCCGCAGCGGCAAGGAAGCCCAGCATGGACATCATGCTGATACTGTAGCCCATCAGCATGTGGCCGAGGATCGCACCGAAGAACCCGAATGGCACCGCGGTAAGGATCAACAGTGGCTGTGAGTAAGAGCGGAAGGCGATGGCCAGTAGCGCGTAGATAATAAACACGGAGAAAAAGAAGAACAGAATCAGTTTGACAACAAAGTCATTTTCTTCCTGCATTTCACCGGTGGTCTTCAGGCTGAAGCCCGGATAGCCACTCTCCCAGGTTTTCAGGTTCTTCGCACGCAGCTCTTTCAGGATATCCTGCGCCGGCGAAGTACCGGGGATCAGGTCCGCGGTGATCTGCACGGTGCGTTCGCGATCATTGCGGCGGATGGTGGTGTAGCCGGGCACATAGACGGCGTCCGCCACCGCGCTGAAAGGAATTTCGCCCTCGTTAGTGCGGATGCGGATGCGTCCGATCTGATCTTCGCTGGCACGCTCGTCCTGTGGATAGCGGACCATCACACGCACGTCCTCACGGCCACGAGGGATGCGCTGTACCTCTTCACCGTAGAAGCCCTGGCGCACTTGCTTGGCCACGTCGGCGAGGCCGATGCCCATATTGGTGGCGTGAGGTTTGAGCTGGATCTCGATATCCCGGCGCGCGGCAATCAGGTTATCGCGCACGTCGTAAACGCCCGAGAAGCTGTCGAGGGCTTTTTTCACCTCATCCGCAGCGCGGCGCAATTCGTCCATGTTGCCGGACGAAGTGCTCAGGTTGAGGGTCATATCTTTGCCGCCATCGTTGATGGTGTGCTGGATGGTCATTTCCTCGACACTCGCCGGCAGCTCGCCAATGTACTCGCGCCATTTGATCGCGAGTTGTTCGGAGGTTACATCCCGCAGTTCGCCATCGGTCAACTGCAGCAGCACGTTCACATTGCCACGCCACAGGAACACCATGGTGTTCTGCACGAACTCGTTACCGCCGTTCAGTGCCAGCATTTCCGGATCTTTCGCCAGTTGTTCACCGGCGCGCTCGAATTTCTCCATCACCCGCTGGCTCTCTTCGAACGATTCGCCCTGGGCCATGGTGGTATTCAACTGCAGTAGATCGGAGGGCACTTCCGGCGAAAATGCCCTGCCGATGTATCCGCTGCCAAACAGCATGAACGACAGAATCAGCGCCATAAAGAAGATCATTACTGTGGCGCGACTATTGGTCAGAGATTTTTCCAGCAGCGGCAGGTAATAGTTTTCACCCGCACTTTTCATCGCCCCCGCGAACTTGCCCCGCACGTCCTGTATTTTCTTGCCGATACCGGAGGTCGCCCGCTTTTCGGGTTTCAGGTTTACCAGGTGTGCGGGCAGGATCAGCAGCGACTCGATCAGCGAGAAGCTGAGACTCAAAAGCACCACTACCGGCAGCGAAATAAACATCTGCGCCATAACGCCCGGCAGGAACAGCATGGGTACAAAGAACGCCATGGTGGAAACCACAGCAAAGATCACCGGTGCAGAAATGTTCTTCACGCCCGATTCTGCCGCCTTGAGACCGACCTCACCGCGGTCGTGGGCAGCATGTACCGCCTCACCGACGATGATGGCATCGTCCACCACGATCCCTAGAATCATCAGGAAGGCGAACAGCGACAGCATGTTCAAGGTGACACCGGTCATCGGAAGCAACCAGAAGGCGCCCATAAACGCCGTGAGGATTCCAATGGTCACCCATACCGCCAGCGCTGGGCGCAGGAACAGCATCAGTAGCACAAACACCAACACCAGGCCGCCCACAGCATTCGAGAACAGCATGCTCATGCGGCTTTCATAGGCGTCAGAGAAATCGAACCAGGCCTCGAACTCCATGCCCGGCGGCAGGGTTTCGCGGGCTTCCTCCATGAATTCGTGGATAGCGTCCGCCGTAGCCACCACGTCGAGCGGCTCGCCCTGCATCACCCGTAGGTTCATCGCCGGCTTGCCATTGAAGCGGATGATGGACCCCTCTTCTTCGAAGCCATCATTGATCTTGGCGACGTCGCCCAACAGCAGCTGGGTGCCATCGGCGCGACTCAGAAGGGGGATACGCGCGAACTCCGCGGCGTTATAGGCCTGGCCGCGGGTCTGTACCTGGATGTCACCACGATCGGACCTCACCATACCTGCCGGCAGATCCAGCGAGGAGCGGCGCACCGCATTGGCTACATCGTCGAAAGAAAGGTTGTAGCGACGCAGGTCCATTTCAGACACTTCGATGGAAACCTCGTCATCGCGATCGCCCCACACATCGACCCGGCGCACCCCCGGCAGCAGCATCAGCTTGTCGCGCAGATCCAGCGCCGTGTCCTTGAGCTGGCGAGGAGACACGGGACCGCCGATGGCGATCATCATCATCTGCTGTTCCCACTCCTCCAGGGCAACCACCGGGCGCTCAATATCGGAAGGGAAGGTGTTGACCGAGTCCACCTGTACCTTGATGTCATTCAGCAGGCGCAGCTCGTCGTAACCATCCACCGCCTGGATACGTACGGTGCTGTGGCTGCGAGCAGACCAAGAGTTGATTTCCTTGATGCCTTTTACTTCAGCAATCGCCTGCTCCACCCTCTGGGTGACCTGCTGCTCAACTTCCGAGGGGCCTGCACCGGGGTAACTGATATCAACCTTGACCACACCCGGGTTAACGGCAGGGAATACTTCTCGGCCAACTTTAAAAGCGCCATAAATGCCGCCAATGATGATCACGATCATCAGCAGATTGGCGGCCTTACTGTTGCGGACAAACCATCCGATGATCCCACCCATGATCAGTAAGCTCCCTGCGCGGACGCCGCAGTGCTACCGGAGGCTTCCGCCGCAGCGTCTTCAACCCTATCGCCCTGCGACTCCTGTTCCCCCAGCATCAGACCGGATGAGGGGTTTTTGTTCAGCGGGTTGGGGCTCAGCACCATGCCCTCGCGAGAATAGCCGAGACTGGAAACCACAACTTTGTCGCCGGTGGCGATATCGCCGCGCAGCCACACCTGCTCACCCACCGCCTGCAGCAGCTGCACATCGCGGAAACCCAGCTGGTTTTCCTCATTCAGCACCAGGATATGGTTGCCCTCGTGCAGCGCCTGGCGCGGCAACAGGGTGATGTCGTCATAGGTCTTACCGGCAATCTGAGCTTCCACAAACAGACCGTTGATCAGCGGTGCTTCACCCTGATAGGGGTTCTGCACCTGGGCCACGGCATAGACAAAGCGGCTGTTCGGATCGATCGCCGCCTCGGTGCGCACGATCTGCCCACGCCACTCCCGCTGCTGACCGGCGAGGTTGGCGGTCATGCGCACCGCGGGGCCATTCTCGATGGCACGTCCCAGAGGGAGTTCCAGCAGGGACAGCTGGTGATCGGTCAGCGGCAGGCGTACTTCCGCCACGCCGGTGCTGTGAATACGCGCCAGCTTGGTACCCGGGGTAATGTACTGGCCGATATCCACCAGGGTTTCTACCACGCGGCCTGCAAACGGCGCCTTCACGCCGGTGCGATCCAGGTCCAGTTTGGCCTGATCGCGGTCCGCCCTGGCAGCCGCCAGCGCTGCTTCCGCGGCGGCCAGCTGCGGTTTGCGCAGGAACAGGGCATTGGCCTTTTCTGTACCCAGATCGCGCCACTCGCGCTTGGCCTGCTTCGATACCCCCTCTTCCTGGGCCAGGGAAGCAGCGGCGGTAGCCACCTGCGATTCGGCACGGGTCAGCTGGTAACGGTAGTCCGCAGACTCGATCTGGATCAGGGAGTCACCCTGATTAAAGAAGCCACCCGGCACAAAAGCGCCGCTCACGCTCTCGATGACGCCGCCGACGCGGGCGACCAATTCAATTTCATGACGCGCGTGCACCGAACCCTGGCTCGGTACCAGCAGCGTGTGACGGCCCGGTTCCGCGTAGAGAATATCTGCCACCGGCGGCACCGCGATCTCGGCAACCTTTTCCTCCGGTTTTGGACGCAATAAATACACTGTGGCGATAACAGCGATGCCCACAGCAACAACAATCCCTAAAACCGCATTTTTGCTTGTGCTTGTACTTTTATTCGTTGGATTCACAGATGCGTCCATTGATCAAAATTTAACTAACGGGGCATTTTACAGGTGTTGTGCGACATTGGAACTGTCACAGGATGCAGGCCGTCGCAGCAAAATGCGATTGACCGCAAACGAACACTGTGGGCAAGTTTTACGATGCATATTCCACGCACTTTCAATGTTGGTCAGCGCTCCCGCTTGGCCCATAATGGCCACCGAATTTTCCGGCCAGCACCCGCAGTTGGACATTTATTGTTCACTCGCTATCGCTGCCAAAGCAAAATAGCGCGCCCGTATTTACGACCGGGCCCGGCGCTGCCGTCGAACCGTGAAACTCCGAGGATGTAAATAACAAGATGTTGGATATCAACGCCCGTATCGCCGAAGAACTGAACGTGCGCCCGCAACAGGTAGCTGCCGCCGTAGGACTGCTGGACGAGGGCGCCACAGTGCCGTTTATCTCCCGCTACCGTAAGGAAGTGACCGGCGAACTGGACGACTCCCAGCTGCGCACCCTCGAAGAGCGCCTGCGCTACCTGCGCGAACTGGAAGAGCGCCGCGCTGCGATCCTGAAGAGCATCGACGAACAGGGCAAACTTACGCCGGAGCTCGCCCAGCAGATCAACGCCGCCGACACGAAAAACCGCCTCGAAGACCTCTACCTCCCCTACAAGCCCAAGCGCCGCACCAAGGGCCAGATCGCCATCGAAGCGGGCCTTGAACCCCTCGCGGACGCCCTCTACGCCGACCCGACCCTGAACCCGGAAGAGGAAGCGCAGAAGTACCTGAACAGCGACAACGAAGACGCCGCCCTGCATGTCAAAGACATCAAGGCCGCCCTCGACGGTGCCAAGTTCATTCTGATGGAGCGCTTTGCCGAAGACGCTGAGCTGCTGGGCAAACTGCGCGACTTCCTGAGCCGAGATGGCGTGGTGAAATCCAAGCTACTGGACGGCAAGGAAGAAGAAGGCGCCAAGTTCCGCGACTACTTCGAGTATGCAGAACCCATCTCCAAGGTACCGAGCCACCGCGCACTGGCCATCTTCCGCGGCCGCAACGAAGGCATTCTCGCCATCAATCTGGGCCTGGAAGGCGACGAAGAGCGCACACCGAGCCAGGCTCACCCGTGCGAAGTGATGATTGCCCGCCATGTGGACATCGAAGACCTGGGCCGCCCGTCTGACAAGTGGCTGGGTGAAGTGGTGCGCTGGACCTGGCGTATCAAGCTGCTTACCAGCCTGGAAACCGATCTGCTGGGCCAGCTGCGTGAAATGGCGGAAGAGGAAGCCATCAAGGTATTCTCCCGCAACCTGAAAGACCTGTTGCTGGCAGCACCGGCGGGCCAGAAAGCCACCATCGGCCTCGACCCGGGCCTGCGTACCGGCGTGAAAGTGGCCGTAGTGGACGCCACCGGCAAGGTGCTGGACCACACCGCCATCTACCCCACCCCGCCGCAGAACCGCATCCAGGAATCTGCCGCGATCATCGCCGCCTTCTGTAACAAGTACGACGTTGGCCTGATCGCCATCGGCAACGGCACCGCCAGCCGCGAAACCGACAAGTTTGTCGGCGACACCATCAAGCAGTACAAGCTGACTGCACAGAAAGTGATGGTGAACGAGGCCGGTGCCTCGGTTTACTCCGCCTCCGAATTCGCCGCGCGCGAGTTCCCGGATCTGGACGTGACCATCCGCGGCGCCATCTCCATCGCCCGCCGTTTGCAGGATCCGCTGGCCGAACTGGTGAAGATCGACCCCAAATCCATCGGTGTAGGCCAGTACCAGCACGACGTGTCTCAGTCCCAGCTGGCGCGCTCCCTTGACGCGGTAGTAGAAGACTGTGTGAACGGCGTCGGCGCCGAGCTGAACTCCGCCTCCGCACCGCTGCTGGCGCGGGTGTCCGGCCTCAGCCAGTCCATCGCCAACAACATCGTGACCTACCGCGACCAGAACGGCGCCTTCAAAAGCCGCGACCAGCTGAAGGAAGTGCCGCGTCTCGGGCCCAAGGCCTTCGAACAGGCCGCCGGCTTCCTGCGTATCAACAACGGCGAAAACCCGCTGGATAAGTCCGGTGTGCACCCGGAATCCTACATCGTGGTGAAGCGCATTGCGGAAAAGAACGGCCGTGAGATCAATAGCCTGATCGGCGATTCCGGCTTCCTGCGCAAATTGAACCCGGCGGACTACACCGACGAAAAATTCGGCCTGCCCACGGTCAAGGACATCATCGCCGAACTGGAAAAGCCCGGCCGCGATCCGCGCCCGGAATTCCGCACCGCCAAGTTCGAAGACGGCGTGGAAGAGATCAAGGACCTGCGCCCGGGCATGGTACTGGAAGGCACCGTGACCAACGTCACCAACTTCGGCGCGTTTGTGGATATCGGCGTACACCAGGATGGTCTGGTACACATCTCTGCGCTGTCGGAAAAATTCGTCAAGGATCCACACGAAGTAGTGAAGGCGAATGACATCGTCAAGGTGAAAGTGATGGAAGTGGACGTAGCGCGCAAGCGCATCGGCCTGTCCATGCGCATGAGCGACGAGCCCGGCGAGCAGGGTGCAGGTGGGGTCAAGAAAGGCGACCACCGCGAGAGCCGCCAGGCCCAGCGTCACAACAACAAAAATCGCCAGCAGCAGGGTGGCGGAAATGGCGGTCGCGGCAGCATGGGTGACCTGCTTGCCGCGGCGATGAAAGGCAAAAAATAAAAGCCGTACTCAACAAAAAAGGGCGATCACTGATCGCCCTTTTTTTCGCAATAAATTTTGAAAGCTGAATTAGTCAGGAAGCTCCTCTGCCCGCAAGCTAGTTCAGATCTGTTTTGAAGCCATGTGGAAAGGCATCGCCAAAGTGCGCCTCAGGGTAGCGAAATGAAGAACTTTGGTTTTTTAGGGTATATTGGCGTTCTTATCCAAGAAAACAGCCAAGCATGGAATTTAGCAATAACAACGTTACGGATATAGGTTAGCCGCTGTATGAATAAAGCTTCTCTCTTTCGCTATTTGTTCTGGTGTTTTTGGATCTTCATTGTGGCCCAGTTCACTTACAGGCTTATCACAGGACAGCTCACACTCGACAGGATTTTAATTTCTGCCATTTATATTAGCGCCCTCTATTTATATATTTTCTATGTACAAAGGTTTTCAACGTACAAAAAAAGAGCAATTCCCTGGCATGGATCTCCATTATTGTGGGTGGGATTACCAGTGCTTTTTTTGCTAGCCTATAAATTTTCATCGTAAAAACCATAAGACGGCTGAAATTTTCCCCGGAGTCGAAGCCTCCACGAGATATTTTAGTTTTTTTAAATGAAAACAATGACTTTTAAAACCATTTCCGCTATCTGCTTGCCCCTGATGATCTTATCCTGCTCGGATGAATATTCGTGGCACGAAAATTTTGAGGCCCGGCATGCCGCGAACCTGGAAAAATTAGAAATATCTATTCAGAGGAAAAAGCCTTCGCCTGAGGTTGCCCAAGCACATATTCTTCTTGGGCGAAAAGAGACTGGCATCGCCATGCTTGAAGATTTAATTGCGAAAGGCAACGACTCCGCGTATCTAGTGCTGGCCAAAATGCGAGATGACGGCAGGCTCATCGAAAAAGATGCAGAATTTGCGGAACAGGCATTCTCTATATTATGTGAATCCTATATAGAGCCCTGCACACTTCTAGCGCAAACATTTCTTACTCGCGGGGAATTCGAAAAAGCAGAGTCTGCATATCTTTCTGCTGCAGAATTTGATTATATTTTGGCTGTTACCGGCTTATATAGACTTTATGCCAAAAAAGGCTGGAGTGGGCATAACATGGAGAAATCCAAATATTGGGCAGGAAAAATTGGTTCATCAAAGGACTATAATGTTTACTCATTCGATGGACTTACCAAGCGGAAGCCCTAACAGCCCCAGCCACCGACACGATCAGAAATGAAAAAAATAGCTGTATTTATCCTGCTATCGGCAGTCGCTTTAAATTTTCTGTGTTTAAACACCAGCCGCGAAAACATTAACTTCAAGCGATCACTAGAAATCGTCAAGAATGTCTTCTCCAGGATTTCACATATAGAGCGCGAGACATCTGATACCGAACGAGAGCCCGGCGCCAAGACAAGAGAAGGAGCACTGAATCGTGGAAAACAAGAAGAAGCACCCGATTTTATCCACCAGAAATCCACTGCAAACTCAGAGCAAATTGACATCAGAAAATCGGCAGCGCTTGAAAAGCCTGCCCAGGAAAATGAGGGTCCCGAGGAAGAAAAAGACAAAACTGAAGATGGCCGATTTTCAAAAATCGACAAACACGGGAATTTACTCCCAGCCGATGCCACCAACTGGTCCTGTATTTTTGACAAAGAAACAAAGTTGACCTGGGAAAATAAAATACGGGATTCAGGTATTCATAACGCAAACAACAAATTCACCTGGTTTGACCCCAACGTTGAATCCGGAATTTTCTCCGGTGTTTCCGTATCGGAGAATACCTGCACATTTTATACGGAATCCACCGACACATATTGCAGCACCTACAATCTGGCAGCAAAAGTGAACGGAGAAAATTTGTGCGGATTTAGTGGGTGGCGCCTGCCATCCGTAGCTGAGCTTAACTCGATCATTGTAAATCGTGGATCCGCTGCCGTGGTGAATAAGGAATTCTTTCCAAATACACAGAAAGACTACTACTGGACTTCGGAAGCGGTCGCATACACGGACACGAGAGCCTGGGCAGTTATGTTTCGTTACGGCGCCTCGCCAAACGACTTGAGCAAGAGTGCCTCGGCATATGCCCGCTTGGTTGCAGGTAGCCCCCAGTAATGTGATTCCGGATTGGCGACAGGGGCTAACGGCAGATGACGGCAGGGCACGTATACACAGGAATGGTATACGCGGTACCGAGCACACTGGCAATTTGCAGCGGGATTGCTACTGCCAGAGATACATGCTCGCGCGCTTGTTGAGAATTTTTAACTCGAATGCTTCGCTACAGTGACGGTTCGCCAGACCATAACACACGTGCAACGGCAGCAGATGCTCTTCGCGGGGGTGGCAAAAACGCGCACCCGGGGCCTTGTCCCAGTGGATAAATCGCTGTGTCCGCTCAGGCTCACTCATATCTGCGCTGGTACAGGTCTCGTGCAACCACTGCTCAAACGATTCGTTAAGCTGCAGGGTTTCCGCCGTTTCCGCGGAAAAAAATGCGCGCATGTTGTGGAACGAGAAGCCGGAACCGATCACCAGCAGGTTTCCCCCCGCGAGCCCTTGCAGTGCCGCACCCATGGCCAGGTGTTGCGCGGCATCCAGGTTACTGTTCAGGGAGAGTTGGATACACGGAATATCCGCTTGTGGAAACAGGAGTTTCAGCGGTACGAACAGACCGTGATCAAAACCGCGGTCGCTATCCAGCACAGAAGTGATACCCGCGTGCTCCAGCGCCTTGTGTACCTCCTGCGCCAGTTCCGGCTCACCGGGACATGGGTACTGGATGCTGTAGGACTCCTGCGGAAAGCCATAGTAGTCGTAGATCAGCGCGGGATTAACGCCGGAAGTGATGGTCGGCACGCGCTCTTCCCAGTGCGCGCTCACCACCAGAATCGCTGACGGGCGACGCAGCTTGCCGGCAATACTCTGTAGACAGGTCACCATTTCCCCGTGGCCGGGATCCCCCAGCAATGGCAGCGGTCCACCACCGTGGGAAGCAAACAGGATCTGCGGTTTTGGATTCGATTCCGACATAGCCAGGCCTCCACATAAAGCGCTTGAGTCTAACCGAGGATTCTGCTCGGGGTCTGCTGTGCTCGCGAAACTCTTGTGTTCCATCCCGCGTGTTCAGTCCCGCGTGCGTTCAGTCCCGCAGTTCAAACTGGTAGATATCGGATTGATAGGATTCACGCTGGGTGAACAGCAGCCAGTCCCGCTCGGGCACATAACTGAAGTCACTCAGGCGATCCAGCGAGCCACGCGGTACCAGCGCCAGGGCAGTGGTATCCCCGCTGGAAAGATCAAAGGCCATCACCTGGCTCTGTCCGCCGGTGTTGCGCTGGGAGTTGCGCCGGAAGTTGCGCTGGAAAAAAACCCGCTCCCCGTAAACATCCCAGTTGAACAGGGAGGCGAAGACCTCGGGCGACAATATCTGCCGCAGGTTTTTCCACGCAAGTCCCGCTGGATCGAGTTCCGCACTCCACAAGCCGCCTTCGGGCCCGGACGTGAACAGTACCTGGCCATCGCCCACGGACAGCAGTTTCATCACCGGCATATCGCCCAGTGTCTCGTCCACACCGGCCGCCAGATCGAAGCGATGTGCAAAGTATTCACCACCATCGGAAACCGAGGCGAACAGGTAGCGATCATCCGGCGACCAGGTGGGATGGCTGTAATTGTGATGCTCCGGTTCAACCTTGCTGATCGCACGGGTGGCGAAGTCGATGACCAGCAGCTGGTTGCCGTCTTCGGCTCTGTCGGAGGCGACAAAAACGATACGGTCGCCACGGTTGGACCAGCGCGGGGTTACGACTTCGCCACCGAGGCTGGTCAGTTGCTCGCGCTCACTGCCGTCCAGATTGCTCACCCAGAGCTCCATCGCCCCGGATTCATTGGCGCAGTACACCAGCTTGCGATGTACCGGTGAATAGTGCGCGCTGCGCTGGTTGAAGTTGGCATGCAGCAGTGGCATCGCTGCCTTCAGATCGCCACCCAGGTCCAGGTAACTGATGAATTTTCCGGTATTACCCGCGCTGTATACAAAACGGTTGCTGCCGGGCACCCGGCTCAGACTGCTGGCGCCCTGCAGCTCGAGATCGCCAATTTCACCGCTTTCCAGATCCACCACGCGCGTGCGGCGTTTGCCGGCGACTTTGCTGGTATAGACGATGCGCCGGTCGCTGTTATCCCAGCTTAAGCTCTTGATGTCGCTCTCGTCGCGAGTCAGCTGGCGCTCTTCGCCGGAACGCAGATCGCGCAGGTAGATGTTTTCCGATAGCAGGTCCGATCTGCGGGTAAATGCCAGTCGGGTGCCGTCGCTGGAGAAGGCCATATCCCGGTCTTCGTATTTGCACTCGTCGCCGCAGGACACCCGGCGCGCGGGAAAGGAAGGATCCTTGAGGTCGATGAGGTAGATACCGCTATTGAAGATTCCCGGCTCGCTGCGGTTTACCGCCAGGGTGGAACCCGAGGGATGCACGGCGAGGTGGGTATTCAGATCGACGATACAGTCGCTGATGGTGTTGCGCGCGAGTGTCGCCAGCTCCAGGTATTTGACGCGACAGGTGGACTGTACTGTGTCCTGTTCAACACCGCCCCGTTCAACATAGTAGATCCCCTTGCCATCCGCGGCCCACTCCGGGCCGTGCTCGCTCTGCTCACTGAAGGTGAGCTGCCTGGGCTCCCCATCGCCGGCGAGAGCGCGAATATACAGATCGCTAACCTGGTTCGGACGCGCCCAGGCGAATGCCAGCCACTGCCCGCTGGGATCCACTGCGGGGGCAAACTCGCTGCCAGGATAGTTGGTCAAGCGTTCCGCGGGCGTCAGCTGGATCTCGGAGGAATCCGCCCCCCCGCGCCACACAAGCAGCCAGCTTAGGACCGCCGTGAGGAGTAACAGTCCAGCGCCCAGTCCCCAACCGTTCGCGGGAAAGCTGCGAACCGCGTTGGGTTCGGGGCTCGCGGCCTCGCGTAATACGGGCTCAACCGCCAGACGGTAGCCGTGACCACGTTTGGTGACGATGTACTGAACGTCCGGATCTATCTCGGCCAGGGACTTGCGAATATGCCAGATGGCATTGTTGATCGCCTTGTCGCCTACATAGTGATTGCCGGCCCAGACCAGCTCGATCAGTTGCTCGCGGGTAACCCAGTTGGGGTACTGCTCGATCAGGCACTGGAGTACGTCGAAATACTTTTTCTGCGAAAGCTCCAGGCGTTGCTCACCATGACAGACACTCTGCGCCTCGAGATTTACCCGGACACCACCGAGTTCATATTCCGACACATTGCTCACTGCCCACGTCTCCCCAGAGCCGCCTGATGTTCCCCCATGATCCCCCACCTGGTCTCTGTTAGCTGGTCAGGAATTATACCCGAGGTGCTTCACCGGAAAACCGGAATCCGGTCTCCAGAACCATGTAACCTACTGATTTTCATATAAAAGATATTAAAAGACTTTCGACAGACACTTTCAGACTCCGCTGCTCTGTCCCTGCCATCCCCCTTCCCCTAAAAAGAATGGTCTGCGCTGGCGGCCCCGGGGACCAACGAATTCTGACCACCCCGAACCGGTTCGTTAGCGGACAAATAATAAACACACAACAAGCTTCGGAGGGACGCACTTTGAAAGCGAACAAACTCGCACTAACCATCGGCCTCGCCGCCACCGGTGTGCTGAGCGCACTGCCCGGCGCGGTCACGGCACAAGCGGTGGACAACGCCGCAGACGAACAGATTGAGCGCATCGAGGTCACCGGCTCACGTATCAAACGCATCGACCTGGAGGGGGTGGCACCAGTACAGGTGATCTCCGCCGTGGATATCGAGGCGAGCGGCCTCACCACCATCACCGAGGTACTGCAGACCTCCACCGCCAACTCGGGAGTCAACTTCACCAGCGACGGTTCCTATGTAGAGAGCGCCAGCTCGGTGAACCTGCGCGGTATGGGTGTGAACCGCACGCTGGTACTGATCAATGGCCGCCGCCAGGCCTCCTTCCCCACCGCCTACGGCGGCTCCACCAACTTCACCGATGTGTCCGACATCCCCGCCAGCGCGGTTGAGCGCATCGAGATTCTTACCGGCGGCGCCTCCGCGATTTACGGCTCGGATGCCATCGGCGGGGTGGTGAACATCATTCTGAAGAAGGGCTATGAAGGCACCGAGATAGACGCCCGCTATACCGCGCCGCAGCAGGGTGGCCTGGAGCAGACCGACTTCGCCTTCACCAAGGGCTTTGCCACGGAAAAATCCAGCACCATGGTGATGCTGGAGTACAAAAAGACCGAAGCCCTGCTGAACAAGGATCGCGACTTCCTCTATTCCCCGCGCTACTACACCAATGAAGATGGTGAATTGATGTGGGGCAACGGTCCCGACCACACCGACACCCCATCCAGTTCCGCGCTCTACCTGCGCGACTACGACCGCGTGTACAACCCGGAATCACGGGTCTACGCCAGCGAAGAATCCTGCAACCAGGTACTGGGGGAGCGCGCGGTGTACCTGCCGGAGCAGTCCTACCGCTGCTATTACGACAGCGACGCCACCGAGGGTGTGATGCCCGCGGACGAGCGTTTCAATCTGGTGGTGAACACCGAGTACGAACTCAACGAAGACTGGAACCTGTTCGGCACCCTGCAGAGTTCCTACAAGACCTCCGACCGTTTCAAGACCGACAAGAGCATCGCCGAAGACATCTACATGGATGCCGACAGTGGCCGCCTCGCCTATACCACCGAGGGCATGGACGACTACCACCGCTTCCAGGTGCGCCGTCGCTTCGTCGACTTCCCCGGTGAACGTATGTACTACTCCACGGTAAAGAAATACGCCCTCACCGCCGGCGCATCCGGCACTCTGTTCAATGATTATGACCTGGACGTGTCCTGGTCCTCCGGCCTCAACCTGTACGACCGTGAAAAGATCCACATGGTCAACGGCGCGGCGGTGCTGGAGATGATCACCTTCGATCCCAACGACACGTCCGACAAGTGGTATCCACTGGACAAACTGACCGACGAGCAGGCCGCGCGCATCATGGATGTGTCCGTCACCGACTCCGAGGCGACCATCAACCAGTTCCAGGCCACCCTGTCAGGCGACCTGATGGAAGGCTATGCCGGGCCCATCGCGTTTGCCACTTCTCTTGAATGGGCCAGTGAAAGCTACGAGGACAAGCAGGACGAAGACACGGTGAGCGGTGGTCTGCTCGGCCAGGGCGGCACCAACGGCGGCGGCGACCGCACCCGCAGCGCACTGGCGATGGAGCTGGCCATTCCCCTGCTCAATACCGCCAGCGGCCAGTCACTGGAACTGTCCACCGCAGCGCGTTACGACCACTACAACGACGACTCCAGTGTGGGCGGTGCCTTCACCCCGCAGGTCGGCCTGCTGTATCACCCCTACGAGGACATGCTGATCCGCGGCAGCTGGGGCAAAAGCTTCCGCGCTCCGGACATGCACCGCCTGTACGCCGGCGACACCCTGGGTTTCGGCTCCGAAAATCTGGTACTGCCCAGCGGTGAAGTGATCGAGGATGCCTACGACTCCTACTCCGCGGGCAATATGGATCTGGAAGAGGAAAAAGGGGATTACTGGAACTTCGGCCTGGTATGGACCCCCACCGACGATATCGAGATGACCCTGGACGTGTGGGAAATCGAATTGCGCGGTGCGGTGCGCAGCGTCAGCAACCGCGAGATCATCGAGGACCAGAACTACAACATGACCGGCAGCTTCACCAGCTGTAACCAGTTCAGCGGACTCGGTTTCATCAACATTGTCGATGACGGAGTGGAAAACCTGCTGTGTATCCGCAAGGGCCCGATCAACGCCGCCTTCGAGTCCACCCGCGGTGTCGATGCCAAGTTCAGCAAGAATTTCGAACTGGGCGACTTCGGCGAGCTGGATTTCTCCGTAGAGACTTCCTACGTCGCGGAGAAGCTTTACCAGGAATATGCCGGTGGTGAGGTGGAAGATGCCACCAAGCTGTTCTACACACCGAAGGTAAAAGCCAACAGCAGCATCGGCTGGCGCAAAGACCGCTATGCGGTGAATCTGAGTTACTTCTACACCGGCAGTGCCAAGGGCTACGACTACTTCGAATACCCGGACGGAACCGAAGAGCAGGCCTACGACACCCTGGACGCTTACAAGACGGTCAACCTCAACGCCAGTTACGAGTTCCCATGGGAAGGTCGCGTGACCCTGGGCGTAAACAACCTGACCGACGAAATGCCGCCGCTGTTCCATCGGTACAACACCTACCGCAACGACTTCCCCTACCACGCCGACTGGCTGGGGTACGACGTGGTCGGTCGCACCATCTACCTGCGTTACAAGCACAACCTGTAACCGGGTTGGACGGGGTGGCGATCCCGCCCCGTCCTTTCTTCCGGCCACCGTTTTTTTGGAGTACCCCGTGAAAAAACTTTCTCTGCTGCTGTTGCTGTGCCTTGCCGCACAGGGGAGCCATGCCCAGGCTCAGGTCCAGCCGCGCAATATTATTTTCATGATCGGCGATGGCATGGGCCCCGCCTACACCAGTGGTTACCGCTATTTCGTCGACAACCCCGAAACCGAAGCTGTCGACCTCACGGTATTTGACCGCCTGCTGGTAGGCACCGCCAGCACCTACCCGGACGACGACACCTATGTCACCGATTCAGCCGCCTCAGCCACTGCATTGGCCACCGGGGTAAAATCCTTTAACGGTGCCATCGGCGTCGACACCGAACAGAAACCCCTGCAGTCCCTGCTGAAACACGCCAAGCGACTCGGAAAAAATACCGCACTTGTGGTGACTTCAGAGCTGAATCACGCCACACCGGCGAGCTTCGTCGCCCACAACAAATCCCGCCGCAACAAGGATGCCATTGCCAATGACTTTATCGACATACGCATCAATGGGCGCCCTACCGTTGACCTGATGCTCGGTGGCGGCCAGCAGTATTTTCAGCGCAGTGATCGCGACATCCTGCAGGAATTCCGCGACCTGGGTTATCAAACTGCGACCGAATTGAGCCAGCTGCACAACATCACGTCGATGCCGGCCATCGGCATTTTCGCCGATAAAGGTCTCACCCGTGCCATCGACAGCGATACTCCCCTGCGACTTTCCCAGATGACATCCGCAGCACTGGCACTGCTGAAAAAAGACAGCACTGAACCCGGATTTTTCCTGATGATCGAAGGCAGCCAGATCGACTGGTGCGGCCACGCCAACGATATTGCCTGCGCCATGCGCGAGATGGACGACTTTGCCCACAGCATTCAGATCGTGGAAAAGTTCGTAGAGGAAAATCCGGATACCCTGCTGGTGATCACCGCCGATCACTCCACTGGTGGCCTGAGCCTGGCCGCGGACAAGGAGTACCTCTGGCGCACAGAGGTCATCGCGCAACAGCAGCACAGCCTGGCAGCGTTCAGCCGCAATCTGCACAAAGACGCCGATGTGGAAAAAAGCTGGAGGGAAAACTTCGGCTACCCGCTACAGGCGCAGGATCTCGTGGCGCTGAAAGAGGGCATGACAACGCCTGACAACACCTACGACATGGTCCTCAAACTCAGTAGCCGCTATTCAAATACCGGCTGGACCACCCACGGCCACGACGCGGTCGATGTACAGGTGTTTGCCACCGGCAGTGGCAGCGATCTGTTCCGCGGGTTTCAGGACAATACGGACATCAGCAAAAAAATTCTTCAGCTGATGGAAGGCGAGCCCAGGCCCTGAATTCAGCCCCAACCCCCACAATCAGATAGGGCGAATTTTTTTCTCTTGATCGGAATTTAGCGCTGCCCAGTAAGGATACGGTACCCGGGCAGCGCTCTTTTTTACACACCCGAGGTTTCCGGTGTAAACACGGGCTCCTGAATCGAGCGCTGTGGCAATCAGGCGAAAAATGGAAATCCGCACTACCCCCGGAAATACGCACCAGAAATACGCCCCGGAAACACACCGCAGGTGACCACCTGAATCCAGTGCTCTCCCAGCGTAAACTGACATTCGTATTCGCGTGGCAGATTGTGTTTGGCGGCGAAGCGCTCGGCCAGACGCAGCACCAGGGTGTGCTCGTTAAGGCGCAACTCGCAGGCTTCGGCCACTTCGAAACCGAAGTAATCTTTTACCGAGGGATACAGCGCCTTGAACAGGCTTTCCTTGGCGGAAAAGATCAGTGTCAGCGCGACCCGGTCACTCAGGCCATGGGCTTTCAGCAGTTCCCGTTCCTGCCGGTTGGCGACGATGGCGGCAATCTCACGGCACACCCGCGCCGACATCAGCACTTCCACATCGATGCCCAGATAGTCCTTGTCCGTGCCGTGGCTGACGGCGCACACCGCAACGGTGCCCACATGAGAAATGGAGCCCACCACGCCGTTTGGCCACAATGGGTTGCGCTTTTCGCCGATCCCGACCTGCAACCCCCGGTCCACTACCGGCGCGAGATGCTGTAGAGCCATGGCGGCCGCATAGCGCCCGGCAAGAAATTCCGCCTGGCGCTTGGGCACCGCGCGCGCAATGCTCTCCGGCATAACGATGCCCAGCTCCGAATAGAGGACCGGCTGATAGTTGGCCAGAGTGAACTCACAGGTGACCAGGCGCACCCCGGTTCGCTCATCGACAACAGAATGGACCTTGCCGATAAAGTGGCTGTCAACCCGGGGCATAATCTTCGCTGTTACTTCCTGCATCTGAATCTTTCCCGGTACTGCGGATGTGATGGATATCTCGAGGTGATGCACGGAGCGTGCCACAGGCCGCCCCAGGAGCCAACCCCATCAACCAACCCCATCAACCAACAAGAGGCGCCAAGTCCAGCAGCCAAGCCCCGCACAGAAATCCGGCCGCGCGCACCAAACGATGGCAAAAGGAACTTGTCCGGCGTGCCGCTGCCGAAATAGCCGGGAAAGCCGGGAAAGCCGATTCAACGGGGGAATGACAACACTCTCCGGCTTTCCGAGTGTAGCCCCCTACCATGACAATCGTGACAAGTAAGCGGACTCGGGTAAACTTGCACCATTATCGTCTGTAGTGACTCGGACCTTCCTATTTTGCGCAGAAGCCGTAACCGAACAAAACGATCATTGCTGGGAAAAGCGTTACTCTGGCTGCTGCTCGCCGGTGCAGTTGCCGCCGCCGCACTGGTGCTTTTTCCGGGGCTCAAATACGAGATCTACCGCCAGCTGCCACCCAAAATCCGCTGGAATATTTCCTATGCCCTGACCGACAAGTTTGTGGTGGGAATGGTGTATTTTGTGGAACGCAACAACCAGCTGTTGCTGGTGCGCCACAGCTACCAGGACAAGTGGGCACTGCCCGGGGGCTGGGTGGATCGGGACGAGTCCTTCGAGGAGTCCGCGCGGCGGGAGCTGGACGAGGAGCTGAACATCCGCATCGATGATTTCGAGGTACTCGAAGTCGACAAGGTGCCGCGCTCGGGCATTATCAACATCGCCATCCGCGGGCGCCTCAAAGACCAGCAGATCGCGATTCGCGATGGCGAGATTTTCGGCTACCGCTTTTTCGATCTACACCGGCTGCCGGACGATGTGATCTACACGCACAAACCCTACCTCAAGCGCTACCTGGAAGCGCGCAGGCCTCCACGGCAACAGCCGGCGGAGCCAGAGCCCTCGCGCAGCGAGCCTGCGGTACCGGAGCGCTGAGCGCACGCGGCAGCATTTTCGCGACGCTCAAAACTTCACATCACAAAACCTCACCCCACAAAAAAACGCCGCCCGCAAAGCGGACGGCGTTTCGATACTTCCCGATCGCGAGTGCTACACCCGCGATCTTTCGGGCCAGATGCCCTTAGAAGTTGTAGCGAACTTCGGCACCGAAGGTGCGCGGTTCGGATACGGCGGTGTAGGGAGTGCCGAAGTAGGCCATGGAGCGACCACTGGGAACGCCGGTGCGCTCGTTGTCCAGCAGATTGCGGCCCCACAGTGCCAGCTCGTACTGACCACCACCGTTCATCCACACCAGGCGTCCATTCAGACGTTTGTCGTCTTCACCTACACCTTTAATGTCCGCGAAGCTCGCCAGGAAGCCCGGCTGATCTTCATCGCTGTTTTCAGCGAAGACGTAATCCAGATGCAGGTTCAGATCACCCATGGAAACCGCTGGCGCCCAGTCGAAAGTGACGGTGTAGGCGGTATCGGTGGACGCTTTATCGCCGTCCAATTGCTCCACGCCCTGCTGATCGAAGTAGGGCTCCCACTGGGATTCCACATCGCGGAAAGTGGTCACAAGACCGAAGCGCGTGGACTCGGTAGCCAGCCAGTCGACGGTCACTTCGACACCGCTGATCTGCTGGTCGCCATTGATGATGGTCGGCAGCGCGTTGGCGGAACCCGGACGCATACTTTCGATGCTGCGCTGGCGGTTGTCGACGGTCATGTCGAAATAGCTCAGCTGAACCCGCAGGTTTTCCAGCAGATCGCCCTTGATACCCAGCTCGATGTTGTCCACTTCTTCCGGCTCGAATGCCTCGTCTGCGGTGGCCACATTCAGAGAGTCGAAACCACCGGACTTGTAACCAGTGGAGTAGGACAGGTACGCCATGGCGTCGTCCGTCAGGTCGTACTGGCCGACAAGGCGACCGGTGGTGGCGCTCCACTTGTCGGAAGCCTTGCGTACGCCTTCACCCACGTTGTAGGCGGCACCCGCAGGGAAGATCACTTCTGCCACGCCCGGGCGCAGTGCGCTGAAGCTGGTGCCGGGGGTCAACCAGGTGAAAGATTTTTCATCGCTGCTGTAACGCAGGCCCGCAAGCACGCTCAGGCGGTCAGTTACCGCGTAATCGAAATCGGCGTAAACACCGTAGTTGGTAAAGTCACCGGTGTTCTCAACGGATTCCGTCCACCACTCACCCGCAAACTCAGGGCCGAACAGCATGCCGCCAATACCGAGCTGCTGGCTCATCATGTCGTAATAAATGCCATCTTGAGGAAGGGCTGTGCCCGCAATCATGGTGGTAAACAGACCCCAGTCTTGCGCATCCCACAGGTGATCGATGCTGTCCCACATCGCCAGACCCTGTGCGCCCGCGGCGCCTTCGATCATCCCACGCAGGGTCGGATCGTTGACGATATTCGCGGTTACCAGACGTGTCACGGAATCGGCAGAGGCCGTCACATCCGTGCGCTGGTAAATGTCTTCGCGGGAGTAGTTGGCACCCATCACCGCGCTCAGGCGGTCACCGCTGAAGTTGAACTGCAGCTCGTGGTAGCTGATGTTCGAGTCGAAGGTGTTGTTGGTGTCGAGGTAGCGGGTAATATCGGCCGTGCCGTCTTCTTCCTCGCGGTTGTAAGTTTCCCACTCACGGTAGTTGGATACCCACTTCAAGCTCCAGGCGTCGCTCAAGGCGTGGGTCAACTTGAAGTTCACGGAAGACATGGAGCGCGTTTCGCCACCATCCACTACGTCGTTTTCCACTTTGTGGTCAAACGGGTCGGTGCTGTAGGCGTACTCGCTGACACCGATGGCCTGGCGCGGCGCGTTATCCACTTCGTCCCAGTCATAAGACAACTGGGCGGCGGTCTTATCGGTGATCTGCCACAGCGCGGCGAGACGACCGGTAACGATATCTTCCGCACCGGCGTCAGCGCCACCCGGGGTTACGTTTTCCACAAAGCCATCGCGCTGATAGCTCATCAGGTTGGCACGGACAAAGAAATTGTCTGCCAGCGGCGCGTTGACCATGCCTTCCAGCTGGGTCAGGCCGTAGTTACCCAAACGGGTCGACACGAAAGAGTCGAACTCCGGCTGCGGCGGGTTGGGTACCAGGTTTACGGTACCAGCGGCGGCGTTGCGGCCGAACAGGGTGCCTTGCGGACCTTTCAAAACTTCCACCCGCTGCATGTCCGCAAACGACATGGAGGTGGCTGCGGCGGGTACATAGGCGTCGTCGTAGAACACCGCCACGGAGGGGTCACCACCGGCGCTGATATTGGAGCTGCTGACGCCGCGAATGCTCAGTGGAGACTGGGTGACACCCGAGCCCGCCTCAAAACCGGGAATATAGTCCGCCATGTCGCTGAGTTTCAGCGCATTGGTGTTTTCAATATCGGCGGTGGAAAAAGTGTCGACGGTGACCGGCACTTCCAGCGCATTCTGTTCGCGCTTCTGAGCGGTAACGATAATTTCATCCAGAATTGCGGCATTGGCAAATGCCGGTGCAATAGTACCCGCGGCAAAGGCAACGGCCAGTGCGATGGGGCGCTGTCCATTCGGTTGGTGCTTAGTCATAAGTTTTTTCCAAAACGATTGATTCTGTGGAGAAACTCAAAGCCTCAGGGCACGCAATTACTGCAAACAGTCCCCCCTGCTTCGCAACGGCTTTCCCCAGGGTTTTTCTCCAATTTTTCGCACGGCGAAACTAGCACAACGATTGTTGCGCCACTATGAAATAGCAAAACCTGTTCCAAAATTATTTAAAAATGTCGACTCTGTTCCCAAAGCTCAAAAATTAGCCCAAATGAAGTTGTGATATAGATCACAAATTCATTCATATGAACCTCTAACACCAGAGTACGCCGGAAAAATTGCGTAAGAAAAAATCAAGAAAAAGAAACAGCGGATGGGCTGAGGGAATAGCAAGGGGAAAACGACGTCAGCGAGATGCGTGGCCAGGAATAAATAACGGCAAAACAGCCAGAATTAAAGCGTCATTACTCCCTCAACCTGGCTGCTGGAGTAATGACGGGGCCTCCCGCCCGTTAATGGTGCGCGGGCGGCAGGGCAGCGTATTTCTGGCTGGCGACCTCAGACCCCGTTGGCGATCTGGAACACTACGCGGGCGGCGGTGCGCGCCGCGTGATCTTCGATATCAAAGTAGGGATTGAATTCGGCGATATCTGCCAGGCAGACTTTTTTCGATTCCAATACGGTATCCAGTAGCGGTTCGAACAATTCAAAGGCAACGCCGCGCCCGGCAGGTGCACTCACTGCGGGCATGACCGCGGCGGGGAACACGTCCAGGTCAACGGTGAGGTAAATGAAGTCCACCCGATCGATAAAGTCAGCGATCTGCTTCTGCACCAGTTCGATCCGCCAGGGTACGATTTCCCGGTCGGAAATCACCTGTGCCCCCAACTCTTCGGCGCGCTGGTACAGTGCCGGCGTGTTGGCGGTCGCCGCGGCGCCCACACACAGGTAGTGAAACGGGCGGCCGTTGAGGTCGCACTGCTCGGCGATCTGGTAAAACGGCGTCCCCGAAGAACCCTGGGGGGCCGGCAGACGGATGTCCAGATGGGCGTCGAAATTGATAATGCCGAGGGATTTGTCCCGGTGCTGTTCGCGCATCCAGCGCGCGATGCCCTGATAACTGCCAAACGCAATTTCGTGGCCACCGCCCAGCACCATGGGGAAATGCCCGGCACTCAGAAGTTCGGTTACTCGCGCACCAAGCATGGCCTGGGCGGATTCCAGATCTTCCTTTTCCACTTTCACATTGCCAGCATCATACAGCGGTGCACTGAAGGTTTTTGGCAGGTTCGCCAGTGCCAGGCGCAAAATCCGCGGCCCTTTGGCAGCGCCAATGCGCCCCTTGTTGCGGCGCACGCCCTCGTCGGAGGCAAAACCGAGAATGGAAAACCCGGGCGGGCTATCCAGATGCTGGGGCACGATATCCTGGTGCCAGCGGCGACCGGCCTTGCCATCTTCATTGTCGACGCGACCGCTCCACAAGCGCATATCAGCCAGCTGTAACATGGCGTCCCCCAAAAAATATTTCCGCAGGTTGCAGTGCACCCAATTCATACGCGAGCTGGTCCGGGCTCTCCATCGGCCACAGCACCATATCCGCGCGCAGGCCGGCGCGCAGCACACCGCGCGAGCAGCAGACACCAAGCGCGCGAGCGGCGGCGCGGGTAACGCCGGCAAGGGCTTCCGCCGGCGTCAGGCCAAACAGATTGCAGCTCATGTTCATCATCAAGCGCAGGGAGCCGAGGGGGCAGGTACCGGGATTCAGGTCGGTGGAAATCGCCATGGGCACGCCGGCGGCACGCAGCTTGTCGATCGGCGGTACACGGGTTTCCTTCAGGGTGTAAAACGCGCCGGGCAGCAACACGGCGGCGGTGCCGCTCTCCGCCATGGCGGCGACGTCTTCATCAGTAATGTATTCAATATGGTCAACGGACAGAGCGCTGGCCTTCGCTGCCATGCGGGTAGCGCCGGTGCTGGCGAGCTGTTCGGCGTGGACTTTTACCGGCAGGTCGAGTTTGTGTGCAGCGTCGATGACGCGCTGGCACTGCTCGACGGAAAACGCGATGTTTTCGCAAAACATGTCCACGGCATCGGCAAGCTGCTCCTTGGCAACCGCTGGCAGGATTTCTTCGCACACCAGATCGATATATTCATCGGCGCGGCCATCGTATTCCGGCGGCAGGGCGTGGGCGGCAAGGCAGGTGGTAAGGATGTCTGCCGGGTAGTGCTGGGCGAGACGGCGGGCAACCCGCAGCTGCTTGAGCTCGGTCTCGAGATCCAGGCCATAACCGGATTTCACTTCGATGGTGGTTACCCCCTCCGCAAGCAGGGCCTTGAGGCGCGGCTCGGCACTGCGGTACAGGTCAGCGGCGCTGGCGGCACGGGTGGCGCGCACTGTGGAGAGAATACCACCGCCGGCACGGGCGAGGTCTTCATAACTTTCACCGCCGAGGCGACGGGCGAATTCGCCGGCGCGATGACCGCCGTACACCAGGTGGGTATGGCAGTCGATCAGGCCCGGTGTCAGCCACTGGCCTTCGCCGTCGATGATCTGGTCGGCAGTGGTTTCGGGCAAATCCCGGCGTGGGCCGATCCAGACAATTTTATTGCCGGTCACCGCCACCGCGGCATCTTCAATTGCGCCATAGGCACCCGGCAAAGACGGATCCATGGTCGCCGCGTGGACATTGGTAATCAGCAGATCACAACGTTCAGTCATAGTTACTCACTGAATTGGCGTTAATTGTAACGATAGCCCTACTGGGGGATTTTGGCGTGGATTCTCACTAGGCGCGCTGATTTGTAGTCCTGTGGCGGCCAGGTACTGGGTGGACGTTTTCGGGACCGCTGTAGACCCATCCCTGGGCGCTGCGGCACAAACATCCTGTTTGTGACGCTCCCGAAAACGTCCACCCAGTACCCGGCCTTCAATTCGTACTTCAGTTCTTCGCTTCTCGTCGTCCCGAACTTGATCCGGGATCCAGCGCCGTAGGTTGGGCAAAGTAAAGCGTGCCCAACACCCGTAGGAGCCTGCCTGCAGGCGAACGCTTACCCGCTATTGACAGCGGCTGGGCCTGAATCCATAGTTGCCCCACCAACAAGCTTGTATATACAAGAATGTACAACTAGGCAGCCACTTTACCCGAGCAGGCAAAGACCACACAAGTAAGAGCAGTCAGAATTCCATGACAGCACCGGAAACCAGCAGTCAGCCGCGCTACGCCACCATCAAGGCCCATATCCGCACCCAGATCGAAAGCGGCGAATGGCCCGCGCACTTTCGCGTGCCCTCGGAAAACCAGCTCGCCCAGGACTTCGGCGTCAGCCGCATGACCGCCCGCCGCGCGCTCTCGGAACTCACCGACGAGGGCGTACTGCTGCGCTCCCAGGGCCTAGGCACTTTTGTTGCCGAACCGGTACCCGCCGGTTCCCTGTTGGAAGTGCGCAATATCGCCGACGAAATCGCCGCCCGCGGCCACAGCTACGCCGCGCGCATCCTCAAACTGGAACAGACCGTCGCCAATACCGAAGTTTCTGTCGCCCTGGGCCTCGCCGAAGGCGCCGCGGTCTACCACTCCATCATCGTGCACCTGGACAACAACCTGCCGATCCAGTTCGAGGAGCGCTATACCAGTCCGACACTGGTGCCGGAATACCTGCAGCAGGACTTCAGCGCAGCCACCCCCAACGAATACCTCACCCGCGTGGCGCCACTCACCGAAGTGGACACCACAGTAGAGGCCATTGGTGCGGATGAAGCCGTAAGTAAGGCACTGGAAATCAAACCTGGTACCGCCTGCTTACAGATATGGCGACGCACCAAAAGCAGCGCGGGCACCGTGAGCTTCGCGCGACTGGTGCATCCGGGTAACCGGTACCGATTGGGTGCGCAGCTGAGGTTTTAAAAACGACCTCGAAAGCTACGAAGTACAGAAACACGAATTGAAGGTGAGGTGCCGGGTAAGGGTTTTCAGGATCGTCGTCGCCATGGATGGCGGCGCCGAAGCGTACATGGATGTACTCGCAGCGGTCCTGAAAACCCTTACCCGGCATCGCGCCGCCACCGGACCAAAATCCGGTGCACTGAATCAAAACTCCGGGCCAAAAACCCACAGAACGTAATTTCAAACCAAGAATTTGGAAAAAAGACGAGGCATCCATGACCGATAAACGCCACGACCCCAGCCGCAAAATCATTGCCCCTACCGGCACCCAGCTAAACGCAAAAAGCTGGCTCACCGAAGCGCCCTTGCGCATGCTGATGAACAACCTGCATCCCGACGTCGCCGAGCGTCCGGAAGACCTCGTTGTTTACGGTGGTATCGGCCGCGCCGCGCGCGACTGGGAGTGCTACGACAAAATCGTCGAAGTGCTCAAGCGCCTCGAAGATGACGAAACCCTCCTGGTGCAATCCGGCAAACCCGTCGGCGTATTCAAAACCCACGCCGACGCTCCGCGCGTGCTTATCGCCAACTCCAACCTCGTCCCCCACTGGGCCAACTGGGAACACTTCAACGAGCTGGATAAAAAAGGCCTCGCCATGTACGGCCAGATGACCGCCGGCTCCTGGATCTACATCGGCTCCCAGGGCATCGTCCAGGGCACCTACGAAACCTTTGCTGCGGTTGCGCGCAAACACTTTGACGGCGTTGCCAAAGGAAAATGGGTACTGACCGGCGGCCTCGGCGGTATGGGCGGCGCTCAGCCTCTGGCCGCCACCATGGCCGGCTTCAGCATGATCGCCGTCGAATGTGATGAAACCCGCATCGACTTCCGCCTGCGCACCGGCTACGTGGACAAGAAAGCCACCAGCCTCGACGAAGCCCTGGCAATGATCAACGAAGCGATGGAAAACGGTGAAGCCATTTCCGTCGGTCTGCTCGGCAACGCCGCCGACGTCTTCCCGGAAATTGTCGAGCGCGGCATCCTGCCGGACTGCGTCACCGACCAGACCTCCGCCCACGACCCGCTGAACGGCTACCTGCCAAAAGGCTGGACCATGGAATACGCCGCCGAAATGCGCAAACAGGACGAAGCGCTTGTCGTGCGGGAAGCCAAAAAATCCATGGGCGTGCAGGTGCAGGCCATGCTCACCCTGCAAGAGCGCGGCGCCGCCACCCTCGACTACGGCAACAACATCCGCCAGATGGCGTTCGAAGTGGGCGTCGAGAATGCATTCGACTTCCCCGGCTTTGTACCCGCCTACATCCGCCCGCTGTTCTGTGAAGGCATCGGCCCCTTCCGCTGGGCCGCGCTATCCGGCAACCCGGAAGATATCTACAAGACCGACGCCAAGGTCAAAGAACTGATTCCGGACAACCCGCAGCTGCACAACTGGCTGGACATGGCGCGCGAGCGCATCCAGTTCCAGGGCCTGCCCGCACGTATCTGCTGGGTCGGCCTGAAAGACCGCGCGCGTCTCGCGCTGGCGTTCAACGAGATGGTCGCCAACGGCGAACTGGAAGCCCCGGTCGTGATCGGCCGCGACCACCTCGACTCCGGCTCCGTTGCCAGCCCCAACCGCGAAACCGAATCCATGATGGACGGCAGTGACGCCGTCTCCGACTGGCCGCTGCTGAACGCGCTGCTGAATACCGCCTCCGGCGCGACCTGGGTGTCCCTGCACCACGGCGGCGGCGTGGGCATGGGCTTCTCCCAGCACTCTGGTGTGGTGATTGTGTGTGACGGTACCGAAGCGGCGAAAAAGCGCATCGAGCGCGTACTGTGGAACGACCCGGCCACCGGTGTTATGCGCCATGCTGATGCGGCTTATGACATCGCCAAGAAATGTGCAAAAGAGCAAGGCCTCGATCTGCCGATGCTCAAGGATTAATTCCAGAGCCTGAACATATCCACGCCGTAGAAGCCTGCCGTGCAGGCGAACAGAAGAGCACTCCGACCTGATTCGCCTGCAAGGCAGGCTCCTACAGGCAAGAACCCAAATTTTTGGTGAAAGACATCATGTACCAACTGGAAATCACCCCCGGCCAACTGAGCCTGGAACAACTGCGCCGCGTCGCCCGCGAGCCGGTAAAACTGAGCCTGAACAAAGGCGCCCACGCGGCCATCAATGCGTCCGCGAAAACCGTCGCCGATGTACTGGAACAGGGTCGCACCGTATACGGCATCAACACCGGATTCGGCCTGCTGGCGAACACCAGCATCAAGAAAGAAGACCTGGAAACCCTGCAGCGCGCCATCGTACTTTCCCATGCGGCCGGTACCGGCAACTTCATGAGCGAAGACACCGTGCGCCTGCTGATGGTGCTGAAGATCAACTCCCTCGCACGCGGCTTTTCCGGTATCCGCCTGCAAGTGATCGAAGCGCTGATCAAGCTGGTCAATGCCGGTGTGTACCCGGCGATTCCGGAAAAAGGTTCCGTAGGTGCCTCCGGTGACCTGGCCCCGCTGGCGCATATGAGCGTGGTGCTGCTGGGCGAAGGCGAGTGCTTTATCAACGGTGAGCGCAAATCCGCCGCCGAAGGCCTGCGCTTTGCGGAAATGCGCCCGGTAGTACTCGCACCGAAAGAGGGTCTGGCGCTGCTGAATGGCACCCAGGCGTCCACCGCGTTTGCCCTGCAGGGGCTGTTCTCCGCAGAAGACCTGTTTGCCGGCGCCGTGGTAACCGGCTCCCTGACCCTGGAAGCCGCCAAAGGCTCGCGCCGCCCCTTCGACGATCGCATTCACCTGGTGCGCGGCCAGAAAGCGCAGCGCGATGTGGCCGCGAGCTACCGCGACCTGCTGGGAGACCGCAGTGAAATCGGCGAATCCCATGAGAACTGCGAAAAAGTACAGGACCCCTACAGCCTGCGCTGTCAGCCCCAGGTCATGGGCGCCTGCCTGCAGCAGATTCGTTTTGCGTCTGAAGTGTTGCTGGCGGAAGCCAACGGTGTTTCCGACAACCCGCTGGTATTTACCGACGTAGAAAATCCGGAAAACTCCGACATCATTTCCGGCGGTAATTTCCACGCCGAACCGGTGGCGATGGTTGCCGACAACCTGGCGCTGGCAATTGCGGAAATCGGCTCCCTGTCCGAACGCCGCATGGCACTGCTGATCGACTCCAACCTGTCCGGCCTGCCACCCTTCCTGGTGGACAACGGCGGGGTGAACTCCGGGTTTATGATCGCGCAGGTCACTTCCGCGGCACTGGCCAGCGAGAACAAGACCTTCGCCCACCCGGCGAGCGTCGACTCCCTGCCCACTTCCGCCAATCAGGAAGACCACGTGTCCATGGCCACCTTCGCCGGCCGTCGCCTGCGCGATATGGCGGACAACACCTGCGGCATCCTTGCGGTGGAACTGCTGGCCGCGTGTCAGGGTCTGGACTTCCGCGCGCCGCTGAAGACCACCGAGAAACTGGAAAACGCCAAGGCCGCCCTGCGCGCACGCGTACCGTTCTACGACAAGGATCGCTACTTCGCCCCGGATATCGAGGAAGCCAAGCAGCTGCTGGCCAGTGCCTACTACCGTGAGTACCTGGCGACAGAAATGTTACCCAGCAACCGCTAACGGACAATTTGATAAGCTCTCTCGCACGGCAGCGTCCGCTGCCGTGCGCCCTCCCTTCTCTCTGCGTATTTCCCTCATCCACGTTGTTATGCAATGCTGCCTGCGATGTTGCATTGATGTACCCCAATGAACCCCTCATACCGAAGGAATCTGGCCATGGACAGAAACTGGAGAGTTATTGGTGTATTCGCAATCGCAGGACTGATCGCGGCATGCGCCCCAAAACAAGAAGATGCTTCCACAGCAACCGATACCGTCTCTGAAACGATTCAAGCGACGCCCTTGATTGACCGGGAGCTGCTATTCGGAAACCCCACCCGCTGGCAGGGGCGCCTGAGCCCGGACGGCGAAATGATGAGTTTTCTCGCGCCCGTCGACGGCGTATTGAATGTATGGGTGGCACCTGCGGGCAACTTCGATGCCGCCAAGGTCGTCACCGCAGATACCGGCCGCGGTATACGACAACATTTCTGGTCGCTGGACAGCGAAAGCCTGCTGTTCATCCGCGACAACAACGGGGATGAAAACTGGCACCTGTTCAGTGTTGATCTGCAGACCGACGAAATTACCGACCTGACCCCATACGAAGACATCTCCGCCACGATGATCGCGCAAAGCGAGGACCATCCCGGGCAGGTTGTTGTCGGTATCAATGACCGGGATCCCCGCTGGCACGACCCCTACCTGATTGATCTGCAGACAGCGGAACGTAAATTACTGGTCGAAAATACCGGGTTTGCCGAACTGGTCGTCGATCACGATCTGCAGGTGAGACTCGGCTTGACTCCATCCGCCGACGGCGGATTTACGGTGTCACAAAAAATCGAAGACGACTGGGTAGCGCTCTTCGACATTCCCCGGGAGGATGCACTGACCACCCAAATTCTCGGCTTCGACAAAGACAACAGCGGCATTTATCTGCAGGACAGTCGTGGCCGGGACAAGGCCGCACTGACACATCTGGCGCTGGCCTCCGGAAAAATCACGGTGCTGGCCGAATCCGACAAGGCGGATATTTCCAGCGTCGTAATGAATCCCACCGACCACTCGCCGATGGCCTACGCAGTCAATTTTCACAAACACGAATGGGTGGGACTGAATGAAAACGTCAAGGTCGATGTAGCCGCACTGAACAAACAGGCCAATGGCGATATCACCATACTCGCCACCACACTGGACGGCATGCAATGGCTCACCGCCTCCGCCCGCGATACCGAATCCGATGTCTACGAAGTTTTCGACCGCAACACCCAAACGCTGACCACCCTGTTCGAGGGCAAACCGGAACTCAATGAGTTTGCGCTTCCCCACAGCTACCCGCTGACCATCCAATCCAGGGATGGTCTGGATCTGGTGTCTTACCTGACATTGCCTGTTGAAGCGGACAAGGGCGGCCACGTTGATGCGCCGATACCCATGGTGTTACTGGTGCACGGAGGCCCCTGGAGCCGCGACAACTTTGCGGATGACGCCGCCGCCACCTGGCTCGCCAACCGCGGCTATGCCGTACTGCAAGTCAACTACCGCGCATCCACCGGTTTCGGCAAGAATTTTGTCAATGCGGGCAATGGTGAGTGGGCCGCAGCCATGCACAACGACCTGCTGGATGCCGTGGACTGGGCCATCGACAAAAAAATCACCCGCAAAGACCAGGTGGCCATCATGGGCGGCAGCTACGGCGGTTACGCAACACTTGTCGGACTGACCTTTACGCCGGAAACCTTCGCCTGTGGCGTGGACATTGTGGGTCCGTCCAACCTGAATACCCTGCTTGATTCCGTACCGCCCTACTGGGAAGGCTTCAAAAAAGTACTGCACAGCGCGGTCGGCAATCCGGAAACCGAAGCGGGCAGAAAACTTCTGGAGGAGCGCTCGCCGCTCAACTTTGTTGACAATATCAGCAAGCCCCTGCTGATCGGGCAGGGCGCCAATGATCCACGGGTAAAACAGGCGGAGTCGGACCAGATCGTCAGTGCCATGCAGGCCAAGCAATTGCCGGTAACGTACATCCTGTATCCCGACGAAGGCCACGGTTTCCAGAAGCCGGAAAATCGCCTGTCGTTCTTTGCCGCCACCGAGTCTTTCCTCGCGGATTGCCTCGGTGGGCGCTACCAGCCGATCGGGAATGATCTATCCAATTCCAGTATTGAGGTGGTACAGGGCATCGAATTTGTGCCTGGCCTGAAAGAAGCGGTGATGAAGCACTCGCTTCTGGCAACCAACGCGGTAGAAGAAGATTAATTCGCAGTCAGATTCAATCGAGTTCAATGCCCGCACCGATCTGTTCGTTGCGGGCATTGTCTTCTCCGGCTTGTGAAAGCCACACTTATCTTTCGGAGATCAGCGCTTTTTGCGCAGATCCGGAACCGTATTTTTGCGCCAGCTTTCCGCTCATTTTTCCCGTAGCGGCCCACACCAGTAGCGCGACCCAGGCAATCCACGAGAGCCCCGCTGGCACATTGGCGAGAAAAATCTTCCCAAGATGATTACGATTGAAAAAAACCGCAATCACGCTGGGCAAAAACCACACGATTAAAAAGAACGCGACATCCCCTGCCAGACCGCATTACTCAGTTTCGTATTCAAGCACTCGCGGGCGCGGTTCAGGCGGACCGCGACATTGGATTCACTGACACCCAATACTTCGGAAATTTCACTGTAACTCAGGGCCCTCGAAACGCAATGTAAGTGCCAGACACATCCCCAGGGGCAGCAGTAACACTGCGGTTATGCGCGATGCGATAGACGAAGGTGCGCAGGCTCGATTCACTACGAAACCCGGGCAGTGCCTGCCAGATGGCCAGGCGGGCAATGCCGCCGCGGTCGTCCATGAGTTGCTGGAATATCTGTTCGCGCGTGTCCAAGTTTTGATTCTTTTGTCCATATATTGGGGACAGCCAAATACGGTCAGTCACTTTTACTGTACCCAGAGGGTTCCGAACCTTACATAAATTTTCCGCAGCAGCCTCCAGCCGTCGCCAGGCACCGCAACCATCGAGACCAAGAACCCGACTCCCTTCAAGAATTGGCCCAGATTTATGTTTACGTTAACGTAAACGTCAACTAGACTTCGGACAGATCTGAGGAATGGCCCAATGAGCAATATCGCCACATGAGCACTACTAGCGCCGACAGCTACAGCATTTCCGAGCTGGCCCAGGAATTCGGGATTACCACCCGCACCATCCGCTTCTACGAGGACAAGGGGTTACTGAGCCCCGAGCGCCGGGGGCAGACACGGATCTACAAGCCGGAAGACCGGGTGCGTCTGAAGCTGATCCTGCGCGGCAAGCGCCTCGGGTTCTCCCTCGACGAGAGCCGCGAAATCATCGACCTGTACGACCCGGCCCACGGCAACGTGGACCAGCTCAATCGCCTTATCGACCGTATTGATGCCAAGCGCCAGCAACTGCGGCGACAACAGCGCGATATCGAGAAGATGCTCGCACAGCTGGATGAGGCAACCGCGCGCGCGGAGACGGCGCTGAAAGATCAGACAAACTGAACCTTAACAAACCGGATAACACCTCTGACTGAGTCATCGCGGAGCAACCCATGAACACACCTTACCCAACCCTCAACTTCGGCCTCGGTGAAGACATCGATATGCTGCGGGATATGGTCTACAAGTTCTGTCAGGCAGAACTCGCCCCGCGCGCGGCGCAGATCGATGAGGACAATCTGTTTCCCGCCGATATGTGGAAAAAATTCGGTGACCTTGGCTTGCTGGGAATGACCGTAGAGGAGGAATACGGCGGTACCAATATGGGTTACCTGGCCCATGCGGTGGCGATGGAAGAGATTTCCCGAGCGTCTGCATCTGTCGGCCTGTCCTACGGCGCTCACTCCAATCTGTGCGTTAACCAGATTCGCAAAAACGGTACGCCGGAACAGAAGGCGAAGTATCTGCCGAAGCTGTGTTCCGGTGAGCATATCGGTGCGCTGGCGATGAGTGAGCCGAATTCCGGTTCCGATGTGGTGAGCCTGCAGCTGAAGGCGGAGAAGAAGGGCGACCGCTTTATCCTGAACGGCAACAAGATGTGGATCACCAATGGTCCGGATGCGGACACGTATGTGATTTATGCGCGTACGGAGCCGGGTATCAGTTCCGGTGGTATTACGGCGTTTATTGTGGAGCGTGGTTTCAAGGGATTCTCCCAGGCGCAGAAGCTGGACAAGCTGGGGATGCGCGGTTCCAACACTTGTGAGCTGGTGTTCCAGGACTGTGAGGTGCCGGAAGAAAATATTCTCGGCAAGCTGAACGGCGGTGTGCGCGTGCTGATGAGTGGCCTGGATTACGAGCGCACGATTTTGTCCGGTGGCCCGGTGGGTATCATGCAGGCGTGCCTGGATATCGTGGTGCCTTACCTGCACGAGCGCAAGCAGTTCGGCAAGGCGATCGGTGAGTTCCAGCTGATGCAGGGCAAGGTGGCGGATATGTATACGGACCTGAATGCGAGCCGTGCGTATCTGTATGCGGTGGCGCGCGCCTGTGATCGCGGTGAGGATTCGCGCAAGGATTCTGCGGCGGTGATTCTGTTTACGGCGGAGCGCGCGACGCAGATGGCGCTGCAGGCGATTCAGACCCTGGGCGGCAACGGTTACATCAACGAGTACGCTACCGGTCGTCTGCTGCGCGATGCCAAGCTGTATGAGATTGGTGCGGGTACTTCCGAGATCCGTCGCATGCTGATTGGGCGTGAGTTGTTTAACGAAACTCGCTAAGGACTTTGTAGATGGTTTTGTGGCGGCGCTGCTACCGGTATTGGTTTGCAGGACACGCCGTGAACCCATCCATGGGGGCTCTTCCGCGACATCCCTGTCGCAGAAGGTCCTGCAAACCAATACCGGTATCAGCACCTTCGCATTGTGGCGCTGATCTCTAATCAACTTCGTAAGTCTTTATGAATCAGATTCAGAGCAAGATAAATTCCCGTGATCCAGCATTTGCGGAAAACCGCGAGCAGATGCAGAGCATCGTCGATGACCTGCGCAACAAGCTGGAAACCATTGCCAAAGGTGGCAGTGAGCGCGCGCGGGAAAAACATGTGTCCCGCGGCAAACTGCTGCCGCGAGATCGTATCGATACCCTGCTGGACCCGGGCAGCTCGTTTCTGGAATTTTCCCAGTTGGCCGCCTATGACGTTTACGGTGAAGACGTGCCGGCGGCCGGCATCCTTACCGGTATCGGTACCGTTGCCGGTCAGCCCTGTGTGATTGTGGCCAACGATGCAACGGTGAAGGGCGGTACTTATTACCCGCTGACAGTGAAAAAACACCTGCGCGCGCAAGCGATTGCGGAACAGAACAATCTGCCGTGTATTTATCTGGTGGATTCCGGCGGTGCCAACCTGCCGCGTCAGGACGATGTGTTCCCGGACCGCGAGCACTTCGGGCGTATTTTCTTCAACCAGGCCAATCTGTCGGCGAAGAACATTCCACAGATTGCGGTGGTGATGGGCAGCTGTACCGCCGGTGGTGCTTATGTACCGGCGATGGCGGATGAGTCGATCATGGTGAAGGAGCAAGCCACGATTTTCCTTGCGGGTCCACCGCTGGTGAAGGCGGCTACCGGGGAAGAGGTTTCTGCGGAGGAACTCGGTGGTGCAGAGGTGCACTGCAAAACCTCCGGTGTTTCCGACCACTTTGCCAATAACGATACCCACGCGCTGCAGATCGCGCGCAATTCCGTGGCGCGCCTGAATCGGGTGAAAAATCCGGGCCTCGATATCGCCAAGCCGATCGAGCCGATTTATCCACCAGAAGAGATCTACGGCATTGTGCCGAAAGATTCCCGTCAGCCGTTCGATGTACGCGAGGTCATTGCGCGGGTCGTGGACGGTTCCGAGTTTGATGAGTTCAAGGCGCTGTACGGGACTACTCTGGTCACAGGCTTTGCGCGTATTCATGGTTATCCGGTAGGGATCGTTGCAAATAACGGCATTCTGTTTGCAGAGAGTGCACAAAAAGGCGCGCACTTTATCGAACTGTGTGCACAGCGCAATATTCCGCTGGTATTCCTGCAGAACATCACCGGTTTTATGGTGGGCAAGCAGTACGAGGCCGGCGGCATTGCCAAGCACGGCGCGAAAATGGTGACAGCGGTAGCCACCGCAAAAGTGCCGAAAATCACCATCCTGATCGGCGGCTCTTTCGGTGCCGGCAACTACGGTATGTGCGGCCGCGCCTACGACCCCAACTTCCTGTTTATGTGGCCCAACGCACGCATCTCGGTGATGGGCGGTGAGCAGGCGGCGGGGGTACTGGCGCAGGTGAAAAAAGACCAGATGGCGGCACAGGGTGAGGACTGGAGCGCGGAAGAAATCGCGAAGTTCAAACAGCCGATCATCGATGACTACGAACACCAGGGCCACCCCTATTACGCGTCCGCACGCCTGTGGGATGACGGCGTGATTGATCCGAAAGATACCCGTACGGTGTTGGGACTGTGTCTTGCGGCGGCAACACACAAAGAGCCAGAGGAAACGAAGTTCGGGGTTTTCCGAATGTAATTCGGTGCCCGGAGATAGTATCGTGCGGGTCCGGCAGCAGAACCTTCCCAACTCCGTAGCAATTGTCGAATTGAAAGGATCTATTTTGAGTGATAAAGCCATGAGCGAAAAAATGTTGTGCGAAATCGATAGCGAAGGTGTTGCCACGGTTACCCTCAACCGCCCGGAAATTCACAACGCCTTCGACGACGACCTGATTCGCCAGCTCGGTGAGACTTTCGACAACCTCGCTCGCAGCGGCGGCATCCGTGCGCTGGTACTCGCCTCGAACGGCAAGAACTTTTCCGCCGGTGCCGACCTTAATTGGATGAAGCGCATGGCAGATTACGGCGAAGAAGAAAACCGCCGCGACGCAGCTGCCCTCGCTGCGATGCTGCACAAACTCGACCAGTTCCCTGCACCTACCATTGCACGGGTACAAGGAGCCGCGTTTGGCGGAGCCGTGGGCCTCGTCAGCTGCTGCGACATCGCCGTTGCTGCAGAGCGTGCCAGCTTCTGCCTGAGCGAAGTGAAAATCGGTCTGCTACCCGCCACCATCAGTCCCTACGTCATCAATGCCATCGGCGCCCGTCAGGCGCGGCGCTATTTTGTCACTGCCGAGCGTTTCTCTGCAGAGCGCGCGCTGGCAATCGGACTGGTTTCCGAAGTGGTGCACGAAAGCGATCTGGATCTGACCGTACAAAAGCTGGTGAACAGCATCGTCGACAACGGCCCCAATGCGGTGACCCTGGCGAAACAGTTGGCGATGTCCATGTCGAACCGGGTGATCAATGAGGAACTGCAGGGGCAGACCAGTGCGTTGATTGCGGCAGTTCGAGTTTCCCCCGAGGGACAGGAAGGGTTGAGCGCGTTCCTGGAAAAGCGCGCTCCTAGTTGGATGAATACCAGCGAAGAGTAAGCGAACACCGCCAATGCTTACGAAGCACCAAAATTCGAATTGAAAACCCATCCCCGGTGACCGACCGCCACGGCGCGGTAGCTGAGCACCACTCACCGCGGCCACGGACCAAAAACAGAGCACCACAGAGCAAGACATGATTCGCAAACTGCTGATCGCCAACCGCGGCGAAATTGCCTGTCGTATTATCCGCACCGCGCGTCGCCTCGGCGTCGCCACCGTTGCGGTCTACTCCGATGCAGACGCCAACGCCCTGCACGTGCAGCAGGCCGATGAAGCCGTGCACCTCGGCCCCGCACCGGCGAGAGAATCCTACCTCGACATCGACAAAGTCATCGCCGCTGCCAAACAGACCGGCGCCGACGCAATCCATCCCGGATACGGCTTTTTATCCGAAAATGCCAACTTCTGTCGCGCCTGTGATAAAGCCGGCATCATCTTTGTCGGTCCGCCTGCCGGCGCCATCGACGCCATGGGCTCCAAGTCCGCCGCCAAGCGCATCATGGAAGAAGCCAAAGTACCGCTGGTACCGGGCTACCACGGACAGAACCAGGATCCCGGTATCCTTGAAGGCCACGCGAATCGTATCGGTTACCCGGTGTTGCTCAAGGCCGCCGCCGGTGGTGGTGGCAAAGGCATGCGACGGGTAGACAAACCCGCCGATTTTCACAACGCACTGGAAGCCGCCAAACGGGAAGCGCAAAACGCCTTCAGTGACGACCAGATGCTGATCGAGCGCTACGTCATCAATCCGCGGCATGTGGAAATCCAGGTATTCTGTGACAAACAGGGCAAAGGGGTATACCTGTTTGAGCGCGACTGTTCGGTACAGCGCCGCCATCAGAAAATCGTCGAAGAAGCGCCCGCCCCTGGCCTGCCCGCGGAAACCCGTAAAAATATGGGGGAAGCTGCCCTGCGCGCCGCGCACGCTATCGGTTACGTGGGGGCAGGCACCGTCGAATTTCTGCTGGATGCCAGCGGCGCTTTCTACTTTATGGAAATGAACACCCGCCTGCAGGTGGAACATCCGGTGACCGAAATGATTACCGGACAGGATCTGGTGGCCTGGCAGCTGTCTATCGCCGCCGGTGATCCTCTGCCATTGCAGCAGGACGACCTGCACATGATCGGCCACGCATTTGAAGTGCGTATCTATGCGGAAGATCCCGACAACGATTTCCTGCCATCCACCGGCAAACTCTTGCGCCACCGGCCGCCGGTGGAAGACAAGTCCGTGCGCGTCGATACCGGTGTTCAGACCGGAGATGAAATCAGCGTGCACTACGACCCGATGATTTCCAAACTGATCGTACACGGCCGCAATCGCCGCGAGGCCCTGAGCAAACTCGACCGCGCACTACAGCAATATCAGATCGCCGGCCTGCGCCACAATATCGAATTCCTGCGCCGGGTGATCAATCACAGTGCCTTTGCCAACGGCCGCGTCAGCACCCACTTTATCGAAGACCACGAGCAGGAAATTTTGCAGCAGGAGCGTCAGCTGCGTTCACAGCAGTGTGCCGCGATTGCCGCCTTCCTGCACCACAGCGAAACCCGCGCACAGCACCGCACTGCGCCCAAAACAGACCCGTTTTCCCCCTGGCACAGCGGCAACAACTGGCGCAATGGTCTCACCGTCTGGCGCAGCCAGCGAGTGGAAGTCCACGGCCGGGAGATCGAGATCCGCTTCTCCGGCAGTGTCGAAAACCTACGGTGGCAGTGCAGTGCTGCGCTGGATGCCCAGGCGGGCACACTGTCGATACCCCACGGTCAGAATGTGGCCATTGTCGATGGCCGCCGACTGAGTTACAGCAGTGTTGCCAGTGGCAACCAGGGCACCGTGTTTATCAACGGCGAGCAATTGGACTTCCGCATATTGCCTGCTGATATCGGTGAAGCCAGTGAAGCCGGCCACGGCCTCGACGCACCGATGAATGGCACCATCGTCGCACTGCTGGTAGAGCCAGGCGCGACCGTGGAAAAAGATCAGCCACTGCTGGTGATGGAGGCGATGAAAATGGAACACACGCTGCGCGCACCGGCCAACGGCACTGTCAGCCAATTTTTCTGTGCCGCAGGTGAACTGGTGGATGGCGGCACGCTGTTGATCGACTTTGCCGCAAAAGCCGCGGAGGCCTGAACATGAATCTGCCACATCGGGTGAAAATGGTCGAAGTGGGCCCTCGTGACGGTCTGCAAAATGAGCAGCATCCCATCTCGGTTCAAACCCGGGTGCAACTGATCGATCTATTGAGTGACAGCGGTTTGCCCGTTATCGAAGCGGGCAGTTTTGTGAGTCCGAAATGGGTGCCGCAAATGGCGTCCAGTGAAGAAGTGCTGGCTGGTGTCCAGCGCAGATCCGGCGTGATCTACAGTGCGCTCACCCCCAACATGGTGGGCTACGAGCGCGCGCGGGAAGCCGGTGCCGATGAGGTGGCGGTGTTCGGCGCGGCCTCGGAAAGTTTTACCCGCAAGAACATCAACTGTTCCATCGAAGAAAGTCTGGCGCGCTTCCGTCCCCTCGTACAGCAGGCCAAAGCCGACGGCATTCCGGTGCGCGGTTACGTGTCCTGTGTACTCGGCTGCCCGTACGAGGGCGAGATCAGGGCCGAAAAGGTGGCGGAAGTCAGCAGGGCCCTGCTGGACATGGGCTGTTATGAAATCAGCCTCGGCGACACCATCGGCGTCGGCACGCCGGAAAAGGCCCGGTATATGATCGAGACCGTCGCGCAGCAGGTACCGCTGGAAAAGCTTGCGGTGCACTTCCACGATACCTATGGCCAGGCACTGGCAAACATCTATGCGGCCCTGCAGGTAGGTATTGCGGTGGTGGATTCGGCGGTCGCCGGCCTCGGCGGCTGTCCTTATGCCAGAGGGTCCTCGGGCAATGTGGCCAGCGAGGATGTACTGTATATGCTCGATGGACTCGGTATTCACACTGGGGTGGATCTGGGCAAGCTGGCACTGGCAGGCAACTTTATCTCGCAGGCGCTGGGTCGGGAGAGTGGCTCCCGGGTGGCACGGGCGATTTCCGGGGAGTGTGGCAAGGTGGTCGGGGACTGATTTCCGTGGGCAGATTGCCGTTGGGCATGGTGCGCCTTGCTCAACCTACAGTCATGGGCAGCCAGTGGGTTTTTCTTCCCTCCAGTTTTGTCCAATCGCTGTCGGCCTATAAATTCTTAACGTTCTCTTCACTATCCCGAGGTCACGGGAGTCATTGCAATCTGATACCATCTGGCGTTCAAAATTTCAGCGCCTGATTACTATTTCATGAAAGCCCTAAGATTTATCCTGATTTCCCTTACTTCCCTGTTGCTGCTGGTCGCGTTGATCGCGCCCCGCGTGATCGGCCCCAAGGTGGAGGAAGTCCTGCAGCAACAACTGGCCAATCAGCCCAATATCGAACTCACCGGCTACCAGCGCGGCTGGTTTGGCGCGGAAGCCCTGACCCTGCTCAATGGCAAAGACGGCATTACCGAGGCCTACACCGAAATCCAGCACGGCCCACTGCTGTTTACCCGCGGCGGCCCCCGGGTCGGCGTCATTTACGCTGAAACCCGCCTCACCGGGCAACAGCTGGAGCCCGCCCTGCGCCAGCAGCTGGAGGCCTATTACGGCGCCATCGGCACTGATGTCAAAAACAGCCCGGTGATTGTGGAAACCCTGGTCGGCACCAACAACCGCGTCGTCAACACCCTGCACCTGCTGCCTATCAACCGCCAGGAGGGCGACCAGCAGATCCAGTTCAAGGGCGCCGAAATCCGGATTGTCACCGACTACCAGGGCCGGCAGCAGGACAGCCACTTCGAACTCGGTGAGTTTGTGCGCATGGATGGCCACCGCGAGGCACTCTACCTGCAATCTGGTCGCGGCGAATTCAACCTCGCTCCCAGCGGCGCCGGCACCCTTCAGCTGAAGCTGCCGCTGGTGCGTACCAACAATGATTCCGGTCCGCTGGAATTGCGCGATGCGGTCATTGATTACCGTGGTGAACTGGTGGCCGCGCGCACTCTGAAGGTCCAAACCAATATCACCCTTCCAGAAATCCAGTCGGCCACACCTGCGACAAGCCTGAACCAGCAAACCCTGCTACCGGCGGTCAGCTATGAAGACCTGCACCACTACCTATACAGCCTACTGCTGACGCCCGCCTCACAGCGCAACTGGGCGCGGGTATTTGATCGCCCTTTGCAGATCCAACAACAACTGGACATCAAAACCGCCAACGGCACCATGCAGCTGCAGGTGGATGCGAATTGGCAGGGCATGCCACGCAGATACGACCGCAACAACAAGTTCTTCTGGCTCGACGCCCTGAATGGCACGGCCAATATCAACGCTGCGGAGCAGGCGCTGATGCAATCGCCACTGATCATGCAGGCCACCACACTAAAACAGTACGGACTGCTGCTGGAAAACAACGGAGAGCTTTCCATGCAACTGCAATTTGATCGCGGCAATCTGATCGTCAATGGTCAGCAGCTGCCGGCGGACCTGTTTATGCTGGCGATGACAAGCACGCTGTAACACCCGCACCCAATCGGACAACAAAAAACCGGACAAAAAAAGAGCGGCCAATTGGCCGCTCAACATTTCTCTCACCGATTATCGGCTTTACTTCAAAACAATAAACAATCTGGCCCTGTATACCGGCAATCAACTAGGAATACGCGGGGCGACCGTCCGCCAGTCGCAGCCAGCCGCGAATGACGCGATATATCACCCACACCCAGGCCACACCCCAGACCACAAAGCCCACCAGAATCCACACTGTCGCCCAGCCGACCACCGCCCACACCAGGCTGTACCAGAAAGTACGTATCTGCCAGCGGAAATGGGATTCCGCCAGAGTGCCACGCACATCGCCGCGCTTGGCGTAGTTGATGATCACGCCGACAAAGAATGGCACTGCGGTAAAAATACTGATGGCCTGGATGAGATAGACCAGCGTCGCGATATCGCGGCCGGCGCGCTCGCGTTCTGCCTGTTGTGGGGTGGGGTACTGCTCAGACATTCGGGGTTCCATTGAGAAAATATGGGCTGAGTTTAGGCGCAATCCGGCCAACAAGCACTTGGTACTACAGCATCCGGTCGCGCCCGTTGCACGGTTCAACCCAAAGCCCATTCAGTGTGGACATTTTTTTCCCGCCAGGCTTTCAGCTGCTGAATGGAAGTACGCATAAGCCCCAGAATTTCGGTGCGCTGGTGGCGACAATAATCGCGTTCGCTGTCGATGGACAAGCGCGCCGAGAGCGCCTTGAGGCGGCTGGCGACCACTTCCAGGCCGACACTTTCCGCCTCCGCGGCAATCACCTGGGCCTGATGCTGCGCATCCAGCCAGTGACGCCCGGTGAGGGCACTGGTAAATGCAGTGACCTTCTTGGGCAGATTGGCAAGGCGCTCTCCCAGTAACTCACTGAATGCCAGATGGCCGAGGGTGTCGCGCTGGCGCTCCAGAGTGCTTCCGTTGAGCATTTTTGCCACCCGTTTGGGCTGCCCGGCGGGAGCCCGCTGCGCGGTTTTCTGATCGACAAGACTCAACAATTGCAATATCTGTCCATCACTGGCCGGCAGTGACAGGATGCCACTCAGGCCGCGTTCCAGATAACGCTCCCGGTCGCCCTTGCGCAGATCCGATACCAGACCATAGATCAGCAGGTCGTTGTTGCCGAAGTCGCCACGAATTTTGCGCGCGGTTTCAATACCATCGATCAAAGGCAGGCGGATATCGATCAGCACCAGGTCAAATTTTCCCCGCAGCGCCGCATCGGCGCCATCGACGCCATTGGTTTCCCTGCGCACTTTGTGCCCGAAAGCCTCCAGGCGACTGCGCAGAGAGGGATGGCTGTCATTTTCTACCAGCAAGATTTCCATTTCGCGCTGGGTTCTTTCCGTTAGCACGGACGGGGCCCGCTCCTGTCCGGGCAGCTGACCCGCGCGCTGCAGCTCCTCGAGATTGCTACGCAATTGCCGGCACTGGCTGAGGGCCGCCTCCGCCAGCTGACGGACATCGCTATCGGCGCCCCGCGCCAGCAGATTCAGGGTACTGACCACCGTTTCCAGTGGCTTTTGCATGCGGTGACTGCTGATGGAAAGGAAATCGCAGTGTTCTTCGCGGAGCTGCTCTGCCTCATATTTACTTTCTTCGAGCAGCTTGTCGCGCACCATCAACTCGTGGACCCGGGACTGCACCTGCCGGAAAAGCTTGGCATTTTCCGCCTGCAAGTCCGTCGCCTGAGCGGCACCGGCATCCAATGCCGCCAGGGTTTTCGACCTGGCGATACCCCAGCCAACGGCGCAGGCCGTCGCCAACAGTACCAGGGCCAGAAACCACACCATGGGAAGCTGGGTATCGAGCAACAGGTCTTCGCCGGGAAAGGCGGAGGCCGACAGGGGGAACCACAACAGCGCGACGAGAGCCGAAATGCGCCAACCGGAAAGCGGGGCATACTGGGCACTGGAGGCCGTGGGGCCGCTGCATGAGACACGACTTGCGGAGCCGCAAATGGACATGGCGTTGATCTTCCTTGAAACCAAATAGATACCGGGTCATTCCTGCGACCCGGCCGGAAGGCGGAACTGCTTGTTCCAGGCTCGGTGTTACGCCCCGAGCGGCCTTTCCGATCATTGTTATATGGCTGTTCGCGCGTTAGATACCTTAATCGCAGCGTGCAGACAACACCATTTTACGCCATCTGGCAGAATTTACAGCGTAGAAATCACTAAACAGGCGCGTATAAACACCCGTACCAATTACAGTGTTACACGCGAGACTGGGGGCAGCCGCCTGGCATTGGCGCGGCAGCGCCCCGGAAAAAGCCACACGACCCCCCCTTCAGGTATCCCTTCACCCATTCCTGGCAGGGTTTGCCTCTCAACCGGTGGCGGCAGTATCCACGACAGGTCGCCGATTGAGCCAAAGGCGGCGCAGGAAGTCGAGATATATGCCGTAGGGGCGACCCAGGGCACCGGCAATCATCATGAAGGTGATACAGGCAGTGGCGATCTCCGCCACCGAGGCGCCACCCAGCATCATGTTGAGAGTGTACAGCGGCAGCTGGAAGCTCAGGAACACAAAGGTGTCGACGCCGTAATTGTGCAGAGCGCCGCCGCGACCAAAGCGTGCCACCACCCAGTTGCGGTAGAGGCTGAAGGGGCGCGCGATCACGGTATTGAACACGACCGCCAGCAGGCGCACCTTCAGGTGCTCATTCCAGCTCATGCCCGCCAGCACCAGCTCGATGGGGATCGCTATGATCCAGGAGAAGCTGTTCATGGCAAAAACGTCCAGCAGCCATTCGTTCCAGCGGGTACGCCGGTTGTTCTGACTGTTGTGCTGGCTGTTGGTGGACTGCGATGTCTCTACGGGCTGCTCGTCCTCCAGCACCATGACCGGTGGGGAGACGGGAATGGCTTCGGTAGCCTGAGACAGGGATTGCGGCGACATGGTTACAACTGACCCGAAAGGCGGCGAATGGCTTGTGGCTGACGACCGCGTACTTCTGAATTAAGGACTTTTGCTGGGCATAATTTGACCACTTTTGATGATCGCGGCGATTATAGCGACTAGCGGTGTAAATACTAGGTCTCTCATATTAACTTTTTGTTATTTAAAGTATTCCCATCCTAAATATGACCAGAAAGATAAATCCATATCCGCAATAAATCCTTTGCCAGCGCCACCCTTTGCACCTCTCGCCAATCACCAGAACTCCGGCGCAATCCACCCCGGGAAAGCCGCCAGGAAAACCTTTACACTGGCGAACACTATGCAACTCAGTGCATATTCAGCCACCCCACCTTCCGAACCACCCGATTGCGATTGCCATGTCCCTGAGATTTGCCGTATTGACCCTGTTGGATATCGAACCCGGTAGCGGCTATGACCTCAAGCGCCGCTTCGAACGCAGCGTGAACCACTTCTGGAGTGCCAGCCATCAGCAGATGTACCGGGAACTGCACAAGCTGCATCAGGAAGGGCTGCTGGACTGCGAGGAACAGATTCAGGACGGTCGTCCGGACAAGAAGGTCTACAGCCTCACCGAAGCGGGTCGCGCCACCCTGCGCCAGTTGGCGGCCAGGCCCGCCGCCGCGCAGAAAATCCGCGATCCGTTTCTGCTACAGCTGTTCGCCGGCCACCATCTGCCACCGGCACTCATGCGCGCGCAGCTGGAACGCCAGCTGGCAGAGCACCGCCAGGAACTGGCCACCTACGAAGCGCAGAATGCGCGCTTCTACAAGCGCCCACCGGAGCAGCAGCAAATGTTATGGCTGTCTCACCAGCCGCTGCTGCTCGGCATCGAGACCGAGAAAGCCTGGATCCAGTGGGCGGAGCGCCTGCTGCAGCGACTGCAGCAGGAGGAGTCCGGTGCTCAGAACTGATAACGCAGGGAGGCGCGCAGGCTGCGCGGCTCAAAGATGTGGTAGTGGATATCTTCCGCCCCGTCACTGCCCTCGCCGGGCAGCCTCGAGGCATAGAAGTAATCCACATCGTGATCGCGGGAATCCAGCAGATTGAGCAGGTCCAGCTGCAGACGCCACTGCTGCAGTTCCCGGCCGAAACGCAGGTTCACCAGCGAGGAGCCGTCGGACTCCACACTGCCGTCCTCGATCAACGGATAACCGCCGAAGTGGCGCAGGTGCAGGGAAGCAAACCAGCCGTTATCGCCGTTGTAATTGACTGCGGCACTGGCCACCAGCGGGATAGCGCCGGAAATCTCGTCTCCCGCGGGATCCGCATCGGTGAAGTTCGCGTCTGTATAGGAAAGCTCCAGTTCCCCGCTGATGCGCTCGGAAGCGAACCAGTAGAGCCCCGCCTCCACGCCCTGCCGCTCGCTGGGGCGGCTGGCCTCGGTATTGCCGGCGTCGCCAACAAACAGCAGTTCGGAATCCAGTTCCAGCTGCCACAGGGCCAGAGTGGCGTGCAGCTGATCGGTGACAAACAGGCGTGACCCCACCTCATAGCCGCGGGATTCCACCAGCGGATCCACCGCGTCAACCGGCGCACCGGTGACCGGGTCCACCTGGATCACGGTGCCGCGGGCGTCGTTGGAATGCAGGCCCTGGCCGTAGCTCAGGTAGAACTCGGATACCGGCCAGGGCTGCCAGGCCAGGCTTCCCTTGAGGGAGGACTTGCCATCGCTGCGCTGCCCGCTGTTGGCGGCGAGCCCGGCATTCACATCGAAATCGTAATAGTCGTAGCGCAGGCCCAGGTAACTGCGCAGGGTGTCGGTCCAGCGGTACTGGTGCACCGCAAAAAGCCCCAGGCTGTCCTGCATCACGCGGTCTTCACGCACCGCCTCCAATACCTGGCGGCCCGCTGTGCGGTAGAGGCCGACCTTGTCGATATCGTCCCGGCGCCCCTGCAGTCCCAGCTGCCAGTCAACATTTTCCCGCTGCCACTTCTGGGCCAGCTCGAAACCGTAAACGCGGCGGTCATCCCGCTGCTTGAACTGATCACCGTTGTCGGCGTCGTCCAGCAGGTAGGTGAAGTTGGACCATAGATTGAAGTCGTAGTCGATGGCGTAGGCGCTGGCGGAAAGCTCGCCAGCGGCAACGGCGCCAATCCAGCCACCGGAGAAGCTGTAGCGGCGGGTATCGCCACCGAGATCCGGATCCAGCGAGCCAAAGGCATCGATCAAGCCATCGTCCACGGCCCGCGCCGGAATCTGGTCCGGGGAGTTCCACTGGTTGTCATACCCCATAAATGTGAACTGAGCACGACCGCCCCGCAGATCCGCAGAATATTTCCCCAGCAGATTGATCTTGTTCACATCCTCGCTGATATCTGACCAGGGGCCATCGTAGGTCTGCCATTCCGCGGCCAGCAGCAAATCCCCTTCGCCTTTGGAAATGGAGTCTGCAACCACCCCGCGGCGATAGCCGTATTCACCAGCACTCAGCTCCGCAAGACCATTGGGCAGCGTTTCCATGAGACTGAAACTGGCGGAGCCGGCGGAGGAAAAGTCTCCCACTTCGGCGTAATAGGGCCCCTTGCGGTAGCTCAGGCGTGCCACGGTTTCCGGGATCACGAAATTGAGATCGGTGTAGCCCTGGCCGTGACCGTGGGTACGCATGTTGACCGGCATGCCATCGACAAAGGTGGCAAAGTCGGTGCCGTGGTCCAGGTTGAAACCGCGGATAAAATACTGGTTGGCCTTGCCACTGCCGGAGTGCTGGGTGGCCACCATACCGGGCACGAACTCCATCAGGTCACCGGTGCGGATCAGCGGCCAGGCGCCAATTTCCGTTGGTCCCACTTCGCCCTGGGAAGCAGAGATGGCCGCGCCATTCAGGTTCAGCTGGCGACCCAGTACCAATACTTCTTCCATCGCCGCGTTTTTTGCCGCAGACGACGGCGAGTTTTCCTCGGTTTCGGGATTCGGCGGGCTATTCACGGCCAGGGTAACTATCAGGGCAAGAGACATGGACACCTCATTTTTCTAGGTCCGTTATCGGGGAATTTCCGGCAGAATTATTGGCGCTGTACCGCAAAAAAACGCGCACTCCAAGGGCAACTTGAGCGACTTGTAGCGCCGGGCCAAAAATGAGTACGCCTGTGAAGCGGCGCGGTAAAGAAAATTTCCGTTTAGCAAAGTAACGGCTAATCGAATGCATCGGCGGGAATATGGCACACCACCTCGATATTGTGCCCATCCGGGTCGAGCACACTGGCCGCGTAATAACTGTCGTGATACTCAGGCCGCACCCCGGGACTGCCGCTGTCTTCGCCTCCGGCTTCCAGTGCCGCGGTGTGGAAGGCTCGCACCGTTTCCCGGTCTTCGGCACTGAAGGCAATATGCAGCCTGGGCTTGGTACTTGAGCCACCCTTGAACAACAACTGCGGTTTTTCTCCCCAGCCAATTCCACCCCATTCGCCCATTTCCGATACCAGTTCATAACCCAGCGGCGCCAACGCCGCCAGATAAAACGCTTTGCTGCGCTGGTAATCGTGAACAATCACGCCGATATGATCGAGCATGCCAGTACCTCCCTGTACCTGAAGCGGTCCAGCGCCGCCGGGGCAATGAGTATAGATGGCGGAAAAGAGACTGGTGTGTCCGTACCGTGAAATTTGGATCAGCAACGGACGCGGGGAAAATCAGAGAAGGTTGAACAACCCCAGAACACCGTAGAAAACAACGGCGGCACCACAGAGAAACTGACCGGCAATCAGCGCGCGGATGGCAAAGGTATAACGGATAAACGTGCTCTGGCCGTGGTCATCGCGGCAAAACACCCGTGCCGGTTCCGGTAATTGTTGCTCCATGGCTTTCAGCCCGGGCACCGCCAGGCTCAACAACTGTCGGCTGCGCACATCCATTACCCAGAAGACCGCGGAGACAATCAGCACAAAGCCCCCCAGCAGCATCAAAATGATCGGATGGAAGCCCTTTTCGATGGCAGTAAACACCCCGCCATCAGCAAACATCGACAACACCACAAAAAAATTGAATGCCTTGAGACGCTGCTCGGCATTGAAACGATAGTGCTCGAAGAGGTACTGCTGCTCGTTCACGATGTGCTTTTCCTTAAGCCTTAAGCTTCCCCAGAAGCTGCCCGTGTGGGCCTTCGATATCAGGGAACGATCAATACATCAGTATTGGTGCGGCCGAGAATTCGCTCGGCGGTATTACCCAGCAAAAACCCGCGGGGCCCTTTGCGCACACCGCGACCCACCAGAATCATCCGCGCCTTGTTGCGGTCCACCGCACGATTAACCTCGGCGGCAGGCTTGCCGGTAACGAAGTGGGACTGGCTGCAGGTAACACCACTCTCGGCAATGACCTTGTCGATCGCCTCGAGAAGCGCCCCGGCCTGCTTACGGAATGTATCGATATCCGTAACCTCACCGGAAACCGGCACACAGGCAACGGATTCGAGATCCGCACCGAGCAGCTGTGTCATGCGCTCTCCTAGTTTGAGAACGCGCTGGTTCAGTTCTATGTGCAGGGGGTTATCCACAGCGGGGTCGAGTGCCGCGACAATGCGATCGCGTTTGACCCAGTGGGTGCTGACCGCGAGCCACAGCGGGGTTGGCACACTTTCGATCAGGCGCCAGTCGATGGAACCAAATCCGCCGCGGCCAAACTGTTTCTGCGCGGTTTTTACCACCAGGTCGCAGGGGTTGCTGGCGAGGTGTTCGATGGTCCAGGAAGGAATATCGTGATGCCAGATAACTTCGGCAGTAGAGCCCGAGGGGAGTGCATATTCGCTCTGCAGGGCCTGCAGCCATTCGCCACGCTCTTTTTTAATCTGGTCACTGAGGTTCAGAATCGAGCCGGACAGAATCGGGATGGACACCACGGGCTCATATACAAAACTCACCAACTGCAGCTTCGCCCCCGCCTTGTCCGCAAGTTCCAGCGCCCGCTGCAGGGCGATCTGTTCGTGTTTGGGTTTGTCGAGGATGACAAGAATATTCTGCATGCTGCCTCCGGTGCTGCTGGGAACTTACTCAAAACCATTTATAGGCATTAAATCACCGGATCGGGATTTTGTCTTGGTTCAGATCAAGTGGCAGGTTTGGTGGATCGCATTGTTTGCGCTGTGTGGCGGTGGAGTACCGGGTATGGTTTTTCGAAACCGCTGTGAATACATCCCTGTACGCTGCGTCGGCGACGTCCCTGTCGCCGACGCTTTCGAAAAACCATACCCGGTACTCCACCTTCGCATCAGGCAGATTTACTTCGCGCCAAACTCGCAATGGCTCTAACGTAGTCAACGGGTTGGAATTGCAGGGAAAGTGCTGGGGACGGGTTGATGGGGGGCGCCTAGCCCGATCCTGAAAACCCGTCCCCAGTGATTTTCCGCCACCAAACTCTAAACCGAGCTCCAAGTGACAGCGAAGTGCAGAAGCTACTTATTCGCCCGGTGGTCCACAAGTTCATCCACAACTGACGGATCGGCAAGGGTCGACGTATCGCCCAACGAATCCAGCTCATTGCAGGCAATCTTGCGCAAAATACGGCGCATGATTTTTCCAGAGCGGGTTTTCGGCAGGCCGGGGGCCCACTGGATGATATCGGGTTTGGCGATGGGGCCGATTTCCTGCACGCACAGGTCGATCAGTTCCTTGCGCAATTCCTCGGAAGGCTCACGGCCGTTTTTCAAGGTTACGTAGCAGTAAATACCCTGCCCCTTGATATCGTGAGGGTAACCCACCACCGCCGCTTCCGCGGTGTCTTCATGCAACACGATCGCACTCTCGATTTCCGCGGTGCCCAAACGGTGGCCGGAAACATTCAGCACGTCGTCGATACGGCCGGTAATCCAGTAGTAACCATCGGCATCGCGGCGCGCGCCATCGCCGGTAAAGTAGTAGCCGGGGAAGGTGGAGAAATAGGTATCGATCATCCGCTGGTGATCGCCATACACGCTGCGGATCATGCTCGGCCAGCTGGCCTTCATTACCAGTGCGCCCTCGCCTTCACCTTCGATTTCCTGGCCTTTTTCATCCAGCAGCGCCGGTTGCACGCCGAAGAACGGATGTGTGGCGGAACCCGGTTTCAATGCAGTCGCGCCGGGCAGCGGGGTGATCAGGTGGGCGCCGGTTTCGGTTTGCCACCAGGTATCCACAATCGGGCAGCGCTTCTCGCCCACCACCTGGTAATACCACTCCCAGGCTTCCGGGTTGATTGGCTCCCCCACAGTGCCCAGCAGTTTCAGAGAACTGCGATCGCATTTTGTGACGAAATCATCTCCGGCGCCCATCAGCGCACGAATCGCGGTAGGGGCGGTGTAGAAAATATTGACCTTGTGCTTTTCGACCACCTGCCAGCAACGGGAGGCATCCGGATAAGTGGGCACCCCCTCAAACATCAGAGAGATGGCACCGGCACAGAGGGGGCCGTAAACGATATAGCTGTGGCCGGTGATCCAGCCCACATCTGCGGTACACCAGAAAATATCGCCCTCTTTATAGTCGAAGGCGTATTTGAAGGTCATGGTGGACATCAGCAGGTAACCGGCGGTGGTGTGCAGTACGCCTTTCGGCTTGCCGGTAGAGCCGGATGTGTAGAGGATAAACAGCGGGTCTTCCGCATTCATCGGCTCGGGCGCACACTCGGCGCTCTGCTCGGCAACGGACTCTGTGTACCAGATGTCACGCTTGCTGTCCCAATCGATATTGGCCCCGGTGCGCTTGACCACGATGGCGGTGTGTACATCCGGGCACTTGGCCAGGGCCTTGTCCACATTGGCCTTCAGCGGCACCTTGCGGCCGCCGCGCCCCCCTTCATCGGCGGTAATGACCAGACGGCAGTCGGAATCGAGAATTCGGTCTTTCAGGGAATCGGGCGAGAAACCGCCAAATACCACCGAGTGCACCGCACCGATGCGGGAGCAAGCCAGCATGGCATAGGCCGCCTCGGGAATCATTGGCATGTAAATACAGACGCGATCGCCTTTGTTGACCCCGCGCGCCTTGAGCAGGTTCGCCAGTCGGCAAACCTGTTGGTGCAGTTCACCGTAGGTGATGGACTTGCTGTCGGCGGGGTCGTCGCCTTCCCAGATAAATGCGGTCTGACTGGCGCGAGCCGGCAGATGTCGGTCGATGCAGTTGACGGAGACGTTGAGTTCACCATCCGCAAACCAGGCGGTGTGGCCCTTTTTCAGATCTTCCTCGACCACTTTGGTAAAGGGCTTGCTCCACTGCAGAAAATCGTTGGCCTGCTGGGACCAGAAAGCTTGAGGATCGTCCACCGACTGGCGATACATCCGCTGGTAATCTTCGTCGCGAACCAGGGCATCGGCGGCAAAGGACTCGGGCACCGGATAGGTGTGCACTTCAGACATCGTTTTCTCCCTTATTAGAATTATCGGGCAGCTGCACCTCCCCGCAGGCGGTTATTTACGGCGCGCTCATTGAATTTTTGGCCGCCCGCAGGGTTTCCCGGGCAGAGTATCCCGATAAGTTATACCATCGGCAGCTGTCGGATGACAACGCTGTCACCACTCCTGTCACACCATCATAGCCTGCCCACTTCGGGCATTCCCAGTGTGTAACCGCAATCCCGTGCCTTTTTTCAATGGAAGATGCACAATGGCAAAAGTGATCACATTTTAGGGGTGGGTTATGACAAGTAAATTAGTGCGAATTCGTGAGGGAGAAGGTGAGCGGGACGCTGGACCAGTGGCACAGGAGAAAGTGCTGGCGGGTATGCCGCAGCAGCTGACAGAGCATTTCTTTACCAACGCGAAGAAAAACTTCTTTTGCGGGATCTGGTCTTCCGATACGGGCAAGTGGACGCTTACTTACAGCGAAGACGAGTTCTGTTACATCATTGAGGGCGAGGCGATCATTACCGATGCCGAGGGTGTAAGCGAGCGGGTATCTGCCGGAGATGCGTTCTGCATTCCGGCGGGGTTTACCGGAACCTGGGAAACGATTGGATCCGTTAAGAAATTCTATTCGATTTATGAGGGGTGATTTTTACTCACAGGTAACCAATTGATACAGCGATTGCGGCAGAGCACCGGGTGTGGGTTTCAATCGTTTAGCTACCGATCAGGCCTTTTAGGTGTGCAACAACACTTCGCCCCAATGCGGAGAGTGCATAGCCCCCCTCCAGCGACGAAACGATTCGGCCTTCGCAGTGAATGTCTGCGAACTCCCGCAGTGTTTCCGTGACCCAGCGATAGTCGTCTTCCGTAAAGCGCAGCTGGGCCATATGGTCTTCTACATGGCCATCGAATCCGGCGGAAATAAACAGCATCTGCGGCTGGAATTTTTCCAGTGTGGGGAGCCACTGCTCTTCCACCAGTTTTCGCAACGCATCGCCGCCAGCACCGGCGTCCAGCGGGGTGTTGACGATATTGTCCGGCAGTTCGCCGGTGCCGGTGAACGGGTAGAGTGGCGACTGGAAGCTTGAGCAGAGTAAATAGCCCGAGCGGCCAGCGACGATATCTTCGGTACCGTTGCCGTGGTGCACGTCGAAGTCGAGAATGGCGACGCGTTCGAGACCGTGCTTTTCACGGGCGTGGGCCGCGGCGATGGCGATATTATTGAAGAGACAGAAGCCCATGGCTTTGTCGCGCTCAGCATGGTGGCCTGGAGGGCGCACGGAACAAAAGGCGCTATTGATTTCGCCAGCGATGACTTTATCCACGGCATCTACCCCAGCACCTGCGGCGTGCAGGGCGGCAGTAAGTGTATCCGGGCACATGCGGGTGTCTTCGTCGAGTACTTCAATACCTTCGCTGGGAGCGCGGTTGAAGATGGATTCGATATAGTCCGGCGTGTGCACCCGTTCCAGCTGTGCTCTGCTGGCCCGGGGAGCGTCGAAGAAGCGCAGAACAAACTCCATGCCGCTGGAGAGGAGCTGATCCTGAATCGCATCCAGCCGCTGCGGGCGCTCGGGATGTTCACTGCCCATATCGTGCTTGCCGCAGGTGGGGCTGGAAAAAAATCCAACGGTGGGCATATTCAGTCCTTTTCTTTGTTATTTGGCTCGCCGGATAAGTCCAGTTCCAGATAGAGTTCATCCATGCTTTCCCCCAGGCGGGTAACAAACCCGTTGTTTTCGAAAATTCCCAGCATGGGTTTGTTGTCACGGCGCACACAGGCAAACATTTTACCAATACCGCGCGCGCGCGCGATGGCTTCCATTTCTTTCAACAGGGTAGTGGCGATGCCTTTACCGCGACGACTTTCCTTGATAACAAAGGCCACCTCGCAGCTATTGTCGACGTCGTAAAAATAATATCGGCCAACCCCCTGTATTACTTCGCGACTGCCGTCGTAGTCGGTGAAACACAGCGCAAGGTCGCGACGCTGGTCGACACTGACCAGGCTGCAGGATTTTTCCCGGGACATCTGAGTTACATGGTGGTTGTAACGCATCATCAGGGTTTCTTTGTTGTGGGTGTAGAAAAACTCCTGTAACCGGCGTTCATCGGACGGGCGCAGCGGACGCAATGTATAGCGAATACCGCCGAAGATGTAATGTTTCTGCTCCACCGCACCCAGCTCGGGCACCGAGGTGGGTGCCTGCTCCTGGTATTCCGGCACCCAATAAAACTCTCTTACCTTTTCCAGCAACTCGCGACGAAACTCCGGGTGTGCGATGCGGATCATTTCCAGCGTGCGTTCGCGAATGCTTTTCCCACGCAGGGATGCGATGCCGTATTCGGTGACGACGTAGTGTACATGCGCGCGTGAGGTGACCACACCGCTTCCGGGAGTAAGCGCAGCAACAATACGGGATATCAATTTGCCATCTTTATCCCGCGCAGTGGATGGCAGTGCAATGATCGGTTTACCGCCCTTACTCAGGGCGGCGCCGCGAATAAAGTCCACCTGGCCGCCAATACCGCTATATAGCAACCGTCCGATGGAGTCGGAAACCACCTGCCCTGTAAGATCCACTTCAATCGCGCTGTTGATGGCGACCATCTTGTCATTGCGGGCAATGTTTACCGGTGAGCTGACATGCTCTGCAGGGTACAGTTCCACATGGGGATTGCCGTCGACAAAGTCATACAGCATTTTGGAGCCCATGCAGTAACTGGTAATGGTTTTGTTGCGGTGAAAGGTTTTCTTGCGGTTGTTGATCACGCCGCTTTTCATCAGACGCGCAATGCCGTCAGACATCATTTCGGAGTGCACCCCCAGGTCTTTGTGATTTCCCAGGTAGCGCAAAACCGCATCGTGGACTTTTCCCATTCCGATCTGCAGGGTCGCGCCGTTTTCCACCAGCACCGATACATACTGCCCGATCTGCTCCACCGCCTGGTCCATTTCCGGTGGCGGTGATTCCGGAATCGGCATTTCCGCAGTCATCCAGGCGTGGATCTGATCGCGGTGGATAAAGCTGTGACCACTGGTGCGAGGCATCGCGGGGTTCACCTGGGCAATCACAACTGGCGCATTTTTTACCGCGGAGGAAACCACATCCACGCTGACGCCCAGGGAACAGTAACCGAGCTCATCCGGCGGACTCACCATGATCAACGCCGCATCCAGTGGCAATACATGGTCACTGAACAATTTGGGCACTTCAGAAAGAAACGTCGGCGTATAATCCGCACGCCCTTCCGCTACGGCATTGCGAATGGCGGTGCCACCGATATAGAGGGCGTTGACGGTAAACAGCTCGGCGTATTTACGCTCGGCCCAGAAGTTGTCGGAGAGGGTGAATACCTGGGTGACTTCAATGTCGTTGAGGCCGCGACTGTTGGCGATCAGGTCTGCCATCAGCTGGATGGGGACAGCGGCATGGGAGCCGAGGAATATTCGGCAGCCACTTTTCAGCAGCTGATCCCAAGGGATTGGATCACCGGTTTTGGGATGGGACAGGGATAACATTGCTCTGACTGGCTTCCTACCTTTTTGTTGTGTTCATGGTAGGCGGGTGGCTTTGTGGTCACAAGCCTAGTCCGCGGTCCCCTCTAAGGAGGTTGAGTGGCGGCCAAGCACCGGCGCTCTGCCGCCACCGACTGGCTTAAAACGGAACCAAAATAATTAGACAGGCTCAGCCATCTGCACAGGAATGGTATTGGTACTCCGCTCTACCCGGTTCTTCTCATCGAGATAAACCAGCTTTGGCTTGAACTGATCGGCTTCCGATTCGCTCATCTGTGCGTAAGCTGCAATGATAATCCGGTCGCTAACCTGCACCCGGCGCGCCGCCGCACCATTCATGGAAATAATCCCGGAACCGCGCTCCGCAAGAATCACATAAGTGTGAAAACGCTCGCCGTTGGAAACATTATAAATATCGATCTTTTCGAACTCGCGCAGACCCGCCAGCTCAACCAGATCCTCATCGATTGCACAGGAGCCGTCATACCAGAGTTCTGCCTGTGTCACCGCCGCCATGTGCAGCTTGCCTTTCAGCATCTCGATTTGCATACGCTCTCTCCGTTACATACTCAGAGAAACATTGTCGATCAGGCGCGCACCGCTGGTATACATCGCACCCAGCAGGGTGATCTCGCGATCGTCATTGGCCGCAGGCTGCAGGTCCTTGCTGTTGCAGATGGAAAAGTAATCCACCTTGAAGCCCGCCTGCTCGATACGCGTCATCGCTTCAGCTTCCAGAGTCGCAAAATCCCGGCGACCGTTTTCGATTTCAGCGCGCGCCCAGTTCAGGGACTGATTCAGAACCGCCACTTTCGGCCGCTCTTCTTCCGTCAGATAACCATTGCGCGAACTCATCGCCAGGCCATCGTCTTCCCGATGTACCGGCGCTGCCACAATTTCCACTGGCATGCACAGGTCTTCCACCATGCGGCGGATTACCGCCAGTTGCTGGAAATCCTTGATGCCAAATACCGCCTTCTCCGGCTGCACGATGTTAAACAGCTTCGCGACCACCGTGGTAACGCCCTCGAAATGCCCCGGGCGACTTGCGCCGCAGAGCACATCGGTCATCGCCGGGCACACCACGCGGGTCTGCTGATCCATACCGTTTGGGTAAATCTCGCTTTCATCCGGGTGAAACAGGAAATCACAGTTGGCTGCGCGCAGGCGCGCCATGTCCTGTTCCATAGTGCGAGGGTAAGTGTCCCAGTCTTCGTTCAGACCAAACTGCAGACGGTTGACGAAAATAGACACCACTACCAGGTCGCACTGTGACTGGGCCAGTTTGACCAGCTCGATATGGGCGTCGTGAAGGTTGCCCATGGTGGGCACGAAACCGATGGTCTTGCCGTCGCGGCGGGCCGCCGCCAGCGCCTCGCGCAGGCTGGCCACATGGTGAAAAACTTGCATTGCCGGGGATCCGCCAGATGGTTACTCGCGCGGCATCTTACCCCCCGCTCACGTAGACGACAAATTGAGAAGCATTGGTCGAATTCGGTTTTCGTGATCCACCCGACACATCGGAACGGATGATTCAGGAAGGATTCAGTGTGCAACTTGCAGAATGGCTTTCGACAACCGGGAAAAGCTGTAACAAAACGCACAGCCACAGGACAAATCAAGCCGCACCGGCGGCTGAGGAGAGCCACTATGAAAGCACTGATTACTGCCATCACCACCGCCAGCCTGCTACTGGCTGCCGGGCCGGCACTGGCGGACCGGGACGACCGCCACCACGATCGCGGCCAGGACCGCAATCAGAAGTACGTGCAACAACAGCGGGATCACCACAACAAGATCCGCGATATCGAGAACAAACGCCGGGATGCGGACAATCACCGCCAGGATCGCGACCACAAGCGCAACGATAGACGAGATGAGCGCCGCGATGACCGACACGACGGCCACCGCAAGGATCACGGCGACAAGAACAACCTCAAGTTCACCAGGTACCAGGGATACGACCCGCGCTACGACAAGAATCGTGGCCATGATAGACACGACAGCCACGGTCATGGCCACGGCTACAGGGATAACCACCATCGGCCGCACTACCGCCCCCACAAGCATCGCTGGCGCCCGACCCACTATGGCTACGGTTACCGCTGGAAGCGCCTGCCCAAGACGTACGTGAGCCTGAGCTTCGGCGGCCTGGGCTACTACTTCAGCGACGGCATCTTCTATCGTCCCTACGGCGCCAGTTACGTGGTCACCCAGGCCCCCATTGGTGCCTTTGTCCAGGCTCTGCCGGGCACTGCGGTCAGTGTTTCCTTCAACGGCCTCAATTACTTTGTGGCCTACGACACCTACTATCGCTGGGACCACCACCGCCGCGGCTATTTCGTGGTGGCCAATCCGGGCTTTATCTGAGACCGAATTCTCGGGTGGATCTCCCTTACCCCAACAACCGAAGCTTAATTCGGTTATTACTCCGGCGACTCCTGTGAGTCGCTTTTTTTTATTTTTTGCCAGCGCAAAATTCCGTCCCGATCGGGAGAGATATCAGACCGAAAAGTCTCGATATAATTTTTTGCACTAAAAAACCGAATAAAAATTTAGTTTTAGCCTTTAAAAAAAGGCCATTTTTCTTTTCTATAGTTATTGCTTTCCGCAAACTCAGGCCCCAAGATTCGCGCCCCTGAGAGCCCCTGAACAAACCTGCAATCTCTTTTCAGGTAATCCGAAGGTTGCAGACGTTTGTTGCCGTTCGCCGCGAATAACCGCACTCCTTTACCGGGACTGCGAGGCAGCCGGTGCGGACTTCGACAGGGGCTCACTGAGCCCGACCGTTCCTCTTTCAATAACGAGGCGCCATGAAACAGCGACAAATCGAAAACTGGACCTGCGAAGACTCCGCAGAGCTCTATGGCATCCGCAACTGGGGTGCCGGCTATTTCAATTTGAACCAGTCCGGGGAAATAACGGTTGAGGTGAAAAACGCCAATGGCGACACCAATGCCGTCTCCCTGCTGGACATTGCCCACGGCGCCATGGAGCGCGGTCTGGGACTACCGCTGTTGGTGCGCTTCGAGAATCTGCTGGATGCGCAGATCGCGCGCATCAACAATTCCTTCCGCAGCGCCATCGAGTCCTGTGGCTACCGCAACAAGTTCCGCGGCGTCTTCCCGATCAAGGTGAACCAGCAGTGCCAGGTGATCGAAGAGATCGCCAAAGCCGGCCGCCAGTTCGGCCACGGCCTGGAAGCCGGCAGTAAAGCGGAGCTGATCGCGGCACTATCGATCCTGGACAACACCGAGGCGCTGATCGTGTGCAACGGTTACAAGGATGAAGAGTTCATCAACCTTGGTCTCCAGGCCCAGCGCCTCGGCGTACAGGTGTTCTTCGTGGTGGAAACCCCCTCCGAGGTAGACACCATCATCCGCTGCGCCAAACGCGAGCAGGTTGAACCAAACATCGGTGTGCGCGTAAAGCTGGCGAGCAAGGTCGGCGGCTACTGGAACGCCACCAGCGGCGACCGCAGTATTTTCGGCCTCGGCAGTAACGACCTGATCGCCATGGTCGATAAACTGCGTGAACACGACATGCTGCACTGCCTGAAGTTGCTGCACTACCACCTGGGTTCGCAGGTACCGAACATCCGCGACATCCGCACCGGGGTGCTGGAAGCCTGCCGCTACTACGCGGATCTGGTGGAAGAAGGCGCAGCCATGGGTTACCTGGACCTGGGGGGCGGCCTGGCGGTGGACTACGATGGCTCCAAAACCAATTACACCCACTCCAAGAACTATTCCCTGGACGAGTACTGTGTGGACGTGGTGGAAGCCATCATGGGCACCCTCGACAGCGAGGGCGTTGAGCACCCGGTCATCATTACCGAATCCGGCCGCGCGACGGTAGCCTATTCGTCGGTGTTGCTGTTCAACATTCTCGACACCACCAGCTTCGAGCCTATCGAGCTGGAAGAGGATCGCATCGGTGAAGATGCGCACCCCATGTTGAAGTACCTGCATGATGCGCTGACCAGTGTAACGTCGAAAAATCTGCAGGAGAGCTACAACGACGCGCTCTACTACCGCGATGAGATCCGCGCGCTGTACCTGCACGGCCAGGTGAGCCTGCGCGACCGCGCACTGGCGGAGAATCTGTTTTTGCAGTGTGCGCAGAAAATCCGCAAGCTGCTGGATGAGGTGGATGTTGTACCGGTGGATCTGCAGGCGCTGCCGGAGGTGCTGTCTGACATCTACTACGCGAACATGAGCGTGTTCCAGTCGCTGCCCGACATCTGGGCCATCGACCAGCTGTTCCCGCTGGTGCCGGTACATCGTCTGGATGAGGCGCCGACCCGTTCGGCGATCATTGCGGATATCACCTGCGACTGCGACGGCAAGATCGACCGCTTTATCGATCGCCAGGATGTGCGCAAGACGCTGCCATTGCATGCGCTGAAGGACCACGAGGAATATATTCTCGGCACCTTCCTGGTGGGGGCCTATCAGGAAACTCTGGGCGACCTGCACAACCTGTTTGGTGATACCAATGTGGTGAGTGTGCGGATCGAGGAAGACGGCCACGTGGATTACAGCCGGGAAATTCAGGGTGACAGTATTGCCGACGTGCTGAGTTACGTTGAATATTCACCGCAGGATCTGTTCGAGCGTTTCCGAAAACTGGCGGAAGGTGCGGTGAAAGAAGGCAGAATCACTGCGCAGCAGCGCAAACAGATTCTGCACACGTACACGGCGAGCATGAGTGGGTATACCTACTTCGAGAAATAATCTTTAACTTGTTTTTTTGGAGGGTATATTAGTGATATGTACCCTCCTTAATTTTCGGTTCAGTGGTACGTTCTAGCGCTGGTCCGGTGGCAGGTTCGCCACAATGCTATCTACTAGGTTCCACAAAACCTGACAGAACCCAAAAGGGAGAAAAAAATGGCCAACGTTCTGATTGTCGGCGCCGGTGGCGTCGGTCAGGTGGTAGCACACAAGTGTGCGCAAGTAGAGGAAGTGTTCGAGAACATTACCCTCGCCAGCCGCACCAAATCCAAGTGCGACAAAATTGCCGATATGCTGCCGCGCAAAATCAATACCGCAGAAGTGGACGCCGATAACGTGAGCGAAATGGTCGCGCTGATCGAGAAGGTCAAGCCCGACATGGTCATCAACGTAGCACTGCCCTACCAGGATCTGCACATCATGGATGCGTGCCTGGAAACCGGCGTGCACTATCTGGACACCGCCAACTACGAGCCGCCAGAAGAGGCGAAGTTCGAGTACAGCTGGCAGTGGGCCTACCAGGACAAGTTCGAGAAAGCCGGCCTGATGGCGCTGCTCGGCAGTGGCTTCGATCCGGGTGTCACCAGTGTCTTCACCGCCTATGCGAAGAAGCACCACTTCGACCGGATCAAGACCCTGGACATTCTCGACTGCAACGCGGGCGATCACGGCCTGCCGTTTGCGACCAACTTCAACCCGGAAATCAATATTCGTGAAATTACCGCGAATGGTCGCTACTGGGAAAACGGTCAGTGGGTGACCACCAAGCCGATGGAAGAAAAGCGCGTATTCGAATTCCCCGAGGGTATCGGTGAAAAGGATCTTTACCTGCTGTACCACGAAGAGCTGGAGTCTCTCTCCAAGCACTACCCGGAAATCGAGCGCGCGCGCTTCTGGATGACCTTCGGTGCCAGCTACCTGAAGCACCTGGAAGTACTGCAGAACGTGGGCATGACCAGCATCGAGCCGATCGAATTCCAGGGCCAGCAGATTGTTCCGATCCAGTTCCTGAAGGCACTGCTGCCCGACCCGGCGAGCCTCGGTCCGCTGACCAAGGGCAAGACCTGTATCGGCAACATCATCAAGGGTACCCCGCAGGGTGGTGGCGAAGACAAGATTTACTACGTCTACAACATCTGCGACCACCAGGAGTGCTTCAAGGAAGTCCAGTCCCAGGCGATTTCCTACACCACCGGTGTACCGGCCATGATCGGTGCCAAGATGATGATGGAAGGCAAGTGGATGAAGCCCGGTGTGTGGAACATGGAACAGCTGGACCCGGATCCTTTTATGGACGACCTGAACAAGTACGGCCTGCCCTGGCAGGAAACCTGGCTCGACAAGCCATTCGTCTAAGAGACCGCCAGTCCCGGGCCGCAAGGCCCGGGATTTTTGCCAATTGAAGCTGTAAGAAAAATTGATATGGATCTGACGCCCCGCAAAGACTACTTCGGCGAATTTGACCCCAGCCGGGTGTCCACGCCCTGCTTCGTGGTGGATGAAATCGCCCTGCGTGAAAACCTCGCCGTGCTCGCCGATGTGCAAAAGCGCAGCGGTGCAAAAGTGTTGGCCGCGCTAAAGGCATTTTCCATGTTCAGCATCGGACATATTGTTGCTGAATATCTTTCCGGCACCTGTGCCAGCGGTATCAACGAGGCAAAACTGGGTTTTGAGGAGTACGGCGGCAAGGATCTAGGCAAAGAAGTGCATGTATTCAGCGCCGGCTATAAGGAGCAGGAGCTGAAGGAAATCCTCGAATTTGCTCACCATGTGATTTTCAATTCCTTCTCGCAGTGGAAGCGTTACAAATCAATGTGCCTGGAAGCACAGGAAAAACGCCCTGAATTGCAATTCGGTTTGCGTATCAACCCAGAGCACTCCGAAGGCCACACGCCGATCTACGATCCCTGCGCACCCTGCTCGCGCCTGGGCATCGTACGCTCGCTGTTTGAAGGCGAAGACCTCACCGGTATCAGCGGCCTGCACTTCCACACGCTGTGCGAACAGGATTTCAAACCGCTGGAGCGCACCATTGCGGCGGTGGAGGCCAAGTTCGGGGATCTGATTCCGCAGATGGAGTGGATCAACTTCGGCGGCGGCCACCATATCACCCGCGGTGACTACCAGGTGGAAGAGCTGATCGCTGCGGTAAAAGCGTTTTCTGAAAAGCACGATGTACAGGTCTACCTGGAACCGGGTGAAGCTGTGGCACTGTTCTGCGGTGTACTGGTTGGCGAAGTTATTGACCTGACCTGGAACGGAAAAAATCAGGCGATTCTCGACGTGTCAGCTACCTGCCACATGCCGGACGTGATTGAAATGCCGTACCGCCCGGAAATTACCGGTGCGTCACTGCCGGAAGAACTTCCACACAGTTACCAACTGGGAGGACAGAGCTGTCTCGCCGGCGATCGCATCGGTGAATACAGTTTTGCCGAGCCACTGAATATCGGCGACCGGATTGTGTTTGAAGAAATGGCCTACTACACCATGGTCAAGACCAATACCTTCAACGGTATTCCACTGCCTTCGATTGCTCTTTGGAATTCCGATACCGATGAGCTCAGGCTCGTTAAAGAATTTGGTTATGAGGACTTTAAAGGTCGCCTTTCTTAATTCAAGTCCGCCGCTTCTCGCCTTGATGCGAGAACGGTGGCGGTGAAGCACCGGGGGATGGGTTCACAGCGGTCCTGAAAACCCGCACCCGCTACTTTGCCGCCACCACAGGTCAATCCGAGCCACAAACAGGGCCCGACCACTGCACTAGAGATACGATCATGCACACTGAAGACCCCAACATTTTCCTCGGCTCCGAAATCGAACAACCGAAACCGGAAGACGCCCTGTTCCACATTCTGCCTATCCCCTATGAGGAGACCGTCTCCTACGGTGGCGGCACCGGCAAGGGCCCGGCGGCGATCATTGAAGCCTCCCACCAGCTGGAAACCTACGACAACTTTTCCAAGCCCTGTGATCTCGGGATCTACACCCGCGACGCCGTCGACGTCAGCGGCCCCGCCGAGCAGGTGATGGAAAATATCGCCAGCGCCACCCGCGAAATCCTGTCCATGGGCAAAATGCCCGTCGGTATCGGCGGCGAGCACTCCGTCACCTGGGGCATCATCAAGGGCTACCTGGATGCCGGTATCACCGACTTTGGTGTGGTCCAGATCGACGCCCACGCCGATCTGCGCGACCGCTATGAAGGTCACAAGCACAGCCACGCCAGCGTCATGCGTCTGGTCTGTGAGGCCGGTGTGCCCCTGTTCCAGCTGGGCATTCGCGCCTACTGCGAAGAAGAGATGGATGCGCGCGAGCAATACAACGTTGGCTATCTCGACGCACACCAGCTGGTACCCACCCAGGTGCAGTCTTTCGAGCTGCCGGAAAACTTCCCCAGCAAGGTGTTCTTCACCCTGGATATCGACGGCATGGATCCATCCGTCTTCCCCTCCACCGGCACCCCGGTACCGGGGGGACTGGGCTGGTACCAGACCCTGAATCTGTTCGAATCCGTCGCCAGGCAGCGAGAGATCATCGGCTTTGACCTGCTGGAGTTCGCGCCGATCGAAGGCTTCCATGCCTACGAGTTCGGCGCTGCGCAGCTACTCTACAAATTGATGGGAATCGTCCAGCGCAACCGAGCCTGAATGACCACCAGGACGACTTTGGCACTAGGAGTCTGAGCCGGATACCAGAAGGGAACCTGTGGATAACTTCCGCGACGAACAGATAATTCTTAACGCTGGGCCCCCTCAGGGTCATAGCACAGCGAAAAGAAAGCGGTTATTATTCATACAGATAGTAAGTACTCACTCTTTGGGGGATCCATGAAGAAAGCGGTGAAATACCTCTTTTTCGGTGCCGGCCTGGTCGCGCTCCTGTCTTTTGCTTTTGCCGCTCCGGCTGACGCCCGCGGCTACCATCACGGTCATCACCACGGTCACGGTCACTGGGGCCCGCGCTTTCGCGGCCCGCGTATCGGTATCGGGCTCAGCTTTCCCGTCCTGCCCGCGGGCTTTGTCAGCCTGGGGGTTGGCGGTGTGCCCTATTACTACCAGGGTGGACACTACTATCGTCCCGCACCTGCAGGTTATGTCGTAGTCGATGCGCCTCTGGGTGCCGCGGTACTGACGCTGCCCGCCAGTGCCATGCAGGTTCAGATTGGCGGTTTTACCTACTACCAGTACGGCAATGCCTTCTACCAGTGGCAGCCCCACATGCATCGCTACGTAGTGGTTCCTGCACCGGCACCAACCATGGTCGCCACTGCGGCCCCGGCAGCTCCGGTAGCTGGCGCAACCCAGCCGGCCTATACCCCTGGCCAGGTGGTGGAAAATCTGCCGGTGGGCTACACCGCGGAAATCATCAACGGCATCCAGTACTACCGCTATGGCGGCCACTACTTTATGCCGACCCAGCGCGACGGACATGAGGTCTACGTAGTCGTTCAGGTATAGAGTTGTCAGGTGCTCTTGGCGGCGAGTCCATGAAAACCGGCAAATTCGCCGAGCGCCTTGTTAAAACCGGTCAGCAATCCGCTGCCCGGGGCCTCCTTCCAATGCAACGCCTTGATTCTTAACAGCCCCGCCACGCGATCCACCTTCAGATCCACCACCCCGGCAAACCTGTCCCGATACAGAATCGGTAAACAGAAGTATCCGAACCGGCGCCTGGCTGCCGGGACATTATCCGACTTAACCGGATACCGCGGTATCCAGTTCCGCCGCATTAGACTGGCGCTGCGCCAGCTGCAAATACAGTACCTGATAGGTCGCCGGCAGCCCCGCCGCCGTGCGTTGCTGTTCGTAAGCATCGGTGAGTTTGCGCAGTTTTGACCGGCTCAACAAACCTTTGCCGGCTTCGCGATTGACGTTGTGGGCGCCGATGCTTTTCAGTTCACGCATCAGGGTTTTGACGTTATCGAAATGCAGCGCGCGCTGTTCCGCGCCCACCAGACACTCCAACTGGTTGGCGACACAGGCTGCGCGCCAATCTTCAGCAGGCAGGAAGCGATTGACATGCACGTTGCCGTCCACCGCCGCCCAGCTGTTTTCCAGTTCTTTCAAAGTCCCCGGTACCAGAGTGGAAATCAGTGCATTGCCTGCAGGCGCCATCACACGACGGATTTCGGCAAACAGTTGCGGCAGTCGATAACACCACTGCAGGGCAAAGCTGGAAAACACCAGATCAAAGCTGTTGTCCGCCAGCGGCAACTGCTCCGCATCTGCGGCCACATAGGCATTACTGAGCGGGCGATGTTCGCGGGCGTATGCCAGCATTTCCGGCGCGAGGTCCAGCGCAATGATTTGTGCATCGGGAAAGCGTTTGCGCAACAGCTCGCAGCCATAGCCGGTACCGCTACCGAGATCGAGAATCCGCTGCGGCGACCAGCCTTCGCCTGCACGATTGAGCAGTTCGCGGCACACCGCTCTTTGCAGATATGCGGCGGCATCATAAGTCTGAGCGGCGCGCCCAAAGGCTCGGGCTACGGAGGACTTTTCCAACGGTGCTGATTCCGCAATTTCTGGCCGAATAAATTCCGAAATCAGCGTGGCGATTTCCCGCGGGCGGCTCAGGTGCGGACAGTGACCAGTCCCGGCAATAACTTTTACCGCACGTGTTTTTTCCAGGCCGCAGCGGGATTCAAGTTTGCTGGCGGCCGCCACCGGCACCAGCGCATCGCCTTCACCCAGAATATGCAGAGCCGGCACAGCAATTGCGGACAATATTTCTCGGTTATCCAGGTTACCGAGACACTCCAGCGCCTGACTCCAGCTTTCCGGCACGGACGATGGTTGCCACCCTTTCAGGGTTTTTAACAGCCCGCGCATCTCGGAATCACCGCGCGCTTCGAGGCCACAGAATCGCTGCCAATTTTTTTCCGGCATTGCGCGCTGGGCGCGGCAGAATTCGGCAAAAATCTCTTCCGCCATTCCCGGCCAGTCTTCGCGTGCGACGAAACTGCCGTTAGTCGCGATGGTGACCAGAGCGCGAACTTTTTTACTGGCGGCGGCAAGCCGTACCGCCAGCATGCCCCCCAGAGACCAGCCCAGCAGCAGGCAGTTCTCTGGCAGTTGTGTTTCCAGTTGGGCCAGCAGCGTTTCGGTATCCGGCCAGGGTTCCTGCGTGCGTGAACCAAAGCCCGGCAGTTCAATATTCACCGCGTTATTCACTACGTTGCTAGAGCCCTTCAGTTCCTTCAGCAACGGTTGCCAGCTGCGAGAATCACCACCCCAGCCGTGAATAAGTGCGATGTTTTTAATTTCGCCGGTCATTTCGCCAAAAGCACTGATCACGCCGTCACCTCCACCGAGCGGAGCGCGCTCACCAGCGCCCGTAACAGGCCTTCGATCTGCGCTTCACTGTGTGCAGCGGACAGCGTAATACGCAAGCGCGCGGTGCCGGCGGGTACGGTCGGCGGACGGATGGCCCCGACCAGATAACCCGAGTTGCGCAATTGTTCAGCCACCGCCAGCACAGATTGCTCGCAGCCAAGCACCAGGGGCTGGATCGCGCTGGTGGATTGCTGCAGGGGCAGCTGTAGTACCGCAGCGCGACGGCGGAAATAGTCGATACGCTGATCCAGCGTCTGCCGCAGGGGCTCCTGCTGCATCAGTTCCAGAGCGCGCAGGCAGCCCGCGGCGACGGCAGGCGGCATACCAGTGGTGTAGATATAGGTGCGGGCAAATTGGGTGAGATAATCGATCAATGCCTGTGAGCCGGCGACAAAGGCGCCGCCGTTACCCGCCGCCTTGCCCAGCGTGCCCATCACGATGGGTGCAGAGTCCTGATCCAGACCGGCAGCGGCTGCGCTACCCGCGCACGGACAGCATTTACTGCCCGTAACCCCGAAACCGTGGGCTTCGTCCACCATCAGCCAGGCGTCGTACTTTCCACACAGCGCCGCCATTTCCGCCAGCGGCGCAATGTCGCCATCCATGCTGTACACACCGTCCACCGCCAGCAGGATTTTGCCATCTCCTGCAGCACGCGCGCGCCGCAACTGTCGTTCCAGTGCGGCGACATCGCTGTGGGCAAAGCGCAACAACTGCGCACCGGAAATAAGTCCACCGTCGATCAGGGATGCGTGATTGAGCTTGTCCTGCACCACCACATCACCGCGCCCGACCAGCGCATTGATGATGCCGACGTTGGCCATATAGCCACTGCCAAACAACAACGCCGCTTCGCGCCCGGTCACCTCAGCGATTTTATGCTGCAACTGCTGATGGATTTCGAAATGACCATTCACCAAATGAGAAGCAGTGGCACCCGCGCCCAATGCGGCACCCCGTTGCTGAGCGGCAATCACTTCCGGGCGGGTGGCGAGGCCGAGATAGTCGTTGCTGCTGAAAGTGATCAGCTCGCACCCGTCTACCAGTGCCACAGGCCCGGGCGCAGCGGCAAGGGTTTTGTGGCTGCGATACAACTGCTGCGCCCGGCGCTCTGACAGGCGCGCTTGCAGGAAATCCGATAGGCTGGTCAAAACACCGACCGCACTTACGCCTTGGCGGCGTCGTAAAAAAACGGATTGTTTTGCTGCTCAGTGATCTGCGCCTGCAGTCCAGCCTCCACCGCCGTCTCATCTTCGTATTGCTGGTACTCCTCCGGCTTGATACCGAGACGCGCAAACAGCTGCATGTCCTTGTTGGCTTCCGGGTTACCGGTCGTCAGCAGTTTTTCCCCGTAGAAAATCGAATTGGCACCGGCGAGGAATGCCAGCGACTGCATTTCGTCGTTCATGGATTCGCGACCGGCGGACAGGCGCACGTGGGACTTCGGCATCATGATGCGGGCCACCGCGATGCAGCGGATAAACTCAAAGGGATCCAGATCCTTGTTGTTTTCCAGCGGAGTGCCAGCCACCTTCACCAGCATATTGATCGGCACCGATTCCGGGTGTTCGGAGAGGTTGGCCAGCTGCATCAGCAGGCCCGCGCGATCCTTCTCTTCTTCACCCAGACCGATAATGCCGCCGGCGCAGACTTTCATGCCCGCCGCGCGCACATTCGCCAGGGTATTCAGACGGTCTTCGTAGGTGCGGGTGGTGATGATGTCGCCGTAGTATTCCGGCGAGGTATCCAGGTTGTGGTTGTAGTAATCCAGGCCGGCTTCCGCCAGCCCCTTGGCCTGCTCATCGGTGAGCATACCGAGGGTCATACAGGTCTCCAGCCCCAGCGCCTTCACCTCTTTCACCATCTGGGTAACGTAAGGCATATCCTTCTTCTTCGGCGAGCGCCAGGCTGCGCCCATGCAGAAGCGGGTGGCACCGCTGGCTTTGGCCGCACGGGCCTCCTCCACAACCGCTTCAACCTTCATCAGTTTCTCGCGCTCCAGACCGGTATCGTAACGGGCGCTCTGCGGGCAGTAGGAGCAATCCTCGGGACAGGCGCCGGTTTTGATGGAGCAGAGGGTACTTACCTGAACCCGGTTGGCGTCGAAGTGCTGGCGATGCACCGTCTGCGCGGTAAACAGCAGGTCGTTGAACGGCAGTGCGAACAGATCGAGTACCTGCTGGCGAGTCCAGTCGTGACGGACCTTGCCGTAGTAAGTGGTAGCCTGGGGCATTTGCTGGATATCGGTCACAGGGATTACTCTCCTCGAAAGCGCGAGACCGGATGGTCAGAGCACAGGGGATCGGTGAATTGTTATTGAGCCCGCAGTGTAGCGGTGACCACATGGCTGTCAACCAACAGAACCCAAACAGGTTTACAGGTTCACATCCGCGCGGAGCAGTAATGCCCAGGAAAGACCACGGATTGGATTAAGGATAAGGAGAGCCGGCACATGCTGAGCCAGCTTGGACGCCTGTTAGAGCGACTAGAACGACAACTGGAACAACAGCTTTGCCGCTGCCTGCTGTGCAGTGCCCGTATCAATGGTAGTGATATCGACGGCAACGATGATGTCAGTGCCGGCATTTGCGCACCCTGCCACCGGGATCTGCCCAGCATCGACCACGCCTGCCAGCGCTGTGCATTGCCGCTGATAAATCGGGCTGAGCGGGAGTGTCCCCGCTGCCTGCAGCAGCCGCCATCCCACCAGTACAGCCACGCCTGCTGGGTTTACGCCTATCCGGTGGCGCAGCTGATCCAGCGCTTCAAGTACCAGCGGGACTTCGCCCCCGGGCGCACCCTGGCCGAGCTCGCCGCATCCCGTCTGCGACCCCAGGAATCCCTACCCGATCTGTTGGTTCCGGTACCCCTGCACTGGCGCCGCCAGCTCGGCCGCGGCTATAACCAGGCCCAGCTGGTCGCGGATATTTTCGGCCGCCACTGGCGGATTCCGGTTGCTCCTGGAGCCCTGCGCAAAAACTCTGCAACCGGCAGCCAGCAGGGGCTGCGCCGCGCTGAGCGCCTGAAAAACCTGGCCCGCAGTTTCACCGCCGGCCCCCGGGTGCGGGGACTACACGTGGGACTGGTGGACGATGTCATCACCACCGGCGCCACCCTGGAAGCCGCCACCCAGTCCCTGCTGGCCGCAGGGGCCAGGCAAGTCAGTGTTTTCGCCCTGGCCAGAACCCCCTAGGGTTCAGCCAGTTTACCCGGGCGACTAATCGGTACTGGCGTACTCATTCCTAGACCCGCTTGACCCCTGGCGGCACAATAGTCGCCCTTTGCGGTGTCTGTGCAAAAAATCGCCGGCCGCTGACGTTATAAAAGTAGTTCGCCGCGCAGGCGTGAAGTACGGGACCTAGCATGATGAGTGAATACAAGATGCCCCGCGGGATTGTAATCAGCGGCACTGGCCTGTGGACGCCTCCGGACGCCATCAGTAACGAAGAGCTGGTACAAGCGCTCAACAGCTACGCGGAGAAATACAACCGCGAAAATGCCGACGCCATCGAATCCGGCGAATTGCAGGCAAAGCCTTTCTCCTCCGCGGAGTTCATCGAAAAAGCCTCCGGCATCAAAAGCCGCTTCGTTGTCAGCAAGGAGGGGATTCTCGACCCCGAGCGCATGCGCCCCTATCTGCCAGAGCGCGCCGACGAGGAGCTGTGCCTGCAGGCGGAAATGGGTCTGAAAGCGGCCAAGCTGGCGCTGGAAAAAGCCAACAAGAAGCCCGAAGACATCGATGCGGTGATCGTCGGCGCTTCTTACCTGCAGCGTTCCTATCCCGCCATCGCCATTGAAATCCAGGGTGCGCTGGGCATCGACGGCTTCGCCTTCGATATGGAAGTAGCCTGTTCGTCCGCCACCTTTTCCCTGCAGCGCGCGGTAGACGCGGTGAGCTCCGGCTCCGCCAAAGCGGTACTGGTCATCAACCCGGAACTGGCGTCACCCCAGGTGGATTACACCGATCGCGACAGCCACTTTATTTTCGGGGATGTCGCGGTAGCTTCAGTGGTCGAGCGCAAGGAAAACTGCAACGCGGACAGTGCCTGGGAAATTCTCGGCACCAAGGCGAAAACCGTCTTCTCCAACAATATCCGCTCCAACTTCAGCTACACCGCCCGCGCCGCCGATGTGGATCCATTTGGCGAAGGCAAGCTGTTCCGCCAGAACGGTCGCAAGGTGTTCAAGGAAGTCTGCCCCATGGCCGCCGAACACCTGGAAAGCCAGGTTCAGGAGCTGGGCATGACTCCGGCGAATATCGATCGCTGGTGGCTGCATCAGGCCAATATCAATATGAACCAGTTGATCGCGAAAAAACTGATGGGCGACGACGCCAGTATCGAGCGCGCACCGATTGTGCTCGACCGCTACGCCAATACCGCCTGCGCGGGTTCGGTGATTGCGTTCAACCTGCATAGCGACGATCTGCCGGTGGGAAGCAAAGGAGTGATCTGCTCGTTTGGCGCGGGCTATTCCATTGGCAGCCTGGCGCTGGAAAAAGTCGCGGTCTGATCCGGCGCGACGCCTGGGCCGGCACAGAAAACCTAGCGGTGGGGCATGACCTGCGCCACCAGCTTTCGATAGCTGTCACGGTTACGGATGCTCGCCAGTTGCGGGTCCACGCCCAAAAACACCAGGGAGTGGGAGCGCTGGTCATAGGCTTTTTGCAGCCAGTGCTGTGCGGCCTCCGGGCCGTCCAGTGCCAGATAGGCCTTGGCCATTTCATAGGAGGGCAGGTAGCCCCCCTGTGTTTCGAGCCCGTTCAGTAGCGCACGGGCTTCCTCCTGCTCCCCGTTTAACGCCAGCACCCGCGCCAGTGACGCCACGCCAATGGCGCTGCCGCCGGAGCGACGGACGTTTTCACGCAAGGCTGCAACCGCGCCGGAAAAATCCCCCATCGCCTCCAGCGTCCAGCCTCGCCACAGATATACCAGCTCAAAATCCGGGTTCAGTTCCTGCGCCAGGGCCAGCTGTTCAAGCGCCGCCTGATGAGATCCCGCGTGGTACAGAACCCACCCCAGCGCCGCATTGGCGATCAGGGACAGGGGATCCAGTTCCGTCGCCCGGCGCATTTGCCGCTCCGCCTCCTCAAAGCGCCCGGCCGCCACCAGAAGATTCGCATACCACTGATGGGCCTTGGACGAATCGGGTCTGAACGCGATCGCCTGAATAAAGCGAGCTTCCGCCTCCGCCAGATCCCAATCGTAATACAGCGCCACATAACCGAGATTGGCCTCGGCCGAGGCGTTGCTGGGATCGAGTTGCAAAGTGCGGCGGGCGGCACCCCGCGCGCGGGTAAACGCTTGCGAGGGCGGCAGATAATCGTAAAAGCCCAACACCGCCAGTGCATCTGCCAGCCCCGCCCAGGCGGGAGAGTATTCCGGGGCGAGGGCGATGGCCTGCTCAAAATTTTCTACCGCTGCGTTGAGGTCTCTTTCCGTGCGTTTGTGCCAGTAAAAACGCCCTTTGAGATAGTGGTCGTAGGCGGCCGGTAAAATTTTAACGGATTGCCAACTGGCATCCGGCCCGCTGTGTAACTTGCCTGCCAGCGTGCTGGCGACTTCCAGCGCGATATCTTCCTGTACCGAAAAAATATCGGTCAGCTCCCGCTGATAACTTTGTGACCACAGCTGGTAGCCATTGCTGGTATCGATAAGACGCACATTGATACGCAACTGCTCGCCATCCCGGCGCACGCTGCCTTCCACCAGTGCGTCCGTTGCCAGAATTTTGCCAATACCACGCGCGTCCAGACCCGATTGCTGCAGGGAAAAAGACGAGGTTCTGGAAACGACGCGCAGCCCCGGAAACCCGGACAAGCGATTCAGGATGTCATCCGCGAGGCCGTCACTGAAATAGTCCCGCTGGTAATCGTCACTGGCGTTAACGAAAGGCAACACGGCAACCGATTCAAACTGCTTTTCGGATACCTTGCCGGTGTGGAAGGGATTCCCCTGAGGCAGGAAAAAGAGTGCAACGACAATAAGGGCAAATCCACCGGCGCCGATCCATCGCCGGCGGCGATGAGTGGGAGTCTGTGCCATTACAGATGCAGACTCGCGGTGGGCGATATCTGGTCGCGCGCTATCCGGTGAAGTGCTGTTGCTGGTTACCGGCGCAATAAACCGATACCCCTGCCTGGGCACCGTTTCGATAAAGCGCGAGCTGCGCGCGGAGTCGTTGAGCGCCTGGCGCAACTTTCGCACCAGGGTGTTGAGATTGTCGTCGAGGATGCCGCTGGTGTCTTCCGGCCAGAATTCGCTGTACACCCGCTCCCTGGTCACCAGCGCGCCGGGATCGGCCAGTAGCAAAAGCAACAGACGCAGCGGCTGCTCCTGAATCGCCACCACTCTGCCGCGGCGCCGCAGGCGCTTGGATGCACTGTCGAGTTCAAATTCTCCGAAACACAAAGTCGCCATACGCCGCCCCTGGCCAGGTCTGCAGACTTGCTGCGCCGTATGCGCAGTTCATGTGTACCGCTAACCCTTTGATTTAAAGGTAATTGCCGGTTCAGGTAAAGGTCAGCAGGCAATTCATTGTGACCGACGCGGGGGGCTGCTTGTATTGCTGGCGAGCCTCGCAGCGGTATCGGGGGCTTGTTATCCGGAAGTTATACAAAGCCGTTCCACCGCGCGATGGCGTGGCGGAATCCAATCTACCCAGGAGATCACCATCATGCGTAATTCACTGAGCGCCTTCATTCTGATGCTTGCCAGCACTGCGGCCTTTGCCGGCGAAAGCCACCAGTACATCATCGAGCGCACCATTCCCGGCGCACAAAATCTGACTCCCGCGGAACTGAAATCCATCTCGCAAAAATCCCGTGCAGTGCTGGAATCTCTCGGCCCGGAAATTGTGTGGCAGCAAAGTTACGTGGCCGAGGACAAGTTCTACTGTGTGTATGAAGCCCCCAACAAGGAAATCATCGCCAAGCACGCCAAGCTGGGCGGATTTCCCGCTGACAAGATTGTGGAGGTCAGCGGTATTATCGGTCCGCAGACCGCTGCGCAGTAATCCGTCCGTCCACCTCCCGGAGGTTCACATCTCTCCGGGAGGCTGGCTCCGGCAAGCAGCGGTCCACAGGTTTGGTGGTCGGGGGTAACCGCGTTAGCATAGCGCCCCCTGAAATGACCCCGAGCTGACCCGAGCGACAAGCTCACCGGAGCGCTGCTATGACCGAATCGTCACATCCTTATGACGCGCTCACCCCGGACCGGGTGATCGACTGCGTGGAGAGCGTCGGCCTGCTCTCGGACGCGCGCATATTTCCCCTCAACAGTTACGAAAACCGCGTCTACCAGGTGGGTATCGACGAGGCGCAACCGCTGATCGCCAAGTTCTACCGCCCCGGGCGCTGGAGCGACGAGCAGATCATCGAGGAACACCAGTTCGCACTGGAACTGGCAGAAGCGGAAATTCCCGTGGTGGCACCACTGGTATTTGACGGCACCACCCTGCTGGAAGCCCATGGCTTTCGCTTCGCACTGTTTCCCCGCCGCGGCGGCCACCAGATCGAGCTGGATAATTTCGAGCACCTGGAACAGGTGGGCACCATGCTCGGCCGCATTCACGCCATCGGTGCCGCGCGCCCCTTCAGCCATCGCCCCGACCTGAACCTGAAACACTTTGCGATCGACAGCCGCGAGCTGATTCTGGCGGGTGATTTTCTACCGCGGGAGAATGTTGAGGCCTACGCGACCACCACCGCCCATATCATCGAGCGGATAACCCCGGTACTGGAGCAAACCTGGTCCACCCTGCGGCTGCACGGTGACTGCCATAGCGGCAACTTCCTGTGGCGGGATAAAACCCCCTGGTTTGTCGATCTGGACGACTGTCTGCAGGGGCCGGCGATCCAGGATATCTGGATGCTGATTTCCGGCGACCGCGCCGAGGCAACCGCCTATCTGGATACGGTGGTGGAAGGCTATGAAACCTTCTACTCTTTCGACCCCGCCCAGCTGCAATTGGTGGAACCACTTCGCTGCCTGCGGCAGATGCACCACGCGGCCTGGCTGGCGCGGCGCTGGCAGGATCCGGCGTTTCCCAAGGCCTTTCCCTGGTTCAACACACCGCGCTACTGGGCAGAACATATCCTGGCACTGCGGGAACAATTATCGGCCCTGCAGGAGCCGCCGCTGACACTGGGCGCCATATAACAAGGAGCTGTATTCGATGGAAAATGTGAAGGCCAAAGTGACACAAGACCTTATCTGGGAAGGAATCCGCCGGGATGTGGCGGTGCAGGTGGAGCGGGAGCCGATTCTCGCGAGTTTTCTGCACGCCACCATCCTCAACCACACCACCCTGGAATCCGCGCTCAGCTTCCACCTGGCCAACAAACTGGACAGCCCGGTGGCACCGGCACTGTTGATTCGCGAGGTGATCGACGAGGCGCTGGCGGCGGACCCCACCATCGGTGCCGCAGCGCGCGCCGATCTCGCCGCCATCGAGCAGCGCGACAGCGCCTGTCACTCCCTCTACGAGCCCTTCCTGTTCTTCAAGGGTTACCACGCCCTGCAAGCCTGGCGCGTGGCCCACTGGCTGTGGCAACAGCAGCGCCGCTCGCTGTCGCTGTTTGTACAGCACCGGATCTCAGTGGTGTTCGGCGTGGACATCCACCCCGCAGCACAACTGGGGCAGGGCATACTGCTGGATCACGCCACCGGCATTGTCATCGGCGAAACCGCCGTGGTGGAAGACAATGTATCCATCATGCAATCGGTCACCCTCGGCGGCACCGGCAAAGAGTCCGGAGACCGCCACCCCAAGGTGCGCTGCGGGGTATTGATCGGCGCCGGCAGCAAGATCCTCGGCAATATCGAAATCGGTCGCTGCTCGCAGATCGCCTCCGGCAGTGTCGTGCTGAAATCGGTGCCGGAAAAATCCCTGGTGGCCGGTGTGCCCGCCAGGGTCATCGGCACCGCCAGTTGTGAACAACCTGCGCTGTCCATGGATCACAGTGCCCTTTCCAAGGTGGATCAATTGCGCTGATTCCGCTGTCACAGGTTGCGCACAATAAATACCCCCCGCAACCCTCAGGACTATTCTGTAACCATGAAATACAGTCTCAGCGCGAAAAATCTGGTCTGCCGTAACCTGGAAAACAAAGCCGGATACGCCGCGGATCTGCTCAACCCCAAACAGAGCAAAGAAATCACCGGCCTGCTGCGCACCGACAGCGGCCTGCTCTCCATCCGCTTCAACCAGGTGGTCAGCAACACCGTGATGCAACCGCGGATTCTGCAGCGCTTTGTGGTGGACTACTTCCGCGAGCGCCACAGCCCCTTTTCCCTGTGGCACTGCGCCAACAAACCCCTGGATGACGAGGCACTGCGCGAACTGCAGCTGGTACGCCAGGCGCCACAGATAGCGGTGGCAGCGGAAATCAAACAGCTGGCGGTGGAAGAAAAAAGCGTTGAGGGACTGGAGCTCAAGACCGCAACTACCGCAGACGAGTTGCTCGCCTTCGGTGACCTGATCGCGGAAATGCAGGAAAACACCCGCGAAAGTGCCCAGATCAAAAAATTCTACCGCCACCTGAGCGAGCTGCCGGAACACAAGCACAGCCGCCTAAAATACTACCTGGGCATCTATCAGGGTAAACCCGTCGCCACCGGCTGCCTGTTCTCCTCCGCAGATGCCCTGGGCTTCTATGACCTCGGCACCCTGCCCGCATACCGCGGTCGCGGCATAGGCAGCGCCATGGTGCAATACCTGGTCAGTGAAGTTATGCACAGCCATCACAAACACGCGGTGGCACTGGTGGGGGAAGATCAGCAGGACCTGTGGCTCAACGCCGGCTTCTACGCCGTCGGCGAAGTCGCACGCTACGACTTCACCCCCGAGCGCGGCAGTGCCCATATGACCAACGGCGAAGGCGGCGACCAGGAAGACGGACGCGAGAGCGCCTGACGCTCAATCTACACTCGTTGCCGGCCCTATCAGGCGCGATCGACGGGGAATGCAATCACCTCCTCGATCCGCCCCGCCCCGCAGGCCAGCATCAACAAACGATCCACCCCCAGCGCCACCCCGGCGCACTCCGGCAAGCCCGATTCCAGAGCCTGTACCAGACGCTCCTCAAACGGATACACCGGCTTGCCATTGTCCTCGCGGTAGCCGTGATCCGACACAAACCGCCGCTGCTGCTCCGCCGCATCGGTCAACTCCCAGTAACCATTGGCCAACTCCATACCGCCAACATAGGCCTCAAATCGCCGCGCCACCGGCACCCCCAGTTCATCCTCCTCCACCCGCGCCAGCGCCGCCTGGGTGGCTGGAAAATCGTAAACCAGCGTAATTCCTTCTCCCATATTCGGCTCGATATAGTGGCTCATCAGCAGATCCAGGCACTCATCCCGCCCCGCCGGCTCAAAGGACAGCTCCAGCACCCGGCTCACCACGGCTTTCAATTCCGCAAACGCCGCCCGGTGCGGATCCACCCCCAGCTGCTGCAAAAACAGCGCCCGGTAACTGTAGGAACGCACCCGCGCAATCTTCAGCAACCAGGACAGCAACTCCCCTACCTCGATCATCAGCCGGTGATCGTCCCAACCCATCCGGTACCACTCCAGCATGGTGAACTCCGGATTGTGGCGGCCACCGGCCTCGCCATTGCGGAACGCCTTGCCCAGGTAATAACAATCACCGATCCCCGCCGCCACCAGCCGCTTCAGACCGAACTCCGGGCTGGTAGCCATATACGCCGGCGCGCCACTGCAGTCGGCGGTGATTGAATCGATATGGGGATCGCTGGTGGCGCGGCGGGAAAGGATCGGCACTTCCATTTCCAGCACCTGGCGCTCGGCGAAGAAGCGGCGGATATCCGCGAGCAGAGCCGCTCTGCGGCGGAGGTTTTCGAGCGGGGCAGTAGGGCGCCAAACGGAAATTTCAGACATGGAGAGAGTAATTGGTTGTAGGGGCTCAGTTTAGTTTGCCAATAAAGACCGTGGTAAATGCGAAGGTAAAGTGCTGGGGACGGGTTTTCAGGAGCGTCGCAAACAGGGATGTTTGCGCCGCAGCGCCCAGGGATGGGTATACAGCGGTCCTGAAAACCCGTCCGCAGTGCTTTGCCGCCACCAGACTTGCCAGGCAAATACCACGGTCCCGGAACGACAAAGGGCGGATACCAAGGTACCCGCCCTTAAAGCTATCTAGAGGAAGAACTCGATCAGTCTTCCTTGGCACGACCCAGGTATTCCGCGGAGCGGGTATCTACCTTGATGGTGTCACCGATTTCCAGGAACAGGGGTACCTTCACCACGGCACCGGTAACCAGGGTTGCCGGCTTGGTACCGCCCTGGGCAGTATCACCGCGCACACCCGGATCGGTATCGGTGATCTCCAGAATCACGTGGTTCGGCGGAGTTACCGCCAGCGGTGCACCGTTGTACAGCGTCACCACGCAGACATCCTGCTCCTTCAGCCACTTGGCCGCATCGCCCACAGTCGCCGCATCCGCCTGATGCTGCTCAAAAGACTCAGGCTCCATGAAATGAAAGAACTCACCATCGTTGTAGAGATATTCCATATCCCGGTCCATCACATCCGCACCCTCCAGGCTCTCACCGGAACGGAACGTGCGCTCCCAGACCCGACCAGTCTTCAGGTTGCGCAGTCTCACACGGTTGAACGCCTGGCCCTTACCGGGCTTCACGAACTCGTTCTCCACAATGGAGCAAGGGTCGCCGTCCAGCATCACCTTCAGACCGCCTTTGAATTCGTTAGTGGAATAACTAGCCATGAGTTCCTCGAAAAATCAGCATTGAGCTGGCAAATTGATTAAACTTCGCGCGGCCCACAATAGGGCAAAAACCAGACAACCAGCAGTACCGCCGTCGACCGCGCCAAAAATAGCCGCATATGATACAGCACCGCCAGCCCGCCCGTGAAATCACAACCGTCAAAATCGCCGCCGAACCCCCCGAGCAGCCACACCAGGACGCCCGCCGCTGGCAGGACGAAATGAATGATCTGGTCACCGATCCCCGGGAACTGCTGAAACTCCTGCAGCTGAATCCAGAGCAGCTGCCGCAACTGGCCGCCGCCAGCGCCCTGTTCCAGCTGCGGGTGCCGCGCCCTTACCTCAGCCGCATCCGCCCCGGCGACCCCGAAGACCCGCTGCTGCTGCAAGTATTGCCCACAGGCCGGGAACTGCAGCCCACCCCCGGGTTCAGCGACGACCCGCTGGAAGAAGCCAACGCCAATCCGATCCCCGGGGTAGTGCACAAGTACCGCGGCCGCCTGCTGCTGATCACCGCCGGCCAGTGCGCCGTCAACTGCCGCTACTGCTTCCGCCGCGCCTTTCCCTACGGTGACAACCACCTCAACCGGCAACAGTGGCAGCAGGCCCTCGACTATATCCGCACGCAAGCGGAGCTGCGGGAAGTCATCCTGAGTGGCGGTGACCCCCTGGTCTTGAGCGACCGCCAACTGTCGTGGCTCGGCGCTGAACTCGCGCAGATCCCGCAGCTCGACAAGCTGCGGATTCACACCCGTCTGCCACTGGTGGCGCCATCCCGAATCACCCAGGAGTTCCTCGACTGGTTTGCGGGCAGCCGCCTGAAACCGGTGCTGGTACTGCACTGCAACCACGCCAACGAAATCGACCGCGAGGTGCGCCAGGCACTGGGCAAACTGAAAGCTGCCGGTGTCACCCTGCTGAACCAGTCGGTACTGCTGCGCGGCGTCAACGACAGCGAAGACGCCCTCGCCGCACTGTCGGAAACCCTGTTCGACGCCGGCGTACTTCCCTACTACCTGCACCAGCTGGATCGCGTGCAGGGCGCCGCCCACTTCGAAGTCAGCGACGAGCGCGCCCGCGCCCTCGTCGAAAGTATCCGCCAGCGACTGCCCGGATACCTGGTACCCAGACTGGTGCGCGAAGTCCCGGCAGAAAAATCCAAGACTCCGCTGTAACGCCAGTAGCGTGCACTTAACAACCAGCCCGAGTGGCCTTCACAAGAATTTCGATGCCGCCAAATGTGGCTCCGATCTGGGGCCATTTTGCGGTCAGCGGCCGGCGTTCCGGCGGTATCCATATGGTCTCCCGGTAGATAGCCCCGCCACCACCCAAAAGAGCCAACTTGCGTCAGGATCGTGAATATTGCGCCGTATTTCCGCGATTTAATCCACACTTTAGGCGCATATTTCAACATTTCGTAATTGTGAAAGCCGCGCGGCCCCGTATACTGCAGGGACATAACACCCGGTTAATGCCATGCAGGACGCAGCAAAAATCTCAATCGGGCAGCAGGCCCGAACCGGCAATGATGCCGCAGATATTCCAGACTTCCGTGGGGACCCCAACAGCGAAATCCCCGCTCCCACTCCGACACCGCCTCCAGCAGGTGCAGCGGGGGCCAATACCGTCGCCCAGGCAGCATTGGAAAAACTTTGCCCCACTCCCCGGGATCTCGCGGCACTGAGCTGTGGTTGTCGCAATCACCGCCAACTCAAACGCTGGATCGACAGCTATCTCAAGCAAAACCCACTCGATGACAAAGCCCAGCGCAACGCCGGCATGCTGCGCGGCATACTCGCGGAAATCACCCGCTGGAGTGCGCCGGCACGCCTGCGCCTTGCCAGCCTTGAAGTACTGCGCCCGGTGGTGACGGATCACTGCGGCGAGCTGGCACAATCAAAGGCAATCCAGACAAAGGCAGCCCAGGGCCCGGCCAGCATCGCATCGCCCCAGGAGCAGCGCCGAGACCTGCTCACTGCAACCATCCTTTATCAACATTTGGCGCAAGCGTACACCAGCATTTGCGTACAACTGGCGTCCACGCCCCATCCCCTGTTTTATCGCCGACGCCTGGCGCGAGCGCTGCACCGGGGCATCGACAGCTACCGCCGCCAAATCCAGATCAGCAGCCGCTTCTACCTGGCGCCACCCAAAGGCAGCTGGGTCGCGTTGCACCGGTTGCTGCAACTGGCGCGGGAACAGCGGCTGGATCAACGCAGGGTCATCGACCCCTGCCTCAGCGCAAATGACAAATCCGGCCGTTTCCAGCGCCGGGAAACGGTCGCACACCCGTACAGCCACGTCGCCCTGTTTGCCAGTGCCAACCCATTGCAGCTCACCCCAGAAGAACAGGCGTCCTTGTGGCAACGGTGCGCCCGCTGGGCCAAGGCTGCCAAACTGCAGAACAGACCCGGCCCCGGCACAAAATCCCTACTCGCCAGTCTCAAACTCGATCAGCCACCGATCCCCGCGTCACGACTACAGCAGAGCCGTGTGGATATGCAGTATTTTTCCACGCCCCAGGGTTGGGCCATCGACCTCGGCGGTCCTTTGCAACAACTACAGCAACAGCTGCAGCGACACCTGCGCCGCGCCGACGTGGGTTCCGCCGATATGCTGAAGCGTGTACAGGAACTCTGGGCGGGAAAGACCGGCCGCGGCGGACAGCGCACACCGGTGAATGTACCCTGTCAGGTGGTGGTCGGCATCAGTGCCATCTGCCACCACCTGCAGCGTGAGGACAAGGCCACCCCGGAGCTGGAGCACGCCTTCAAAGCCACCTCGCCCCAGGGCAGCGATATGGTGATGGCCGTGAATTCCATCGAGTACCGCACCGGCCGCCCACTTAACGACTATGAAGTAGCCCTGCCGAGCGCCCCTTCCGTTGTTCGACATAACGAAACCACCGCCACCCAGAAACGCTACCAGCCCGTTTCCGCCACCCTGCTCAATTCCAGCAGTCGCGGCGCCGGGCTGCGCCTGCCGGCGGAAACCCAGGGACGACTGCACATCGGTGATCTGGTCGCGATTCAGGTGCGGGAGCGCTGGGAAGTGGCGCTGGTGCGCTGGCAGTACGGCCTGCCGGATCAGTGCCGCGCAGGCGTAGAACTATTGGGGGGGCATACCAGTGCGGTGCGGGTACACCGGCATACCCAGAGCGGTGGTCGCACCGCCCCCATGGCCGGTCTGCTCACGGGAGGAAGCGGACACCCGAGCGAACTTATCCTGCCCACTCCCCTGTTCCAGACCGGCGATAAGGTCGACATCGTCAGCGCCGGACAAGTCCGCACAGTCACTCTGCACCAGCAAAATCTGGTCACTGGCAGCTGCGCCATTTTTGAGTTTTCCTGAGGTAAATCGCGCAACATTCGTCTCTATCTGACAAGAATATGGAACCAAATCCCAGACTGGAGACAGCGCACTTGTTCTGCTGGATTTTCGCGGCCTAAACTACCCGGTTCGCGGCCCAAGGGATGACTTGGGCACCACGACAGGTACGGCACGGAAGCGGTATTAAAGAATTGAATCAGCACCGCCGCGACGCAGTACAACAGGAAAACAATGAGCAGCGACAACACCATCCGCCTTCTACTGATCCACGATGCCCCCAATGAAGCCCAGCGCCTGGTAAGCATGCTGCACAACGCCGGCCGACCGAACCGCGCCCAGCACGTCGCCAGTGAGGCGGCCCTGACCAAACTCCTGCAGGAACACACCTGGGATCTACTGATTGCCGCAGAGCAGAGCAACCAGCTGGAAGCCGCCAGTGCTATCCGCACCATTAACAAATTGCAGAAAGACGTACCCACCATCCTGCTCAGTGAGCGCGGTGGCGCCCAGGCAGTGGTTGAAGGCCTCAAGGTGGGCGCACGCGATGTCGTCACCGTGGACGAAGACCAGCACCTGCTACTGGTGATCCAGCGTGAACTCACCGCCCTGGAAGAGCGTCGCAAAGCGCGCCTGCACGACCGCCGCTACCACGCCACTCTGAACCGCACCAAAGAATTGCTGGACAGTTCCAAGGATGCCATCGCATACATTTCCGATGGCCTGATCGTCTACGCCAACGACTCCTTCGCCGAACGGTTTGGTTACAAAGACCGCGACGACGTCGAATACCAGCCCCTGATCGACATGCTCACCGACGGCGAACAGGAAGACGCGCGCGAGTTTCTGCGCCAGTGCGCCATCCGCAATAACGAAGTGGAAGCCCAGGAGTGGCAGTTCACCGCCAAGACCACTGGCGGCACCCCGCTCCCCACCAAGGCCGAAGTACTCACCACCGTGTACGACGAGGAGCGCTGTCTGCAGGTCCGTATCGCCGCCAGCAGCGGTAGTACTGAAGAGCTGGAAGCACAGCTCACCGAAGCAAAATTCCGCGATGCCGCCACTGGCCTGTACAACCGCCAGCGTTTCGTACAGCTGCTGGAAAGCGCGATCCAGTCCGCCGCCGGCTCCCAGCGCACCGGCGGCCTGATGTATATCGAAATTGATCGTTTCGAAGAATCCGTGCAGCAAATCCTGGGCGTCGCCGGTGTCGACGACCTGCACAAAAAGTTGGCCGAGTTGCTACAAGGCAACGTGCGTCGCGGCGATGTGATCGCACGCTACGGAGAAAACAGTTACTGCCTGCTGATGCCGGAAACCACACCGGACAGCGCCGAAGCCCGCGCCAGGGAACTGCTGCAGAAAATTGCCGACACCATTTTCGAAGCCGCCGGCAAGACACTGCATATTACTGCCTCCATCGGTATATCCCTGCTGAGCGAAACTTCCGGCAATGCCGACAAAGTGCTCGAACAGGCCACCAAAGCCCACCAGCAGAGCCTCACCAACGCCAGTGGCAACAGCTTTACTCTCTACGAGCCTGACAGCCAGCAACAGGACGACGCCGACACTTACCACCGCGCCCGCGTCACCCAGGCTCTGGAAGCCGGCAACCTCAAACTGCTGTACCAGCCCATCCTTAGCCTTCAGGGCAGTGGCGAGAAGATCTACGAAGTACTGGTACGCCTCGTCGACGGCAAGGAGGAACTCTCCCCCATCGCCTTCCTCGAAGCACTCGGCGATGCTGGCCTGTCCACCAAAATGGACCGCTGGGTAATCCTCAGAGCAATCAAGGCCGCCGCCGCACAAATCGCCAAGGGCGTAGAAGTTTCCCTGATCCTGCATCTCACCGCCGCTTCGCTGACCGACAGCAGCCTGCCCGCCTGGCTCGGGGTCGCCTTCAAGGCCTCCAAGGTGCCACCCAAAGCGGTGACCTTCCAGCTGCGTGCAGAAGACATCAACAGCAACCTGCACGCCAGCCGCGACTTCGCCAATCTGGTACAGGACATGGGCTGTCGCGTTGCAGTCTGCCACTTCGGCACCGGCCTGAGCCCGTTCAAGGCGCTGGAACACGTCAAGGTCGACATCGCCAAGATCGACGCCTCTTTCGTGCGTGAAGTCCAGGACGAAGGCGAAGACAGCGAGACGCTGCTCAAGCTGGTGGGCCAGCTCAAAACCATCGATACCCAGGTCATAGTCCCGCACATCGAACAGGCCAGCATGCTGCCTACCCTGTGGCAATCCGGCACCGACTACATCCAGGGCTACTATGTACAACCGCCCGGGGACGATATGGATTTTGATTTCAGCCTGGACTGAGATGCTCGCAGCGCGGATCGTATCAGTGTCCCTACTGCGAGCAACTACCAACCAGGCACTCCGCCCCCTGCAAGCGCTTTGCAGGGGGCCTGTAAAAAACCCAGCAAGTGGACAACGCAACAAAGCTGCCTTTGCGCCTGCTTTTCCTCACCACCGGATTGTCGCTTACCCCTTCAGCCCCATCCCTCCCTCCATCAGCCTGCTTTAAGCCCACAGTTGCGCCCCCCCAAAAATGGAACCGCCATCACATTTGGCGGATTTTTTTCCTCATGGACCCAATGTTATAGTCCAAAGTTCCAAATATTGGCGGTCTTCTCAACTTCTGGAGAACACACCAACCTTCTCCTGCACCTGAATTCCCCGACCGGAAACGCCAGTGATTTTCCACTGGTGCACTGCTTGGCTCATCGAATAAAAAGCAGGAACTCATAACAGTCGCTCTAATAAAAAAACCGCCAAGGTCAAAAAATGCGGCACAAATACATCTGGCTGAATCCCAGCTTCCAGCCATAAAAACTCATTCGATTACTTGCGCGACCCACTCTCCCGTATCCGGTAGATACTACTGACCGATACCCGGGCCGGTTTATTCAGGAGATACAGCGCACACTCGATCAGAAATCCAGGGGATGATGCATGTTAAATCCGATTTTCAGAGGCCTCGCTTACCTTGTCCTGGCTGCGACTCTCTCCGCCTGCGGCGGTGGAGGGGGGGGCACCGACGGCGCAGGCAGCTCGTCCGGCGGCAACACAAGCAGTAGTAGCAGTGGCGGGAGCAGTGGAAGCAGTGGAAGCAGTGGAAGCAGTAGCAGTAGCAGTAGCAGTAGCAGTAGCAGTAGCAGTAGCAGTAGCAGTAGCAGCGGAGGTGAGGGCAATCCCGGCGGGGACTACAACCCCTATCTTCCCGCCGGCAACGATGTAGAGCTCTACTACAACTGGAATACCCAACCCGCACATTTCGAAGATGTCACCATCGGCGCCGTGAGCGCCCGCGCACTGGTGTTTCCCAGCGGGGCCAAGTACTACTTCGTCTCCGACAGCAGCGGCATCTACTATCTCGGTTTCTATGCTCCAGACCTATATATCGACGGTGCTGGCACATTCACCATCGATCTGCGTTTAAATGAAAAAATTCTGCTGTGGAGCGATACCCTGGAGCCGGGCAACATTCTGGAGCAGAGCGGCAGCGGAATCGTCAACATATCGCCGAATTACGGCAACAAAAATTTTACCTATAACGCTGGACGCGGCTATCAGGGAGAGGGCTCAGTAACCACCAGTTACACCGAAGACAACGCTCAGGGTGTTCAATTCGTTCTGGAAGCGACGACAAATGTTGATGGCACCCAGGTTGTTCTCCAGGTACTACACGCGTTTGCCTTCATTAAAGATCTGGGTATCGCGCGTCTGGCGGACAGCGATTACGAGTTCCAGCTTACCGATTATATGGGCCCCTACACAGGAGGCGGCCACACTTCTTCAAGCAGTTCGTCGAGCAGCTCATCCAGCAGTTCTTCCAGCAGTTCTTCCGGCTCCAGCAGCGGTTCATCCAGCTCGAGTGGCAGTTCATCCGGCTCATCGAGTTCCAGCAGTAGCTCCGGCGGTAGCGGAGGAAGCAATCCTGACAGCGACAATGATGGTGTGCCCGACAGCGAAGACGCCTTTCCCTACGACCCCAGTGAAACCGAAGACAGCGATGACGACGGCACCGGCAACAATGCCGATACCGACGATGACAACGACGGTGTAACAGACAGCAACGATGCCTTCCCTACCGACCCGGAAGAAGTCGCCGACTACGATGACGACGGCATCGGGGACAATGCGGATACCGACGATGATAACGACGGCTATTCTGACGCCGTCGACAACTACCCCTACAACGCGGAAAAATGGGCAAAACTGGCGCTTTCAAACCATGAGCACAACGTAACCTATGTACGCGGCAGCTCGGAAAACACCTTTAGCTACACCGTCGATATCGCGGCACTGAATCTCGACTGGGCGCTGGAAGATATTACCCTGCCGGGTATCAGCGCCGACGTTGGCAGCGGTCACGGCGATAGCCAGGTGGTATTCACCCTGGACATGACCCAGGTGCCCAGGGATACGCTGTCGGAAACCATTGCCATTACCGACCCGGACGCTGGCGACGTTGAGTATGTGACCTTCAACTTTGACATCCAGCTGCCACAATTCAGCATTGCCGAAACAACCCAGCAGCTGGATGCCAGTTTCGGCTGGGAAGGTACAACCCTGGTCAACCAGGTGAGCCTCAGTACCGGAAGCCAAAGTCACGTCACCCATGTTGCGGTGGACTTTCCTCTGGCCGATGCCTGGGCAGTGATACCTGACTTGAATGCGGATGAAGACCAGCATGAAATAGTACTGGATTTTGACCCGTCAAAATTCCAGCAGGGTACCCATCAGGGTACCGTCACACTCACGGCTACAGTCGATGGCGAAACCATCGAAACCAGCTACAGCTTCACCGTCAAAAGCGCAAAAAACCTGCTGATTGCGCACGATAATGGCATTGCGTTTTCCAGTTTTCCCGCGCAGCAGGTTTTGCAGCATTCTGTATTGATTGACGACAGCTACTGGCAAGGTGGCGTGCCGTGGCAGGCGTCCACCGACGCCGAGTGGCTGACCATTGATAGCGCCGGTGTGACGGGTGAAAGCCTGAGCATATCGGCAAATGCCGACGGTATGGCACTGGATACACTGCACACTGCATTCATCACCGTTTCCTCAGACAGTGGTGCTGTTGAGAACAGTGAAATTATCCAGGTAAGTCTGTGGCTAGGCACTGCAGATCCGGCTGAATCAATTGCAGTAGATGCGAATTACAACCACCTGCTGGCGGATCCGGTGAAACCCTACGCCTATGCCGCCAGTGGCAATACCGTTGATGTCTACAACATTTACAACGGGACCATTGAAGACACCATTACGCTCTCGCTCAGTGAGATAAGCTCTCTCGCGATATCCAGCGATGGACAGAGGCTCTTTGCCACAGATGCAACGCAAAACAGTGTCACATCCTACGATCTGGTACTTGGCCTCGAAGCCTCCAATAGCTACCCGCACATACCCGAATACGTGCGATTTGGGCGCGTCAATGGCAAGCCACTTGTGTTTACCTATTACCGGGAAAGCGAGAACGCCACCTATGGCCGGCTGCAGGTAATCGATGCAGAAGATTTATCCCTGGTAACGAGTTCAACCGCGTTGTATTCCGCCTACAGAGACGAGCTGGATGTGAGCGAAAATGGCAGGGTTTACTGTTCCACAGGCATTGGCATGGGCTGCTTCGATGTGACCTATTCAAGCCTCGCGCACAACATCACTTCTACGCGGCGCTCCAGCCTTTCCGGAGAAGATGATGTTGCAGTCAGTTTCAATGGGGATTTTGTCTATGCCATTTCTGGATCGTCTGGCTACAGCTTCGACAAGCTGGATACCGCCACTGGCTCGGTAATGGTTAATTTACCCGGTGTGGCCTACCCCTGCTGTGTCGAACTCGCACCCAACGACGACGTAGTTGCCGCTGCACGGGACTACTACAACTACGGAAGCGCCGACTACTGGCTGTACAGCAAAGAGGGCACCAGTACTTTCAGCGGGCATATTTCCAGCTACGCAAATGAAATCAGGAAGGACGGGTTAGCGCTTTCTGCCGATGGTTTATCCATCATCGGTCTGACCAGCGCACCGCAACTGATATTTACGCGCCTCCAATAGGCCACTAGAGACAAGCCCCGGATACCTCATCCGGGGCTTTTTTATTCAGCCCCGTCACCAAAGTATTCATTTCCCTCCGCTGACCCCCTCCACAGCCCCCACTACTTGCTTATCCCCCAAAATCCGACTCCGCGCTGGCCCTGTACCCCGGGACATTGACACCCTACTCTTTTTTGACTAACCCTGAGTACAGGCTTTTACGCCTCCACCCTTCCACACCGAAAACTTTCTGCGCCGGGCGCTATTGGGTATTCTGTGCCGCCACGAATTTACCCAGTTCGGACCTTTAAAATAAAACAATCACGGAGCCCACCATGCTGCCCCAATTGTTCACCCCCAACCTCGGCCGCCTGATCGGCGCCGGACTGCTTGCCTGCAGCCTTGTCACCTTGAGCGCCTGCAGCAAGAACGGCGATACTGCAAGCAGCGAAAGCACTGCAGACATCCCGCAGAGTGCCACCGAATACACGCCGGAGAATCTCGAAAAAGATGTTCCCCTGGCAGACAAGGCCAAGCCGGAATCCGGCGTCGACTACCACTCCTTCGCCAACACCAATGACTACATCGTCAAACACCTCGATCTCGACCTCACCGCCGACTTTGACAACAAGGTCCTGAAGGGCGAGGCCATCCTGGATATCAAGCGGCTGACCCAGAAGACCCCGCCGCTGATCCTCGATACCCGCGACCTCGACGTCACCGCGGTGCGCGCCGGTGTCGGCAACAGCCTCCAGGAAGTGAAGTTCAGCCTTGGCAAAAAAGACCCGCACCTGGGTACACCGCTGAAAATCAATCTGCCCGCAGGTGCCAACAAGGTCGCCATCCAGTACCAGACCTCTCCCGATGCCTCCGGCGTGCAGTGGCTGGAACCGCAGCAGACCGCGGGCAAAAAACACCCTTTCCTGTTCACCCAGGCCCAGGCCATTCACGCCCGCAGCTTTATTCCTCTGCAGGACTCGCCCCAGGTGCGCGTGACCTACAAGGCCACCATCCGCACGCCGAAAGAACTGCTGGCCGTGATGAGTGCCAACAACGACCCGGAGACGGAAAAAGACGGCGTGTATGAGTTCGATATGCCGCAACCGATCCCGTCCTACCTGATCGCCATCGGTATCGGCAATCTTGAATTCAAACCCATGGGCGAACGCACCGGTGTCTACGCCGAGCCGGAACTGCTGGCCGCGTCCGCGAAGGAGTTTGAAGATACCGAGTCGATGCTCGAAGTCACCGAAGAAAACTACGGGCCCTATCGCTGGGATCGCTACGACCTGCTGATCCTGCCCCCGAGCTTTCCGTTTGGTGGTATGGAAAACCCGCGCCTGAGCTTTATCACCCCCACGGTTATCGCCGGTGACAAAAGCCTGGTGGCACTGATCGCCCACGAGCTGGCCCACTCCTGGTCCGGCAACCTGGTTACCAACGCCAGCTGGCGCGACCTGTGGCTGAATGAAGGCTTCACCACCTACCTCACCAACCGCATCATGCAGTTCGTGTACGGTGATGAGCGCTACAAAATGGAAATGGCGCTGGGTTACGACGACCTGCAGGCGGACCTGGATGATCGCGAAGACAAAGACGAGATTATGGCCATCGATATGCGCGGCCGCGATCCCGACGAAGTCTTCTCGAATATTCCCTACGAGAAAGGCTCGCTGTTCCTGTACGAACTGGAACAGAAAGTCGGCCGCGAAAATTTCGACAATTTCCTGATGGAATACTTCAACCACTTCGCTTTCCAGAGCATCACCACGGAAGACTTTGTGAAGTACCTGGACGATACCCTGTTAAAGCAGTATCCAGACAAACTGGACCGCGCGCGTATCCAGCAATGGATTTTTGAGCCGGGCATTCCCGAAGGTGCGCCGCACCCGCAGTCCGATGCTTTTAGCAAAATCGACCCGCTACGCAAACAGTGGCTGAATGGCGAGATCACGGCCAGCGACATCGACACCAACGGCTGGACCTTCCACCAGTGGAAGTACTTCCTCGACGGCATGCCGGAAAAGCTGAGTGCAGACCAGCTGCAAGAGCTGGACAGCAGCTTCCATCTGACCCAGGGTAAGAACAATGAGGTCGCCTTCAGCTGGCTGATGATTGCGGTGCGCAACGACTACGCGCCGGCCAACGCGCGCCTGGAAGATTTCCTGATCAGTATCGGCCGCAACAAATTCGTGCGCCCGCTGTACCGCGCGATGATGGAAAACGGCAAGGAAGACGAAGCCAAGCGGATTTTCGAAAAAGCCAAACCCGGCTATCACCCGCTGACGGTGAAAGTGAATAGTAAGATTATCTACGGCGACTGATCGCCGCCCCACCCACCCGCTGTCGCGCAGTCCCGGGTAATCCCGGGAATTGCGCCATTCGTCGAATTACCCCCTGCCGTTCCCCACGGCGGGGGGTAAATTTATGTAAGATCGTTTGCCGTCTTTCGACGGCATTCGAAAGACCCGAAAGTTGTTGCACCTGGTGCCAAACTTTCCTGTACTCAATCCAAAATAAAGCCTTCGACCATCAGGTATTTCCCGTCATCATGAAAATGACTCGCGCCTTCGGAACTGTATCCAGACGCATCGCAGCCTGCTGCGTGTTGCTCCTTACCGTCACCTCTCCCGTTTCTCTGCTGGCCCAGAGCACCGACAACACACCGGTGCCGGTGCGCGCGGCAACCGTGGAGCTGGAGCAGATATCCAACCCGGTGGAAGCCCTCGGCACGGCCAGGGCGTGGGAGTTTGTCTCCCTGCGCGCAGGGGTGACCGAACATATCAGCCGCATCCATTTTGCCAGTGGGCAGCGGGTCAAGGCCGGCGACGTGCTGGTGGAGCTGAGCCACGGCGAGGAGCTGGCAGAACTGGCCGGAGCCCGCGCCACACTGCAGCGTTACGAACGGGATGCAAAACGCCTGCGCGGGCTGGTGGGCAAAAACCTCAGCACCCGCGAACAGCTGGAAGCGGCTGAAACCCAGGTGGCGGAGACCCGCGCCCTGATCGACGGCCTGCAGGCGCGCATCGACGACCGCATTATCCGCGCCCCTTTTGACGGGCAGCTGGGACTGCGCAATATCAGTGTCGGCAGCCTGGCAACGCCCACCACAGAAATCACCACCATTCAGGACATCGACCGCCTGAAACTGGACTTCACCGTACCCGAGCGACAACTGTCGGCGATTCAAGGCGGCATGAAAATAGAAGCCGTCAGTCAGGCCCACCCCGAGCGGATATTCAACGGCGAGGTCATGATCGTCGAAGCGCGGGTGGACCCGCAGACCCGCGCCTTTACCGTGCGCGGCCGCCTCGACAACCCCGACGGCCAGCTCAAGCCAGGCATGCTGTTGCGGGTGCGTATCATCAGCAATCCGCGGGAAGCGCTGACCATCCCCGAAGCGGCGCTGGTGCCGCTGGCCGGCGAGCAGTCGGTGTTTGTGGTGAAGAAAACCGAAGGCGGACATATGGTGCAGCGCCGCAAAGTACAGATCGGCCACCGCTACCTGGGCAAGGTGGAAGTGCTTGCCGGACTTTCCCAGGGTGAGCAGGTAGTAACCCGCGGCACGCTGAATATCCGCGACGGCCAGGCGGTTTCGCTACCAGCGGAAAACGGAGCGGCCAGCCAATGATCATCAGTGATACGGCGATCAAACGCCCGGTCTTTGCACTGGTACTGTCCCTGCTGCTGGTGGTGTTCGGCCTGATCAGTTTCGACCGGCTGGCGCTGCGGGAATATCCCGATATCGATCCGCCGGTTGTTTCCATCAACACCAACTATCCGGGCGCCTCCGCGGATATTGTCGAGACCCGTATTACCCGTCTGATCGAGGATCGTATTGCCGGTGTCGAGGGCATCAAGACAGTGACCTCCTCGAGCACCGACGGGCGCTCGCGGATTTCCATCGAATTCAATATCAACCGGGATGTGGACGGCGCGGCCAACGATATCCGCGACCGGGTTTCCGGGGTGATGAACAACCTGCCGGTGGAAGCGGACCCACCGGAAATCGAAAAAGTCGACAGCAGCGACGACGTGGTGATCTGGCTGAACCTCACCTCCGACCGCATGACGGTGCCGGAACTCACCGATTATGCCAACCGCTACCTGGTGGACCGTTTTTCGGTGCTGGACGGTGTGGCGCGGGTGCGGGTGGGTGGGGCCAAAGACTTCGCCATGCGCATCTGGTTAGACCGCGGCGCGATGACCGCGCACAACGTCACCAGCGCGGATATCGAACGGGCACTGCGCGCGGAAAACCGCGAGCTGCCGGCGGGTTATATGGAGTCCACCGATCGCCAGTTCACCCTGCGTCTGCAGCGCCAGTTCCAGAGCGCCGAGGACTTCGCGCGCCTGGCAGTAGCCACCGGGGAGAGCGGCCACGTGGTACGCCTCGGCGATGTGGCGCGGGTAGAACTGGGTTCCGCCGAAGAGCGCTCCACCTTCCGCGGCAACGGCGAGCCGATGGTGGGCATCGGCATCACCCGCCAGTCCACCGGCAATATCGTCGCGGTGGCGGAAGCGGCCAAGGCGGAGATGGTGAAGGTCAACAAGACCCTGCCGGAAGGCATGCGCCTCAGCCAGAGTTACGATGCGTCGGTGTTTGTGTCCGAGGCGATCAAGGAGGTGTACGCCACCCTGGTGATCGCGGTCATTCTGGTGACCCTGGTGATCTACCTGTTCCTGGGCAACTGGCGCGCAACTCTGGTACCGGCGGTGACGGTACCGGTGTCCCTGATCGCCACCTCCATCCTGCTCTACGCCTTCGGATTCAGTATTAACCTGCTCACCCTGCTGGCGCTGGTACTGGCCATCGGCCTGGTGGTGGACGACGCCATTGTGGTGCTGGAAAACATCTTCCGGCGCATGGACGAATACGGCGAGCCGCCGCTGCTGGCGGCCTATCGTGGCGCGCGCGAGGTGGGCTTTGCGGTGGTGGCCACCACCCTGGTACTGGTGGCGGTGTTCGTGCCGATCACCTTCCTTGAGGGCGATATCGGCCGACTGTTTTCCGAGTTCGCACTGACCATGTCTGCGGCGGTGATCTTTTCCTCCATCACCGCACTGACCCTGTCGCCGATGCTCGCCGCGAAACTGCTACGACCGAACGACGGACACAATGCGGCCACCCGCTTTATGGATAACGCGCTGACCCGCATCCAGCACCGCTACCGCGGCGGGCTGGACTTTATCCTGCGCAAGCACTGGGTCGCCGGCTGTGTGTTTGTGGCGGTGATGGTATTCGCCGCACTGTCGTTCCGCCTGATTCCCAGCGAATACGCCCCGCGCGAAGACCGCGGTTCCTTCTTCCTGCTGGTCAATGGTCCCGAGGGGGCAAGTTACCAGTACATGCAGGAATATATGGATACCATCGAAGAGCGCATGATGCCGCTGGTGGAGAAGGGCTATGTACGCCGGTTGCTGGTGCGCTCTCCGCGCTCCTTCGGCACCTCCGCCACCTTCAATTCCGGCATGGTGATTTTCACCCTGGCCCCCTGGGGTGAACGCCCATCGGCGTTTGATCTGATGAACCAGGTACGGGAATCTGTGAGTGACCTGAGTGGCGTGCGCGCCTTCCCGGTAATGCGCCAGAGCTTTGGCGGCGGGCTCGGCAAGCCGGTGCAGTTTGTCATCGGCGGCAGCAGTTACCAGCAGCTCACCCAGTGGCGCGACCAGCTGAACGCCGCCATCGAAGCCTCCAACCCGGGACTGCAGGGCATCGACTGGGACTACAAGGAAACCCAGCCGCAGCTGCGTATCAATGTGGACTACGAGCGCGCCGCGGACCTCGGCGTTCAGATCAGCGATGTGGGCAGCACCCTGCAGACCATGTTCGGCTCCCTGCGCGCCACCACTTTTATCAACAACGGCGAGGAGTACGACGTGATCCTCGAAGGGGAGCGCGACATGCAGCGCACCCCCGACAGCCTTGAAAACCTGTACGTGCGCTCCACCACCACCGGCGCGCTGATCCCGCTGCAGAGTCTGGTGGAAGTCAGCGAGTACGCAGACTCACCGCAGCTGCAACGCTACAACAGAGTGCGCTCCATCACCCTCGACGCCAACCTGGCCGACGGCCTGGTGCTGGGTGAAGCGCTGGCCTACCTGAACCAGCTGGTGGATGAAAACCTCGAGGGCACACCGGTGATCGATTACAAGGGCCAGTCGAAGAGCTTCCAGGACTCCGGCAACACCATCCTGTTTGCCATCCTGCTCGGCGCACTGGTGGTGTTCCTGGTACTCGCCGCCCAGTTCGAGAGTTTCGTGCACCCGCTGGTGATCATGTTCACCGTGCCCCTGGCGATGGCCGGTGCCCTGGCGGGGCTGCTGCTGACCAACCAATCGCTGAATATCTACAGCCAGGTGGGGCTGATCATGCTGGTGGGGCTGGCGGCCAAGAACGGTATTCTGATCGTGGAGTTCGCCAATCAGTTGCGAGATCAGGGTGTGGCGTTCGGCCAGGCCCTGCGCCAGGCCTCGGAAACCCGTCTGCGCCCGATCCTGATGACCGGTATCACCACCGCCGCAGGCTCACTTCCGCTGTTGCTCTCCGCTGGCGCGGGATCCGAGACCCGCGCGGTGATCGGTACCGTGGTCTTGTTCGGGGTGCTGGCGGCGACGCTGTTCACCGTGTACATCGTGCCGGTGGCCTACGACGTGTTGGCGAGACGCACCGGGTCGCCGGGGCAGGTGGCGCGGGAGGTAGATGCGCTGGATGCCGCTCACCCGGCGCAAAAACAGGATTGATTGGCACTAATGTTCGCGCCGGACTATCGTAGCCGGCGCTTTTCTCTTAATCTCGTGCACTCTTTGCCAACAGCCACCGCAACCATTTCAGGTTTGACGTCGTCTAATTGGCATCACACTGGAAGACCAGAACATCGCAAACAGGGAACCCACCATGTTCACGGGTAAGCGACTTCTCGCCGTCATTGCACTGATTTCACTGCTGCTGACCATGGTCGCCTGTAGCAAGCAGGTCTGTTATCGGGACGGCCAGCGCGAGCGCAGCAAGCCACCGATGCCGTTCGCCAGCGTGACCGCTGACCTGCCCCCCATTGTCAGCCTCATCCACCCCTACTGAGCAGACGCCTCCAGCAGTGCACTGATCTGACCGTCGCTCAGACCAAACAGATACAGTGCCGCATCCAGACCAAAGCCATCAATCGCCTGCGGCGCTTCTGCGCGGACCTTGGGCTTGGCGTGAAACGCGATGCCCAGTGCACCCAGTGACAGCATCGGCAAATCGTTAGCGCCGTCGCCCACAGCAATTACCTGGTCCAGCGATAGTCCCAGATCCGATGCGATCTCCTGCAACAACAGCGCCTTGCGCGCACCGTCCACAATCGGATCAATCACCCCACCGGTCAGGGCACCGCCATCGAACTCCAGCTGGTTCGCATGCACGAAGTCTACCGCCAGGTGATTGTCCTGCAGGTAGTGGGCAAAGTAGGTAAAGCCACCGGAAAGAATCGCGGTTTTACAGCCCAGGGCGCGCAGCGCCAGGAGCAGGCGCTGGGCACCCGGCATAATGGGAATTCGCGGGGCTATTTCCGCCAGGCTGGCTTCGGTAAACCCTTTCAGCAGGCGCATCCGCTTGCGGAAACTCTGCTGGAAATCCAGCTCACCGCGCATGGCGGACAGGGTGATTTCCGCAACCTGGTCGCCAACCCCGGCGATCTTCGCCAGTTCATCGATGACTTCTGCCTGAATCAGGGTGGAGTCCATATCGAAGCAGGCAAGTTTCGGCGCGCGCTGGGTATGACCTTGCTGCAACACCAGCTCCAGCCCCAACTCCAGCCCAAGCTCCAGCAGCGCCAGTCGCGCCGCGTTGAAAGCGATGTCCCCATCCAGCTGCAGGCGCACCACATTGCACCCGGGACGGGCGGCGAGAATATCCACAGCAGTCGGCTGCCAGTGGCACTCGCGTAAAAACTCTGCGAGCTTGTGCAGCTGCGCCGCTTCAACTTCCACCGCCAGCAAGGTGAGGCACCAGGGCGCGGTAACCGCAGCCGGCACAGCCTCCGCGACCGGCAGGGAAAAACTCTGCTGACACAGGGTGGCCAGGGGGGCAAAATCGGGGAATTGAGCGTTGGCGTCCATGACTGACTCTTGCTGGGTTTTCGATTGGCAGACCGCGGGGGCCCGGACATAGGCCGCGCATTATAGCCCGGCGCCTTTTTTCCCTGAAGAAGTGGGATAAAATCAGAGCCTGTTCTGCACACGCATCAACACCAGCACCAATAACAAGATGAAAAAACTCTTCACCAGCCTGTCCGATCTGCTCAGCAACCTGCCCCAGTGGCTGCGCAGCCTGAGTCACACACAACAGCGACAGCTGCTCGCCGCCACCATCTGGGTGAGCCTCGCGGGCTTCTGCCTCGCCACCCTCGGGCACGCCTATGGCCAGCAGAAACAAGCCGCGCAGCTCCGCGACAGGGCCAGTGCGCAGGCGGCGGCCAAACTGCTGGCGAGCCAGAGCCTGGAACAGATCGTGGCCGGCGACCGCATCAGCCTGCAGATGCTGGCCCAGCAGACACTGGCGCTGCCCGCGGTGTACGGGGTTACCATTCAGGACGTGGATTCGAGCCCCCTGGCCCAGGCGGGGGAGCGCGAGCGGGGAGAGATGATCACCGAGCCAGTCGTGCTGCACGACAGCCTGGCCGGCAGCGTGGCACTGAATATCCAGCCCGGGGCGGTGGTCGGCTACCCCTGGGCCAGCCTGCTGCTGTGTCTGATCTTCGCCTTGCCGTTCAGTGCCGCCTGCGCCCTGACGGCATTTCAGTTACCGTCCAGCCAACCCCAAAAGCGCACGCCGCTGATCGTCCCCAAGGCCCAGCCCAAGCCGCCACCGGAAGTAACCGCCGGCCTCTACCTGCGCCCACTGAACTGGGCACAGCTGGGCAATCAGTTGTCACGCAGCGCACTGGAAAACCTGCAGACGGAGCTGGACAAGCGCATGCAACTGCTCACCCGTATTTACGACGCCCGCCCCCTGCCCAGCGCGGGCCCTGCGGTGGGGCTGGGTTTTGCCGGTGAGGATGCCGCATTCCGCGCGGTTTGCGCGGGCTTGTTACTGCGCGGACTGCAGCAGTCCAGCCGCGCCACCGGCCTGCAGTTGGCACTGGCGGTATTGCCCACCCGGCCGGACAAATTCGATTTCAGCGGTGAACAGCTACTGAGCCAGTCCCGCGGTCTCACCCTGCACCCGCAACTGCAGGACGATGAATCTCTGGAGAACCGGATCCAGTGCCACACCACCAGCTGGGGTGCCGAAGTGACCGGGTTGAATCCGAAACTTCAGCAACTGCTGGATAACCAGCTGCAACAGCTGGTGTCGGCTTGAAACAATACTCGACCAAGCTCCAATAGCCGTTTTTTACTGAAAGGCGACTCGCGAAGGTGACGATACCGGGTGCGCTCATGTGAGACCTTCACCGCCATGGATGGCGGTGCAGAGCCCCCAGGGATGGGTTCACGGCGAGTCTCACATGAGCGCACCCGGTAGCGGCACCGCCACCAGAATTTCACCAATACTTTATATCCCCGCCTCTTTTAATTTCCTTTTGGTTGTTGATATTCACCTCAAATCTTCGTGATCCAACCTCCGCGACCCTTAAATAGCCTCCACTTGGGTTTCGATTTGTTGTGGCCTTCCCCGGGCTGGCAATCAAATCGATAGATAAACACTCTCACCCGCCTCAGGCGTGGAGGTTTTCATGAAGCGCTCATTCACAGGACTGGCCGGTGTGCTGGGGGCAGCATCGCTGCTGGCGCTTTCCGGCTGTACCAGTATGGAAGACATGACAGGCACCACAACGGCTGTCGATCCGAATAAACGTCCTGGCTACTACAGCGTGCAGGGCCGCTACTACCACTGCCACCAGAATGGCCGCTGCCACAACATCCGCCACCCAAATTACTACTGGCAGGGTGGACAGTATCGCGGTGGTCCCATGCCGGGAACCTCGCACATACAACAGCCGCGCTAACCCGCACCGATCAAATCCCCTCAAATTATCAGTCCTGAGTTGCCTCGCGGGAGGCAGCAGGAATCCAGCTCTCAGTCAGAGCTCAGCGGAGGTCTCGTTATGCAGAGAATCATCAAGAAAGGCCTGTTGGCCGTCACCGTCTTCGGCACCCTGACATTGGGTGCCTGTGTATCCGATGGGTATTACGGCTCCAGCAGTGTGGGCTATTCCAGCTATCCATACAGCTACCCCTATAGCTACCCATCCGGGAATGTGTCCTTCTACTACTCATCCCCAAGGTATTACCGCCACGGGTACTATCCCAGGAATTATCGCTATTACGGCCGTCACTATTACCGCCGTCACGACTATCCCCGTCACGGATATCATCACAACCGTCCGAGCCACGGCTACCACGGCTCGCATCGGCCTTCACACCGGCCTTCACATCGCCCATCGCACCGCCCGAGCCACGGTGGACATCATCGCCGTTAACCACGGCATGCAGAACCGACACAGAATGAAAGAATGGAAGCCGCCTGCGGGCGGCTTTCTGCATTTCATACCTTGGTCATACAGACCGGTCACATCTATCGCTGCTAGGATTTCCCGAAACAATAAGCATCCAATATCTGCGGGAGTTTGCCGTGCAGCAGAACCAACCACACGCCGTACTCGTTACCGGCTCCACCAGCGGGATAGGCCTGGCCATCGCCCACTGCTTCGGCCGCGCCGGTCACCACGTCATGCTGCACGGGTTGGCGGACGCAGAAACAGCGAGCATGCTGCTCGACGAATTTTCCGGTTATTCGGGGGGCGCTGGTTTCAGTTCGGCAGACATTGCCAGTGAAGCTGGCTGTGCACAATTGGTGGAAGAAACCCGCGAGGCCATCGGCAACCCATCGGTGCTGATCAATAATGCCGGTATCCAGTTCACCGCGCCCGCCCACGAATTTCCCGCAGACAAGTGGCAACAGATTCTGGCCATCAACCTCAGTTCAGCTTTTTTCCTCAGCCGCGACCTGCTGCCGGCGATGCGCGCCGCCAGTTGGGGACGCATCATCAATATTGCCTCGGTGCACGGCCTGGTGGCATCTGAACACAAGGCGGCATACTGTGCGGCGAAACATGGATTGATAGGCTTGACCAAAGTCGTGGCGCTGGAGAATGCGGACGCGGGAATTACCGCAAATGCGATCTGCCCTGGCTGGGTGGAAACACCACTGATCCAGCCGCAAATTGAAAAAATTGCTCGCGAACAACAGGTCGATCTGGACGCTGCCCGCGCCCTGTTGGTAGGCGCCAAGCAACCCCTGGCAAAAACCACCAACCCAGAGGCGATTGCCGAGCTTGCGCTGTATCTCTGTGGTAATTTTGCCGGCACCATTACCGGTGCGGCCCTGCCGGTAGACGGTGGATGGAGCGCGCAGTAGTATCCCTAGCACCCGTTTCCTTTATCCTTCAGGGTGCTAGCGTGAATTACCAGTTGCTGATTGCCGACGATCATCCACTTTACCGCGATGCGCTGGCGACAACACTGTCCAGCCATTTCCCCAATTCCGACTTGCTGCAGAGCGAGGACCTTGATTCGACCTTACATTGCCTGGCGCAGGCTGAAATCGATCTTTTGCTGCTGGATCTGAATATGCCGGGCAGCGAAGGTTTCAGTGGCCTGGCACGGATTCGCAACGATTTCCCGGCAGTGCCGGTGGTGGTAGTTTCCGGCAGCGACAAGCACTCGGTAATTCAGCAGGCGGCGGGGCTGGGGGCCAGCGGTTTTCTTTCCAAGACGGCGCGACCGGATGAAATTCTGCAGTGTATCGAGTGTGTGCTTGCAGGTGACCAGTGGTTTAGCGAGGAAGCGCTGCAGGCGGAGAGCGAATCTGACCTGGCAGAGAAGCTGAATCACCTGACTCCCCAGCAACTGAAAATTTTTCAGATGATTGCGCAGGGGATGCTGAACAAGCAGATTGCGTACGACCTGGATATCACCGAACCCACGGTCAAGAGCCACGTTACTGCGATTTTGCGCAAGCTTGAGTTACGGGATCGAAAGCAGTTGATTCGCGAGGCTCAGGCGCTGATTCAGCTCTGATTTTGGTTTCGGACTTCGTAGCACATCCACCTTTGATTTGAACTCGGTGGCGGCAAAGCACCGGGGATGGGTCCACAGCGGTCCTGAAAAACCGCACCCGGAACTCTGCCGCCACTGAGAGGAAACAGAGCTCCGGACCAACCCCACAAAGCTAGACGCCCTGCAAATACTCAGCAACGTGCCGATACACCCGACCACACGCATCAGGCACAAGACTCTCAATATTCAAAAACGCATGAATCATATCGTCAAAATGCAGTTGTTCCGCATTGGCGCCGCCTTCGCGCACCTTGTGTACGTACTCCACACCCTCATCCCGTAGCGCACAAAATTCTGCAGTGACCACCAAAGTGGCCGGCATGTTTTCGGTGAATTCACCGTGTAAAGGTGAGGTCAACCAGGGATTTTCCGCGCCCTGAAAATAATTCTCGAAATACCACAGGATTTTTTCCTTCTCCAACAGATAGCCTCGCCCATTTTCCTCGATAGACGGCAACTGCATGGTGTAATCCAGGCTCGGATAAATCAGCACCTGGGCGTCGATCGTGTGTGGCTGGTGCTGCAACAGACGACTGGCAGAAGCGCAGAGTGCGCCACCGCCGGAATCGCCCATCAGGATCCAGCGACCATTGTGGGGAATACCCTTGCGGTCGAGTGTGGCCCCAAGATTTCGCACCACACTGATCAGGTCATTCAGCGCTGCGGGATAAGGATTTTCCGGAGCCAGGCGATATTCCACGGAAATCACCGGGCGTTTGCACGCCTCCGCGACACGGCGGCAAATAGGATCGTAAACCGTCACGCTACCGGCCATATGGCCGCCGCCGTGACAGTAAATAATTGCCGCACCTTCTGCCGTACTCTTGATGTAATCCTGCGGCTGGTAAATTCGAACCGGCACAGAATATTCACCACCGCGTACCAGCGTATCTGTCACCACCATTTTTTGTGGGCCGGGATCGACAAAGGCGCGTGTCAGGTTGGCGAGGCTCTCGCGGGCATTGACCGGAGTGGGCTCAAAACCGTCGGCCTTCAATTGCGCAATCTGCGCGTTTACTGCCGCCAGCCATTCTTCGAGTTTTGGATCAAGCTGCCGCATTGTCGACCTCCAGATTTCCCGTTACTGGTTTCTTGCCGCTCTCCGGCAGCAGGAATGAAAACACAAACAGGGAAGCAGAACAGGCCACGGCAAAATAGGCGGCGGTTGCAGGCTCACCGGTAACATCTGCCAGTACGCCAGCGCCATACATCAGTACCGTTTCCACACCGTAGGAAATCGACCAGAACATGGCGAAAGTGACGGTAATTTTTGCCGGCGTCATGCCGGGTAATTCCTGCGGCAGAGTCACCAGCGCGGTCATTGGTAAAAACATACAGAAGCCGGCCAGTGCCGCGGCACCGTAGGCGATGATTGGCTCGCGGCTGGTAACCATCAGCGCGGCAAAGCCCACCAGCGCCAGGCCCGCATAGCGCAACACCGGCAGGCGCAAAGGATAGCGTTTGGTGACAATAATGCCGGCAACGGTACCCACCATACCCGCGGCGATCATAACCGCGGATAGATGACTGCTGGCCACCGCAAAACCGTCGATGAGCGGAAATAGCGCAAATACCGCGATGTAGCAGAACAGTACCCCGCAATACGCCAGTGGTAGCCACCAGTTGAACCCCTCACCTACCCCCTGCCTGAGACCGTAGTTCTCTGCAGGTTTGTCGCTGCTGCCGGAAAGCGGGAAGTCTTCTGCGCTCAGCCACCACAGAATACCCAGCGCCACCACCATCACACCGTAAAGCGCAACCACCGATTGCCAGCTGCCCAGCCATGCAGTGAGTAGCGTCGTGGAAAGCAGGGCGAGCAGGTTGCCGGTATTGAACGCGGCGGCATTGATGCCGTTGATCAGGGGCCGCTCTTCGGCGGAAAAGTAGTGCATTACCACCGGCGCGAAATACACGATGGCGAGTGCGCCGCCGAGGCCCAGCGCCAGGCGCGATGCCAGCCAACCGCCGTAGCTGCCCGCCAGCGCCCCCAGGCCACCGGCGGCGATCAACACCATCGCCAGGGTAAAGGCCCGTTTGGTACCGAGGCGCATCAGTAATGCCGCAGCGGCCAGGTTGCCGACGATCTTGGCAAGGGTGATGACGTTGCTGCCCCAGGTGGCGCTGGCGAAACCTTCCTCTCCGAACGAGGACTGGATCGTGGGAGTCAGGATGGCACCAGACACCCAGCTGGCAGCGAACAACGCGTAGGCGCTGAACATCAGTATTTCCAACAGGTATTTTTTCATTGTTATAAAACCTTTTTTCTCTCAAACACCTTATTTTCGGTTCGCCTGCAGGCAGGCTCCTACAACGAGCCCCGTAGGAGCCTGCCTGCAGGCGAACCTCTACGAATACAGGGTGCGTGCCGAGCACCCCCATCGCTATACGACCTTGGTCGCAATCGGCGTAACCTTCTGCCGCTGTTGCAGCAGCGCACGCAAGGCCGCCGGACGCAGGGGTTTCTGCAAGAACTGCCAGCCGGCGCTGTGCGCGCGCGCCTTCACCGCGTTGGTATTTTCCGCGGAGATGATCACGCAGGGCACATTGCGATCCCAGTTCGCCAATAGCTTCGCCGCCAGATCAAGGCCGTTGTCGCCGTCGTCGAGGTGATAGTCCATCAGCAACAGATCGGGTTGGGGTGCCAATAGCGCTTGCGCGCGGTTCTGTGCGCAGTGCACCGAGCAACCCCAGCCGCCGAGTAGGGCGGTCATCGCTTCCAGAATCGAGGGCTCATTGTCCACACACAGAATCCGCAAATTCAGTCGGCTACCGCTTCCTGCAAGCAGGCCGGCCGGGCGCGGGGACGCGCCCCTGGCAGCGGCGCGCGGCAGGCGGATTTTGAACACACTGCCGCGACCCGGTTCCGATGCCAGGCTGATCGGCGCGTTGAGCAGACGGCACAAGCGCTCTACGGTGGCAAGGCCGAGTCCGTAACCGTGCTGCCGCTCACCCGCGGAATGTTTTGGGGTCAACCGGCAGAATTCGCGGAAAATAGCCTGTTGCTGATCCGCCGCGATGCCCTCACCAGTGTCCCAGACTTCCAGCGAAACACCGCCAGTACTGGGGCGGGCGCCGATCAGCACGCCGCCGCGGGCGGTGTATTTGACCGCGTTATCCAGCAGGTTCTGCACCACACGACGCAACATTTTTTCATCGCTTTGCACCCACAAATGGCTGTGCCGGCAGCGCAGGCGGATGCCCCGCGCGCTGGCCGCGGGACGGGCCTGGGATACGGCATCGTCGAGAATGCTGTCGAGGGAAACCGGCGCGAAACTGGGCTTGATGTCACCGGCATCCATGCGCGCGATCTGCAACATATCGGTAATCAGCTGCTCCGCCGATGAGAGCGCGCGGTCGGCACGGGTCAGCAGTTGCCGGCTGGCCTCCTCCAGAGGGTGCGCCGCAAGAGCATCGATAAACAGTCGGCTGGCGTTGAGCGGCTGTACCAGGTCGTGACTGGCGGCAGCGAGGAAGCGGGTCTTGCCGGCACTGGCGGCGTAAAGCTCCCGGTTCAGCCCCTGCAGCTCTTCGTTAACACTTTCCAGCTCCGCGGTGCGTTGCGCCACCTTGGTTTCCAGGGAGTTGCGGATTTCAGTCAGCTCCGCCAGCGCCCGCTGATAGTCGGATACATCGGTGTAAGTGGTGACAAAGCCACCTCCCGGCAACGGGTTGCCGCGAATTTCCAGTACCGTGCCGTCGGTGCGATGACGCTGTACCCGGTAGGCGGTAGCGTTGCGCAGATGCTCCACCCGCTTCTGCACCAGCTCCTCCACGTCCCCCGGGCCACACTCACCGCGGCTGGCGTTGTAGTGCACCAGCTCGGCCACCGGCCGCCCCACATAGATCATCTCCTGAGGGTAGTGGAACAGTTCCAGATAGCGGCGGTTCCAGGCTACCAGGTTGAGGTTGGCATCCACCACGGAAATGCCCTGGTCGATATTGTCGATGCTGCTCTGCAACAGGCCGCGGCCAAACTGGTAGATGTCCGAGGCCTGATCGAGCTGTTGCGCGCTGGTGTCCGGCTCGCTGAGCTGGCGCACCAGGCGCTGGGCGCTGGTGCTGCCGACAATGCCGGCGAGGATTTTTTCCACCGCATCGCGATAGCCATGGGCGGTCCCGGCGTGGCCCTGCACCCCTTCGCCTGCAGCCGTCTCCTGTCCCTGCGCGCGTTTGAGCAGCGGCGCCAGGGCGCGGTCTGCCGCATCTTCACCCACAAACCGCGCCAGCAACTGACGCAGGCGCACTTTATCCACAGGCGCCGCAGCGGCCACACTGGTTCCCGGCAGCCAGCGCCCCTGCAGCAGGGAAACGGCCACAAGCGCAGCGCTGTTGAGCCCGAGGCCAAACAGGCAGCTGATGGTGAGCGGGCTCCAGTCGAGCCCTAAAAAGTCGCCGATCAGACAGCGGTAGCCGAGCGCGGCGGGCAGTGCAGACAGCGCCCACACCAGCGCCCCCAGGCCCAGCCCGGTAATCACCCCCAGCGCGCGCAGTCGTGGCCAGCGCGCGGGCCAGGTCACCGCCGCGACCATCGCCGGTGCCAGTTGTGCCACCAGCGCCAGTGACAGCAGTCCGAAAGTGCCGAGGCTTACCCCGGAACCAATCATCTCGTTAAAGCTGAACGCGGCCAGCATCAACAGGCCAATAATGGCACGGCGCACCCGCCGCAGATCGCTGCCCAGCACCTGGTCCAGCGGACGCTGTTGCAGGCGCCGCAGCCACCAGGGAACCACCATGGTGTTGGCAATCATGGTGGACAGGGCGATAGTCGCGATGATCACCATGCTGGACCCGGCGGAGAGGCCGCCAATAAAAGCCAGCAGCGCCAGCCACGACTTGCCGCTTTCCAGCGGCAGCCCCAGTACAAAGCGCTCGGGGTTGGCATAGCCTTCCGGCAGCCACAGCAGACCGCCGTAGCCCACCACCAGAATCGCGACGGACAGAATACCGAGATATACCGGAATCAGTTTGCGCACTGGCCCGATATCGCGCTCGTCGTCGCTCTCGATCATCAGGATATGGAACTGTCGCGGCAGGCAGAAAATCGCCGCCATCCCCAGTATCACCACCGCGAAAAAGCCGGTATCTCCCGGACGGGACGCTGCGATAGCCGCCACCTTCTCACTGGCCAGGGCACTGCGGGTGAGATCCGCGGCGCCGTCAAATGCGCTCGACAGCACGAACCAGGCGACTGCCACCAACGCGCCGATTTTTACCAGCGCCTCGAAGGCTACCGCCAGCAGCATGCCGTTCCTGTGCACACTGCTGTCGATATGGCGGGTGCCAAACAGCAGTGCAAACAGGCCGAGGGTCACACTTACCACCGCGGTCACCACCGACGCACTGATCTCACCGCGCTCGCCGCTCTCGGTCAACAGCAGAAAGCTGTCGGCCACCGCGCGCAGCTGCAGCGACAGGTAGGGCACGATCGCCACCACCGCCAGCAGCGCCACCGCCGCCGCCAGCCACGGGGAGCCACCGAACTGGGCGCTGATAAAGTCGGCAATGGAGGTGGAACCCTGCTGTTTGGACAGTCGCACAAAACGCATCAGCAGCGGCGCGCCGAAAATGAGCATCAGGCTGGCGCCGACAAACGTCGGCGGCAACAGCCAGCCCTCCTCCACAGCCTGCGCGGAGGTGCCAAAAAACATCCAGGCACTGGTGTAGGTACCGGCGAGTGCCAGTAACAGGGGCTTGACCGGACGAATACGCGTCACCGGCAGCCGGTCACCCCAGAAGGCGATGGCAAACAGCAACAGCAGGTAGCTCAGGCCCACGGCGGCCAGTAGGGAAAGGCTGAACAATTGGCGCCTCTTTCATTATTCTGTTTATATAGAAAGATTACCCGATAGCCTGTTTTTTGTCCTGCCCGCCGTGCGCCACGCTCGTCATACCTTGGTCTAGCAGGCAGGGACCGAGACAACGGCTAGAGTGCAGATCCGAAACTAAAAATAACCATAAACTGGTGATCGGAGAGAGCCATGCGCAAAACAATAACGTTCAATCCCCTCGCCGTAGGCATCATGCTCGCCTGCGGTGCCAGCTTTTCTTACGCTGACAAAGCCCTGGAAGAAGTCACGGTAACCGCGCAGAAGCGCGAACAGTCGCTGCAGGAAGTCCCGGTTGCGGTAACCGCATTCGGCGAAGACGCGCTGATCGAAAACGGCGTTGCCGACCTGACCGACATTCAAAAGCTCACCCCCAATACCACCCTGCAGGTGAGCCGCGGTACCAACTCAACCCTGACCGCCTATATCCGCGGTATCGGTCAGCAGGATCCCCTGTGGGGCTTCGAGCCGGGTGTGGGTATCTATGTGGACGACATCTACGTGGCCCGCCCCCAGGGTGCGGTGATGGATGTGTTTGATGTGGAGCGTATCGAAGTACTGCGCGGCCCCCAGGGCACCCTGTACGGCAAGAACACCATCGGCGGCGCGGTGAAATATGTCACCAAAAAAATGACCGGTGAAAACGAGTTCAAGATTCGCGGTGGCGTCGGCTCCTATAACCAGCGCGATCTGATCCTGAGTGGACAGGTTGGCCTCGGCAGCAAGGTCGCCTTGGGTGGTGCTGTGGCCACTTACCACCGTGACGGCTTCGGTGAGAACATCCTCACCGGTGCCGAAAACTACAACAAGAAAATTGCCAGCGCCCGCGTATCCATGGAAATCACCCCGAACGAGGACTGGTTTATCCGCCTCGCGGCGGACAGCACCATTGATGATTCCAATGCGCGCTTTGGTCACCTGATGTTCGATGCACCGACCGGCCCGGAAAAGCCGCTCGACAATGTCTACGACCACCGCTCCAACATGTCCCCGGACAACTCGGTAGAGACCGGTGGCGCCTCCGCAACGGTAGAGTGGCAGGTTTCAGACGCCATTACCCTGAAGTCGATTACCGCTTCGCGTACCGGTGACACCGTTACCAACATCGACTTCGACTCGATCAACCGCACGGACTTCGATGTTCCCGCCTACTACAAGGACGACCAGTTCACCCAGGAATTCCAGCTCAACTGGAGCGGAGACAAATTCAATCTGGTCTCTGGTATTTACTATTACGAAGGCACCGCGGAGGGCGGCTTTGACGCGGTCCTTGGCACGGTTGATTTCAACGCCGTATTTGGCTGGCCCGCCGGCACTGTACCGGTCGGCCTGACCCAGAACGTTAGCGGCAGCGTGGATACCGAAAGTCTGGCCGTGTACGCCAACTACGAATATGCCCTCACCGACAAACTCAACATGATCCTCGGCGGCCGCTACACCAGCGATGAAAAATCCGCACGGGTATTCAAGGCAAATTACGCCGGTGTCTACTCACCGATGTTTGCCGATCATTACGACGGTACTCCGGCGCTTCCGGATACCTTCGGCGATCCGCTGACCGATTACAGCAACAGCAAGGACTGGAGCCAGTTCTCACCCAAGGCCGGCGTGAACTACCAGTTCAACGAAGACACCATGATGTACGGCAGCTTCAGCTCCGGCTTCAAGAGTGGCGGCTTCGATATGCGCGGAGACGCTTCGGTTACCCCCAACACGTCCGAGGGCTACGACCCGGAAACCGCGGAAACTTTTGAAATCGGTATCAAGACCCAACTCCTGGACAATCGCATTCGCCTGAATGCAGCGGCCTTCCATACCGATTACGAAGACATGCAGGTAACCGTGCAGAACTTCGACGAAGACTCTGGTGGTTTCTCCAGTGCGGTGGTCAATGCCGGCCAGTCTGAAATCCGCGGCCTGGAACTGGAAATGCTCGCCAGTATCACCGATGCCCTGACCGCCAATGTGGTACTCGGATACACCGACGCGGACTACCTCGAGGTGTTGACCAAAGTACCGGAGCTGGATGCTGAAGGAGAAGAAACCGGAAACATTCTCACGGTGGACGTGGCGGATGTCTGGAAAAACTTCCAGTACAGCCCGCAGAAAACCGCATTGGCACAGCTGAGCTACGCCATGGATTTTGCCGGTGGCGAACTGGTGATGAACAGTTCCGTGTCCTACCGCAGCGGTATTCAGATTTACGCAGCACCGACCGCCCTGGACGTAGGCTCCGTCACCCTGGTGGATGCCGGTGCGACTTACTTCAGCGGCACTGGTAACTGGCAGGTTTCCCTGCAGGGCAAAAACCTCAACGACGAAATTTACCGCAATGCCGGTTATGCCTCAGGCAACTGGATCACCGGCTACTACAGCGCACCGCGCACCGTTGCTCTCACCGGTAGCTACAACTTCTAAGGCGAATAAGGCGAATGCGTAGCGCCTACCGGAAATGACATCGCACCTTGCTTAATGGGGCCCATCGGGCCCCTTTTTATTGCTATTTCCAGCAACAATTTCCAGTAACAATTTCCAGCAACAATCCCCGCCACCGGACAGCCACGGTGTCGCGGTAAATTTCTTCCCGGCGCGGACTTAAACAAATTGGCGCATATTTTTACACTTTGGCGGAAGCGTCTTCTAACCTGAAATAAGAGGGCGGCAGTGACGCCGTGTCTCATACCAGCCATCGAGGTATCCGCGTGCAGAAATTGAGTTTTATTCTGCTGGCTGCGGCGATTGCGACAGGAAATGTTGCCGGTTGCACGTCAACCGAGTCCAGGGATAGTCACGCAACCCGCGCCTTCAGTAGCGCCGTCCCCCCCCATCTGGATTCCGCACAGTATTCTGTGCGCTCATCAGACCGCCGCCCCAGAAGCAGCCGCCGCGAGGCGCCCCGCTCACTCAACGTCAACGGCACCCGCTTTCGCTGCTTCGAGCAGGAACTCGACTCGAAAACGGTGGTGCGCTGTGTGCGCCAGGATTCTTAGCCGGCACCGGAGTACTCCGCCTTCTGTGACGGTTTCCGCGGCAGTTTGTCACCCCGATCCACTCGGGTCGCACTTCACTGGCTAAGCTTTACCTATCTGCTAGCGTGGAGCGCAAAGCAATGAGTAAGCTGATTCTGCTGTGGTTCACGGGACTGATCATCGCCGTCGCGGGTTGTATGAACATGGACAGCAAGGATACAGGTCCCACCCAAACCCCCGGGTCGATCAGTAGCGTGTGCGGCGACAAGTGGCAGCTGCGCCTGCTGCGTATCGACGGTCAGGCGGTGCCCGTTGAACAGCTCAAGGAGTTCACTTTCCTGTGCAACAGTGACGGCGAGGCCATGGGCAAAAGTGGTATCAATACCTATCGCGGCACCCTGCAGATCACCGCCAACGGTCAATTGCTGTGGAATGCGGACAGCTTTGCCTCCACCAAAATGGCTGGGCCGCCGCAATTGATGGATCAGGAAAACCGTTACCTGCGCGCCCTCGCCGGTACCCGCCAGGCATTTGTGAAAAGTGGTGGCGCGCACCTGATTCTGCGGGACATATCCGGGGACATCTATATCGAGTACATCAAGGCCGGCCTCTGAGTTCGGCCCCCGTCTCCCCCGTCATAACACCCCAAGAATCCGTCCAAGTCGCAGACGCCGGCGGGTAATTCGTGTTAAATGGCGTAAACGGCCACCGGATCAATCCCATGCTTCACCTGCTCCCGCGACCATTTTTCGCCCAGTTTCGTCCCCTCTGCAGCGCCACCGGATTCAAGGCGCCGATATTCCTGGGTCTGCTCCTGGGGTTGTTGCTGAGCGGCTGTGGCAGTACTGCCACCGAGCCTTCGAATATGGCCAAAACCGACAACCCCGGGATTTGCGAGCAGCAATGGTTACTGGAAAGCCTGTCGGTCGACGGCCGCGAGCACAAATCCCGCATGTTCTGGCAGAAGATGTGGCGTGATCGCCCCTACTTCACCTGCGACAAGCTGGGCTTTATCCGCGGCAGCACCGGCGCCAACCCCTACCTGGGCAAATTCAAGCTGACCGACACTGGCAGTGTCAAATGGCTGAAGCAGCCAAAGATATCCCGCATGGCGGGCCGCCGTGATGGCAGTGAACTGGAGCAGGATTTCCTGTTGGCGCTGCCACGGGTAACCCATGCCTTCACCGAAGGCGAGACCCTGGTTTTGCAGGGCAGCGATGGCACACGCCTGGAATTCACCCAGACCGTCGAAGCACGCGCTCACTGAACCGGATCTCGAATTCTCCGCGATAAAAAAAGCGGCCTCAGGGGCCGCTCGAAGAATCATTCAAGAAGGATCGCCATTCGCACAGCGAATGTTGATACCTGCCCTCCAAGCGGAGGAGCCTCCAAACTCGGAAGCATAAAAATCACCAATCAATTTGGTGCGATGCAAAGAGAGAAGAACAACGAAAACAAGTTCAGTTGCGCGATGTAACAACCGGACAAGCAAAATTTCGTTGTGGGAATAGATTAATTGTCAGAAGTGACAAACAGATTACGAAACAAGAATTTTTCCTGTTTCCAGAAGAACCAATTTACGGCTTCGAGCGCCGCTGGTGCTGCTCCAGGTTCTGTTGCCGCTTGCCCTCGCTCTTGCGCAACAACACATAAGTGGCACCGAGACCGCCGTGCTGTTTCTGCGCGCTGTGGAATGCGAGCACTTCTGCGAGCTGTGGCAGCCAGGCGTTGACGCAGCTTTTCAGCATCGCCGGCGTCTTGCGCCCCTCGCCCTTGCCGTGGGTCACCAGTGCGCAGCGCACATCCGCTTCGATACAGTCGCGCACAAACTGATAGAGCGCACTGCGCGCCATATCGACGGTGTGATGGTGCAGATCGAGGCGCGCTTCGACGGAGTATTTTCCCAGGCGCAAATTGCGGTAGACGCCGTTCTGGACACCGTCGCGCTTGAATTCAATGGGATCGTTGGGGTCGACGGGCTCGACGAACTCGCCTCCCAGGGGGTTCAGTTCGCGGTAGGTCTGGGCGGTGGCCGCCTCCCGGCGGGCGCGCTGGTTAAGGGGATCGGTAGTGTCCTTCTTTAGCGCACTCTCGCGTTGCTTGGGCGCCAGCGGCTTTACGTCGCCAAGCGCACCCATGGCGCCGCGGAATTCGTCCAGATCTGTCTTGTCCACGCTCTCCCCCCATACCTCTCTCACGCGTCGGCTGCGGTCAGGGATCGAGGAACAGATCCACCGCCAGTTCGCCGGCCTTGGCGGGATTGTGCGCATATTGGGTGAAATCTTCCACCCCCCGTTCGTGCAACAGGGTCTCGTCGATCAGCTGGGCGCCGTTCAATCCCTGATTGCGCGTGATCAGCACTTCATAGGCGGCATCCGCCATCACCATGGGTTTGCGGCTCTGTTCGAACATTTCGCGACTGCCCACGGCAAACTCGATCGCCGCCGTCGCCACCAGGGTGCGCGGCCACAGGGTGGCGACGCTGATATTGGTCTCGCGCAACTCTTCCGCCAGCCCCAGGCTCAGGATCGTCATACCGAACTTGGACAGGGCATAGGGTGCAAAGGGCCCCAGCCAGCGGGGCTCAAGGTTAAGTGGCGGCGACAGGCTGAGGATATGCCCGCGCTCTGCCTGCTTCAGGTAGGGAATGGCGAGGTGCGCAGTGAGATACACCGCGCGGGCGTTGACATCCAGCATCAGGTCGTAGCGCTTCGGCGGCGTGGACTCGACGTTGGTGAGATTGATGGCGCCGGCATTGTTGATCACCGCATCGATACCGCCGAACGTATCGGCGGTCTTTTTCAGCGCTTCCGCCACCTGCTCTTCCTCACGCACATCCACCTGCATCGGCAGCGCTTGGCCGCCGGCGGCTTCGACTTCCGCAGCAACGGTGTAGATGGTGCCGGGCAGTTTGGGGTGAGGCTCGGCGGATTTGGCGGCAATCGCGATATTCGCGCCGTCGGCGGCGCACTTCAGCGCTATCGCGCGGCCAATACCGCGACTGGCACCGGTAATGAATATGGTTTTACCCCGCAGGGCGCCGGTGTTCTGGGTGAGGGTCAGCTCTTCGCTCATGCGCGTACGCTCCAACTGCGAGTGTCCTGTTTGCCATTGACCGCAGGGAACCCTTCCTGGTTACAGAGGCTCCGCCACCACCGCGGGACAATAGATCTCTTTAAAGGTCTCTGGCATCCGCTTGGGTCTGCCACTGGAGAGTTCGATACATACCATCTGCCACGAGGCCCGCAGGACCAGCGCTTCGTCGCTGGCGCGAAACACCTGGAACTTACGGGTCATATTCAACCGGCCGTCGACCATCGTCAGCCAGGTGCCGATCAGCAGTTGATCGCCCTCTCTCGCGGCCAGTATATAGTCGTACTCGGCCTGCCGGATTGCCATTCCCCGGTCCATGGATTGGTAATTGGTGACATCCAGCCCCAGCTCCACGCTGTGAGACCAGGCAGCTTGCTCACACCAGCGCACATACTCGGCGTTGTTGGCATGGTGCAGGCCATCGACATGTTCGGGCTCCACACAGACGTTGTGGATATAGGGTTGGGGAAGGTCCCACTTCATGGGCGATTAACTCCGTAGACCGGTTCTTGGTGGCACTGCGCCTGTTGAGCAGGCTAATCGACCGGTTAGTGCCAGACCATTACTTCAGATACAAAAAAAGCTCCCGAAGGAGCTTTTTCTGTACGTACCGAAACTTATGCGTCGGACTTTTCTTCCGCCGCCGCGCTGGCAGCCTGCTGCTGCGCCTGATTCAGGGCCGCGGCGAACAGCGCGTCGAAGTTGATCGGCGGCAGCATCAGGGCAGGGAAGGAGCCCTTGGTTACCACGTTGTCGACAACCTCACGAGCGTAGGGGAACAGGATGTTCGGGCAGGCAGTGTTCAGCGCCTGAGCGAGCTGCGGACCTTCGAGACCCTTGATGCCGAACAGGCCGGCCTGCTGTACTTCCACCAGGAAAGCGGTCTCTTCTTCCAGCTTCACGGTGATAGTCAGGGTCAGCGCCACTTCGTACAGATCTTCATCGATCTTGGCGGTTTTGGTGTTCAGTTCCTGGTTGACCTGGGGCTTCCACTGTTTCTTGAAAACCTCTGCGCCCATCGGAGTTTCGAAGGACAGGTCTTTCAGATAGATGCGCTGCATTGCGAATTGTACTTGCTGCGCTTCTGTATCGTTTACTGCGGCGCCGTTATGTTCTTCAGCCATGTTACTGCCTGTTCACTAAAAAGGTTTATTGACTGCCTTCCCTGTTAGAAGACTCCCTGTATGGGTCTTACTTATGGGGGCCTCGAAAACCCCTTTCAAGGCGTGTAAGCAAAATTTCTTGCGCTGGATTCAGGCCAGAAGCCTGTCCAGTTCACCACTGCGTTCGATGGCCATCAGCTCATCGCAGCCACCAACATGATGACCACCAATCCAGATCTGTGGCACGGTATGGCGCCCGGCCTTTGCCGTCATTTCAGCACGCAGCGCGCGGTCGCCATCCACAGAAATTTCTGTGTAGGGGACGTTCTTGTTGTCCAGCAGATATTTGGCGCGAATGCAGAAGGGGCAGAAGCGGGTGGTGTAGATAACGACTTCTTTCACGACTACAGAACCTCTCTCGGTACCATCAACGATTTATCTGCACTTACCCCGCAATAATAGGGGTTTTACCGGCGGGAGGTCAGCTTCACCCCCAACCTCGCTGGTTACCCTTTCACCAGCGGCAATTTCTGGTTGCTCCACTCGGACATGCCACCCTCCAGGCGACGCACGGTGTAGCCGGCCTTTTTCAGCTGGCGCCCCACCGGGCCCGCGTGCTGGCCCATTTTGTCCGCCAGAATCAGCACCTTGTCTTTATAGGGTGCGAGTTCACCGATGCGGTTTTCCATCTCGCCGTGGGGAATATGGATCGCGTCCACAATGTGCCCGGCGGTATATTCCGCGCGGTCGCGCACGTCGATCACCTTGGCGCCCTCGCTGTTGATCAGCAGAGTGGCCTGATGGGCCGATGCGGGTTTACCCGCCTTGATTCGCTCGGTAATCGCCAGCGCGTAAATCAGCGCCACCAACAAGCACACCAGCGGCCACTGCTCGCTGGCAAAGACGAAAAAGTCCACTCCGCCCCCAAATTCTCTGAAATATAGTTGCAACCTGGCCCGGACCATTCGGTCAGACCGCTTCGGGCCCCGGAATTGCAGGAATTGCGCAGGACCCGTAAAGGAGCCGGAGTATACACGACCGCAACCACTTCCGATTAACCCTGGGGGCAAATTGATCTGTGCCACCGCCCATAGCGAGCCTCTGGCCCCGGGTCAGGGGATTGTCGCCACAATCGCCAGCAACACGGCTTCGTACTTGCTTTCGTGGCTGCTTCAGGCGGCCAAACAGGTTAAAATCCGCCACCTGCGGTAAAGCACATCCGTGTATCCCGGTTTCTGGCAATGGCGCCGAACGATCTTCCACCCAACCCAATACAGGAAATCCGATCCCATGGCATCCGAGACTTCGTCCAAACGTCCCCTGGTACTGCTGATTCTGGACGGCTTCGGCCACAGTGAGCACGCGGAGCACAACGCCATTGCCGCGGCCAAGAGCCCGGTATGGGACCAGATCTGGGCCAGCCGCCCGAAAACCCTGATTCACACCTCCGGCATGGCGGTAGGTCTGCCGGAAGGCCAGATGGGCAACTCCGAAGTCGGCCACATGACACTCGGCGCCGGCCGCGTGGTCTACCAGAACTTCACCCGCATCAACAAGGCCATCAAGGACGGCGACTTCTTCACCAACCCGGCCTATACCAGTGCCGTGGACAAGGCGATCGCCAACGGCGGTGCGGTCCACATCATGGGCCTGGCATCAGACGGCGGTGTACACAGCCACGATGACCACATTGTCGCCATGGCTACCCTGGCCGCCCAGCGCGGTGCCAAAGCGATCTACATCCACGCCTTCACCGACGGCCGCGACACCCCGCCACGCAGCGCGGAGACCCCGCTGGCGCGCCTCACCCAGGTATGCGATGCCCTCGGCACCGCGCGTATCGCCACTCTTGCCGGCCGCTACTTCGCCATGGATCGCGACAACCGCTGGGACCGCGTAAAGCCGGTGTACGACCTGATCACCCAGGGTAAAGCCAAGCACCAGGCCGACTCCGCGCTGGCCGGCCTCGAAGCCGCCTACGCCCGCGACGAGAACGACGAATTCGTGGCCCCGACCCTGATCGGCGAACCGGCACCGGTGCAAGACGGCGACGCACTGATCTTTATGAACTTCCGCCCGGACCGCGCCCGCCAGCTGACCCGCGCCTTTACCGATGCGGACTTCAACGGCTTTGAGCGCGCCGCCACCCCGAAACTGGCGGAGTTTGTAATGACCACCGAATACGCCGGTGACATCCACGCCGCCTGCGCCTTTCCGCCAGAGGCCCTCGCCAATACTTTCGGCGAGTATCTGCAGAACCAGCACAAGACTCAGTTGCGCATTGCCGAGACAGAAAAATACGCCCATGTGACCTTCTTCTTCAGCGGCGGCCGCGAAGAGCCCTACAATGGCGAGGAGCGCATTCTGATCAAATCCCCGGATGTGGCCACCTACGATCTGCAGCCGGAGATGAGCGCACCCGAGGTCACCGACAAACTGGTGGAGGCCATCGAGAGCGGCAAGTTCGACGCGATCATCTGCAACTACGCCAACGGCGACATGGTCGGCCACACCGGCGTGTTCGAAGCGGCGGTCAAAGCGGTGGAAGCACTGGACGTGTGCGTGGATCGCGTCACCAAGGCGGCACTGGCCGCCGGTGGTGAGGTACTGATCACCGCCGATCACGGCAACGTCGAGGAAATGTTTGACGCTGGCTCCGGCCAGGTCAGCACCCAGCACTCGACCCTGCCGGTGCCCTTTGTTTACGTAGGCGCGCGCAATGTTTCCATGCGCGACGGTGGCAGCCTGGCAGACGTGGCCCCCACCATGCTGGCGCTGATGGGACTGCCGCAGCCGGCAGAAATGAACGGCGAGCCACTGGTCAAAATCAACTAATCCGCTTTCCCCGGTTTAACCGGGGAGAGCCGCAAAGCGAGAAATAGCTGACACGATGAAGCTTTCCAGCAAGATGAAGCTTTCCAGCAAAAAGTTTTCCGGGTTTGTCCTCGCCGCACTGTTGTCACTCTCCCTGATCCCGGCCTGCTTGGCGCAGGCGGCGGATGACGAGCAACAGGCGCGGCTGGCAGAAATCAAGCAGCGCATTGAATCCCTGCAGCAGGAACTGAATCAGGTCAAAGGCGAGCGCGATCAGCTGCTCAAGGATCTGGAGGCCAATGAAAAGGATATTTCCGAACTTCTGCAGCGCATCGACAAAATCAAATCCGACATGCAGAGCCGCGGCGAGAAGCTGCAGGAATTGAAGCAGGAAGAAAAGCAGCTGGAGGAATCCCGCCGAAGTATGCAGCGGCGGGTCGAGCAGGAAGTCGCCGCCGCTTACCGACTCGGTCGCCAGGAGCAGATTAAACTGCTCCTCAATCAACAAGATCCCCAGCACATCGCCCGCCAACTCCGCTACCACGACTACTTTCTCAAGCAACGCAGCCGCGTTATCGACGATTACGTCAGTACCCTCGATCAACTTTCCACGGTCAGCGCCGGTATCCAGCGCGAACAGGACACCCTCGCCCACGAGCGCAACCAGCTGGAAGAAAAGCGCTCCGCCCTGGTCAGCGCACAGAAAAGCCGTCAACGCACCCTGGATAAACTGGCCCGGCAGCTGGCGAGCAAAAGTGGTGAGCTGGATCAGCTGCAGGGAGACCGCAGTCGCCTGCAGCGCCTGGTAGACGAAGTGGGACGCGCCATTGCCAGCCTGATCAACCCAAGCGACCAGACACCGTTCAGCAAACAGCGCGGGCGCATGCAGTGGCCTGCGCAGGGGCGCCGCGCCAACGCCTTCGGCCAGCCCCGCGCCAACGGCATCACCTGGACCGGCGTCACCATCCGCGCCGGCGAAGGCGAAGCGGTGCAGGCCATTCACCGCGGCCGCGTTGTGTTTTCCGACTACCTGCGCGGCCAGGGCATGCTCATCATTCTGGACCATGGCGATGGCTACATGAGCCTGTATGGGCACAATCAGTCCCTCACCCGCGCCATCGGCGAATGGGTGGAACGTGGCGACACCATCGCCAGAATCGGCAACACCGGCGGCATGAGCCAGCCCGGGCTCTACTTCGAAATCCGCCGCGACGGCAAACCCCAGGACCCCACCGCCTGGTGCCGCGGCTGACCCGCGACTCCGGTTACCCGCCCTCCCTAGCACACATTCCTTTGCAGCATCCCCCTGTACCGGCGCCCCGGCATCCTCTCGCCGTTCGTTGACGCGCCAACTTCCAACCCGGTGTGAGTGCCGGGTCTACAATTCTTCATAGGAAAGAAACGATAAATGCCAAGGACGTGCAGACTATGTTCAACCGCAAAATGCTGGCCCGCATCATTGGCGCGGCAGCCCTCTCCGCACTGCCGCTGATGGGACTCAGCCAGGGCGACAGCAATGATCGCGTTTCACTGGAAGCAGAATCCCGCCTGCCACTGGAAGACCTGCGCAGCTTTGCCAAAGTGTTCGAACAGATCCGCCAGGGTTACGTCAACGAAGTGGATGACAGCACGCTGCTGGAGTACGCCATCAAAGGCATGCTGCAGGGTCTGGACCCGCACTCCGCGTACCTGGACAGTCGCTCCTTCGACGACCTGCAAGCCAATACCACCGGTGAATTCGCCGGTCTCGGCATCGAAGTCGGCATCGAGGACGATTACATCACCATCATCACGCCCATGGATGGCACCCCCGCCGAGCGCGCGGGCCTGCGTGCCGGCGACGTGATTTTGCGCCTGGCCGGCAAATCCCTGCGCGGTGTCAGCCTGGATGAGGCGGTGGATCAAATGCGCGGACCGGTGGGTTCGCAAGTCACCCTCACCATCGGCCGCAAGGGCCACAAGGAACCCTTTGATATCACCCTGAAGCGCGACAAAGTGCGCGTGTATAGCGTGCGCGGGGAAATGCTCGAAGAGGGATATGGCTACCTGCGTATCAGCCAGTTCCAGATGGACACTGGCGGCGATCTGATGCGGGTGATGAAAAAGCTCAAGGCAGAAGGCGAGCTCAAGGGCCTGGTCATTGACCTGCGCAACAATCCCGGCGGCGTGCTGCAATCCTCGGTAGAGGTTGTGGATGCCTTCCTGGAGGACGGGCTGGTGGTCTACACCGAAGGCCGCAACAAATCTTCCAACCTGCGCTATGCCGCCAGCCCCGGGGACGTGACGGATGGCGCACCGCTGGTAGTGCTGATCAACGATGGCTCCGCATCTGCCGCAGAAATTGTCGCCGGTGCGCTGCAGGACCATCGCCGCGCCGTGGTGATGGGTACCGACAGTTTCGGCAAGGGCTCGGTGCAGACCGTTATCCCGATCAATGACGACCGCGCAATAAAACTCACCACCGCACTCTATTTCACACCCAAAGGACGCTCGATCCAGGCCCAGGGCATCAAGCCGGATATTACCGTGGAGCGCGTACAGGTTACCCGTGTGGACGGTCGCGCCCGCACTACCGAAGCGGACCTCGCCGGGCATCTGGGCAACGGCAACGGTGGCGAGGAAAATGGTGCGGAAGACCGCAAGCGCGCGAAATCTGACAAAGATGACTGGTTCAGCCGCGACAATCAGGTATTTGAAGCGCTTAATGTATTGAAGGGCCTCAACCTGTATGTCCGCCGCACTCCGGCGAAGAATGAAGGCAGCAACGCGCCCGCGCACAAGGACCAGGTAGCGAGAATTCAGCCGGAAGATTTGTAAATCGGATTCGGAATAGCCAGCTGTGAATAACGGCTGGCTTTTACATCAGCGCAACACCTCTGGACCCGCGCTGATCGCTGGCAGTTTGCAAGAAGTAATGAGGCAGTCATGCAGCAGTATCGTCGTGGCGAACAGAACACCTCCATACCACCTCGCGCTGAGCGCTATTTCAAACTGGATGACGACTGGTATTTCACCGTGCGCGGCGGCAATACCTTCGGCCCCTACCCCTGCCGCGAGGAAGCGCAAAAAGCCGTAGAGAAATTTCTCGACCCGGCCCAAGCGTACACAGGGAATGTACGGCCATTCGGCAGCCTGCGCGCAAGACGATGGCTCAAACAGCGGAACAACCGGTTCTAGACGACCACAAACGTTTCATCTTCCTACTTGAATGACGGATTGCCCCGGAGCCGCTGAATCACGATTAATTTACGCGGTATGAACGCATATACCGTGAACAATGCCAGGACGTCAGTTGGAATCTGGCCAGCGACTACTACAAACGCATTTCTATTCCTGCGTCCTGCATAAATACCTTTGCCTCTTCCACAGTGTATTCGCCAAAGTGAAAAATACTCGCTGCGAGTACCGCATCAGCACCACCTTTTAACACACCATCCGCCAGATGCTGCAGGTTACCCACGCCACCGGAGGCGATGACGGGCACGGAAACCGCATCGGAAATGGCGCGGGTCAGAGCCAGGTCGAAGCCGTTCTTGGTGCCATCGCGATCCATGCTGGTCAGCAGGATTTCACCGGCACCATAGCTGTCCATTTTCTTTGCCCACTCCACCGCGTCGATACCGGTCGGCTTGCGGCCGCCGTGGGTGAAGATTTCCCATTTCGGCTCTTTGTCATTGCCCACCTGCTTGGCATCAATAGCGACGACGATGCACTGACTGCCGAAGCGGTCGGCGGCTTCGCGCACGAAGTCGGGATTGAATACGGCGGCGGAGTTAATCGCGGTTTTGTCGGCACCGGCGTTCAGCAGGTTGCGGATATCCTGAAGCTCCCGCACGCCACCGCCAACGGTGAGTGGAATAAATACCTGGGAGGCCATTTTTTCCACCGTGTGCAGTGTTGTGTCGCGGCCTTCGTGGGTGGCGGTGATATCGAGGAAGGTAATTTCATCGGCACCGGCTTCGTTGTAACGGCGCGCGATTTCCACCGGATCACCGGCATCGCGGATATCGACAAAATTGACACCTTTGACGACGCGACCGGCGTCGACGTCGAGACAGGGAATAATGCGTTTGGCGAGGCCCATTGTCTGTTCCTGGTAATTACTTGGTCCAGTTGTCGCACAGCTCCTGCGCTTTGCGCAGGTCGAGTTTGTCTTCGTAAATGGCACGGCCGGTGATGGCACCGAAGATTTCGGTGTTGTCGTCGCCAGCAGCGAGCAGTTTTTCGATATCTTCGATGCAGCTGACACCGCCGGAGGCGATGATGGGGATCTGCACCGCGCGGGCGAGATCCATGGTGGCCTCGAGATTGACGCCCTGCATCATGCCGTCGCGGGCGATATCGGTGTAGACGATGGCGCTGACGCCGCAGTCCTGGAACTGTTTGGCGAGTTCGGTGGCCTGTACGTCGGAGACTTCCGCCCAGCCTTCGGTGGCGACGAGGCCATCTTTGGCGTCGAGGCCGACGATGATGTGGCCTTCGAATTCACGGCAGGCCTCGCGGACGAGCTTGGGATTTTTTACCGCGGCGGTGCCGATAATGGTCCAGCTGACGCCGGTGGTGAGATACCACTCGATGGTTTTGAGGTCGCGGATACCGCCGCCGATCTGGATCGGGAATTGCGGGAACTGGCGGGCGATAGCGTTGACGGCGTCGCCGTTGACCGGGTTGCCGGCAAAGGCGCCATTGAGGTCGACGATGTGCAGACGCTTGGCGCCCTGGCTGAGCCAGTGTTCGGCGGTGGCGACGGGGTCGTCGGAGAAAACGGTAGCGTCCTCCATTTCACCCTGGCGCAGGCGCACGCACTCGCCGTCTTTCAGATCAATGGCTGGGATTACGATCATTTAACTCACTTCCTGTTGATTGATCCGGGCCCGCGTCGTTCTAAAGCTGGTCCGGTGGCGGCAGAGTGCCGGAGAAGAGTTTTCGGAACCGGGCTAGGCGCCCCCCTTAAATACGTCCCTGTACGCTGCGTCGGCAACATCCCTGTTGCCGACGCTACCAAAAACCCTTCCCCCGCACTCAGCCTTCGCGTAAAGATTTTTACTTCGTTAGCCGTTTTGGCATTGACCTGTAGGAGCCTGCTTGCAGGCGAACAACTGCGGTGGATTTCAATGTTCGCCTGCAAGCAGGCTCCTACAAAAACTGAACTGCGACTTTCAGACCCCGCCGTTCCAGCTCACAAAATTTTTCAGCAGCTGCAAACCGGCATCCGCACTTTTTTCCGGGTGGAACTGGGTAGCGAAAATATTTTCCCGTGCGACAGCAGCGGCGAGCTTCACACCGTAGTCGGTTTCGCCGGCAACGGCGTCGTTGTTTTCTGACGGTACGTAGTAGCTGTGCACGAAGTAAAAACGGCTGCCGCTTTCAATGCCGCTCCACAACGGGTGGTCGATCTTTTGCTGCACCTGGTTCCAGCCCATGTGCGGGACTTTTAATTTTGGGCCGCGGGCGCCAGGTGCTGACTGTTCATGCAGGTCTTTGCCGAAAAATTTGACCGGCTGCGGGAAGATGCCGAGGCAGTCGATACCGGCGTTTTCTTCGCTGTGGGCCATCATGATCTGCATGCCGACGCAGACGCCGAGAATGGGCATGCCGGATTCGATGGATTCGTTCAGAAGGGGTACGAATCCGGGACGGATGAAGCCTTCCATACAGTCGCGGATGGCACCGACGCCGGGAACGACCAGGCGGTCTGCACCGTTGGCTTCTTCAGGGGTGGTGGCGAGGACGATTTCATCGCCGGGAGCGACCTTCTGCAGGGCGCTGGCGACCGAGTGAAGGTTGCCCATGCCGTAGTCGAGAACGACGATCTTTTGCATGTTCTGTTTGACTCCTGCCTTACAACACACCTTTGGTGGAGGGCATGGCACCTTCCATTCTCGGGTCCGGGGTCATGGCCATGCGCAGGGCGCGACCGAAGGCTTTGAACACGGTTTCGATCTGGTGGTGGGCGTTGAAACCGCGGATGCAGTCAATGTGCAACGTTACCAATGCGTGGTTTACGAAGCCCTGGAAGAATTCGTAGAACAGCTCGGTGTCGAAGTTACCGATGCGCTTCTGGGTAAACGGCACATTCATGGTGAGACCGGGGCGGCCGGAGAAGTCGATGACCACGCGGGACAGGGCTTCGTCCAGGGGCACGTAAGCGTGGCCATAGCGGGTCATGCCTTTCTTGTCGCCGACAGCCTGGTTGATGGCCTTGCCGAGGGTGATGCCAATATCCTCCACCGTGTGGTGGTCATCGATGTGCACGTCGCCGTCACAGGTGATATCCAGGTCGATCATGCCGTGGCGGGCGATCTGGTCCATCATGTGCTCGAGGAAGGGGACGCCGGTGTTGAATTTGCCGGTGCCTTTGCCGTCGAGGTTGAGACTGACCTGGATCTTGGTTTCCAGGGTATCGCGGTTGACGCTTGCGGTGCGCATGAGGTCTACATCCTTGATTGCGAGGCAGGGGCGGCCCCGTTGGCCGACCCTTGAGACAGAAGGCGCGAATTATACGCCCAAACGGAATTGAATTTGGCCGATAGTCTCAGATGAAACTTGATTCCCTTCTCTTGATTAAAAGGGAAGATCAAATATCATACCGCGCATGAATATGAGTTACCGTCACAAGACCCCTGTGTGGGTCAGCTTCGTACTGCTGTTCGCGCTGATGCTCGCGCAGCCGGTGCTGGCGGAGCATATTCACATTGGTGACAAGTCCCACGAGCTGTGCGATCTGTCCCACAATCACACGCCCGCCCCCGTGGGCAGTGAATTCACCTTCTCTACCGAAGACCTGGCACCGCTGTATATCGAACAGCAGGCCCCGGTGGCACTCGACTGTCAACCGGAACGCCAGACCGCCCGCGGCCCGCCCGCAACCCTGTCACTCAGCTAAAAACCAACTTTTTATAGCCGGCACCGGCATTTGGGTGGTCGCTGCCAGTCCGTGACAGGAATAAACAAAAATGTTTTCTGAAAAGTACCGAGTAAACACTCTGGCGCTGGCTATTGCCTGCGCATTGTCTTCTGTGGTGTCTTCTGCCACTTCCGCTCAGACCGCCGACAACAAAGCCGACAACAAAAAAGAGACGCTGGAAGAGATAAACGTCACCGTCTCGCCCCTCGCCAAGCCCGCCGATGCGGTGGCCGCCCCAGTTTCCGTATTGAATGGCGACGAGCTGCGTAAATCCGCAGCCGCCACCCTCGGCCAGACCCTGAACAGCCAGCTGGGGGTTGCCAATGCCTCCTTTGGCGGCGGTGTGGGTCTGCCGGTGATCCGCGGCCAGAGTGCCAACCGGGTGAAGGTGTTGAACGACAACCTGGATGTGGCCGACGCCTCCAACACCAGCTCTGACCACGCCGCCAGTATCGAACCGCTGCTGGCCAACAGCATCGAGATCCTGCGCGGTCCCGCGGCCCTGCGCTACGGCAGCGGTGCCATTGGTGGCGTGGTGAATGTGATTGACGGGCGTATTCCAGCCCGGGTGCCGGAACAAATCGAGGGCGCGCTGGAAATGCGCCACGACACCGCCAACAGCCAGGACGCCGGTGTGTTTCGCGTGCAAGGCGGCGCGGGCAATCTGGCCTGGTACCTGGACGGGGTCTACCGGGACAACGGCAACACCCAGATCCCCGGCCTCGCCATTCGAGAGCACCAGGAACATGACCACGAAGAAGAGCTCGGGGGAGAAGAAGAGCACCATGAAGACGAATTCAATTCGAACGGCTATGTGGGCAACACCAGCGCCCGCGCCAAAAGCGGCAGCGCCGGCCTCTCCTGGGTGACCGAAAGTGGCTTTATCGGCCTGTCGGTAAATCGTCTGGAAAACAACTACGGCATCCCCCTCGGCGCTCACGAGCACCACGAGGAAGAGGAGCTCGGCCAGGAAGAGGACCACGAGGAAGAAGAACACGGCGAGGAAGCCGTGCGTATCGACCTGGCCCAGACCCGCTACGACCTGAAAGGCGAGCACGACTTCGGCGATGACTACTGGGACAAACTCAGCTTCCGCGTCGGCCACAACGACTACGAACATGTCGAGATTGAGCACGGAGAACCCGGCACCCGCTTTACCAACAAGGCGTGGGAGAGCCGTATCGAGCTGACCCACGACGCCGGGGGCGAATGGCGCGGCGCCTACGGTCTGCAGCTGTCACGCAAGGATTTTGCCGCAATCGGTGACGAAGCCTTTATTCGCCCATCCGTTACCGACAGCGTCGGCGCCTTCACCATGAAGGAGCGCGAGTGGGGCAACTGGCACCTGGATCTAGGCGCGCGCCTGGAAACTGTCTCTGTAAATCCTGAGTACGGCAGCGATAAAGACTTCGATCTAGTAGGGCTCTCTGGTGCCCTGCAGTACTTCCTCGCGGAACACCAGCATCTGAGCCTGGGCCTGACCAGTGTCGAGCGCGCGCCGGTAGCGGAGGAACTGTTCGCCGACGGCGCCCACCTGGCGGAATCCCGCTACATCATTGGTGACGAGAATCTCGACAAGGAAAACTCGCTGAACCTTGAGCTGGGGTATCACCACCACAACAAGGAGGCATCCGGCTGGCATGCGGCCAAGGTGGAAGCGAACGTGTTCTACAACCGCATCGCCGATTACATCTATGCCGCCAACACCGGCGGGGTAGACCCGGAAAGTGAATTCGACATCTACCGCTACCAGAACCGCGATGCCACCTTCTACGGCGCCGAGGCTTCTGTGCAGTTCCCGCTGTCTGACGCTCTCAGCCTGACTCTTTTCGGCGACAGCGTACGGGCCAGCTTCGATGACCGCATCGCTGGTGAGTCCAGCGATGTCCCGCGCCTGCCGCCACTGCGCTACGGTTTTGCCCTAGGTGGCGACTACGACAACTGGAACTGGCAGTGGCGCACTGCTCATGCATTGGCGCAAACGAAGCCCGGTGCATTTGAAGAAGCCACCGACGCCTATACCCGCATGGATCTCACCGCCCAGTACAACGTCAAATTGGCGGGCAACGACGCGGTGCTGTTCGCCAATGCGCGCAACCTGCTGGATGAAGATATCCGCAACGCCACCTCGCTGCTGCGGGATTACGCACCGGAAGCAGGACGCAGTATTGAAGCCGGAGTAAGGTTTCATTTCTGACCGGCAACTGCTTCAATAGTCTACATCCGCGGCGTCCCGAAACAGCTTCGGGCGCCGCCCTCCCATCGCCAATTCCAGAATAAGGACATCCACTGTATGGCCTGGATCAAACGCGGATTGATTACCCTCGTTATTCTCTTTGCCCTCTTCGCCGGCATCATTGCCTGGTTCCTGTCCGGCCTCGACGCCAACCAGTACAAGCCTAAAATCGTGCAGCTTGCCGCAGATCAGGGAATCGCCCTGACCCTTGACGGCGATATCGGCTGGCAGATCTGGCCGAATATCGCGCTCAAGCTGGAGGGTGTGAAAGTTGCGCCACTACTTCTGCCCAGCGAGTCACTGCTTGAAGCGGAAAAAGTAGCCGTAGGCGTCGCACTGATGCCACTGCTGGACAAGCGCATCGAAGCCACAGAAATCACCCTGCTGAGCCCCCAGGTGGAACTGACCGTGGACCAGAACGGCAAAGGCAACTGGGAGCTGATTACCGATGCCATCGAAGCCAAGGCCAAACTGGACAAGCAGCAGACGCAGGAAACCCCACCCACTCTTGATATCCCCCAAAAGGAAGAGCAGGCCGGCAGTGGCGGACTGGAACTGGCACTGGAGCAACTGCGCCTGGAAGACGGCGTCTTGCGCTATGTCGACAAACAGGCCGGCAGTGAATATGCCATCAGCAAACTGCATATTTCTGCCGACAACGTGGTCCCCGGTGGCAAGCCCGGTGACGTGCGCCTGCGCGCGGAGCTGACGGGGAGCGATTTTCCCGAGCCGGTCAATGTGGATATCCACAGCAGCCTCGCGATTGACGAGGGCCTGAACGGCCTGCGCCTGCAGCCGGCCAACATAAAACTGACCGGCGCCGAAGGCGCGAAAGCAGAAATCAACCTGCGCGGCAATGTGCGCCGCGCCAAGGCCGAGGCACCCTGGCAGATTCAACTGAACCTCAACCTGGATGTGGCACCAATTACCGGCTGGCTCGCCGCCGTGGGCAGTGAATACACACCCCAGAGCAGCAGCGCCCTGAAAAACCTGCACATCGAGTCCGACGTCAGCGGTACGGACAAACAGATGAGCCTGCAACCGCTGGAGCTGGTGCTGGATAACAACAAGTTCAGCGGCAGCGCCAGTTATCAAGCGGCCTCTTCGGCAAAAGACGTTCCCAGTGTGTCCCTGAACCTCAAGGGCGGCGATCTGAACGTCGATGACTACCTACCTCCCCCAGTCGCCACGCCGGAAGAGAATGAGCTCGGCGCCGACATAGCCGCGGCCCAACCGGTGTCTCTGCCACTGGAGTCCATGCGCGGCTTCAACGCCAAACTGGACCTGACCCTGGATAAGCTGCACGCACTGGATTTCGACATCGACAAACCCCAGCTCGCGGTAAATGTAACCAACGGCCTGTACCAGCTGAACAAACTGGCCGCGGGCCTGTACGGCGGGACCCTGAACAGTACCGGTGTATTCAACGCCCGCGGCAATAGCGCCCGCGGCGAACTCAGCGGCGGCCTCACCGGCGTGGAAATATCCAAGGTGCAGGAAGCCCTGTTCGCCAGTGACGAACCGGAAGCCGCCGACCAGAAAAAGGTCACCCTGTCCGGCAAGACCGACCTCACCTGGGTCGGCCAGACCAACGGCGCAGACACCCTGGCCCTGCAGAAAAACCTGCGCGCCGCAGTGCAGCTCAATTCCAAGGAGCTGGCGCTGGCACCGTTTAACCTGGAAAAGGGCATGTGCCAGCTGGTGAGCTATGCGGAAAAAACCACACTGCCGGAAAAAGAGTGGCCCGCACAGACCCGCCTGCAAGATCTGCGCGCCAGTGTGAATCTGACTGGCGACATCGCCAAGGTGGAAGGCATCAATGCCGGCATCGAAAACATCGCACTTAGCGGCGACGGCACCGTCGACCTGGAACAACAGAAATTCGACTTTGCTCTCGGCCTAGCCCTGGTCGGCGACAAAACCTCCGGCAACGGCTGCTCGGTGCAGAACGATCGCTGGCGCAACCGCGCCCTGCCGCTGCGCTGCAATGCGAAATTCTCCGAGGCCGGCGCCACCACCTGCAAACCTGACAGCCGCCGCCTGGATGACCTGATCCGCGACGAACTGAAATACAAAGCGGAGAAGAAGTACGGCGACAAGGTTGAAGAGAAAACCGAGGAGTTCAAGGACAAGCTCAAAGACAAGTTCAAAGGCCTGTTCAATCGCGACAACAAAGAAGAGTCGCCCCCGGAGTCAACCCCATAACAACCACCCTCGTAGGAGCCTGCCTGCAGGCGAACAAACAACCCCGCGGAATCAACCGTTCGCCTGCAAGCAGGCTCCTACGAATAAGGCGGGCTATCTCTCTCCGTCCTATCCCGTTAGCATGGGCACCCTTCGCGGTGCCCATTTTCGTTTCAGCTCATGCCAATCAATCCTTCCATCAAGCCCAAGACCCCCGCCCGCTTCCAGCAGGCCCTGCTCAAATGGTTCGACCAGCACGGCCGCCACGACCTGCCGTGGCAGCAGGACATCAATCCCTACCGGGTGTGGGTGTCGGAAATCATGCTGCAGCAGACCCAGGTGACGGCGGTAATTCCCTATTACCTGCGATTTATGGAATCTTTCCCCACGGTGCAGGCACTGGCCGCCGCCAGCCAGGACCAGGTGCTGGCCCACTGGAGTGGCCTCGGTTACTACGCCCGCGCGCGCAATCTGCACAAATGTGCGCAGACGGTGGTGAGTGAGCATGGTGGAAAGTTTCCACGGGATGTAGAGGCATTGACGGAACTGCCCGGTATCGGCCGCTCCACCGCCGGCGCCATCGCCTCGATCAGCATGGGACTGCCGGCAGCGATCCTGGACGGCAACGTCAAGCGGGTGCTGGCCCGCATTCACGCCGTGGCGGGCTGGCCGGGTCAGACCGCAGTCGCCAATGCGATGTGGGAAATTGCCGAGCGCTACACCCCCGCCGAGCGCACCGGCGATTACACCCAGGCGATGATGGATCTGGGCGCAACCCTGTGCACCCGCTCCCGCCCGGCGTGCCAGCGCTGCCCGTTCGAGAACCACTGCGTCGCCCGCGCCCAGGGCAACCCCACCGACTATCCCGGCAAAAAGCCGAAAAAGGAAAAGCCGGAGCGCCAGACTACCCTGTTGCTGATCGAACACGACGGCGAGCTGTATCTGGAGCAACGCCCGGCGACGGGATTGTGGGGCGGCCTGTGGATTCCACCACAGCTCGAAGACGATGACGGCGGCGAAGCCAGTGCCCAGGAATGGCTGGCGGCGCAAGATTTGGATGCCCGCGAGATACAGGCACTGCCGCTGTTGCGCCACACATTCAGCCACTTCCACCTGGATATCCACCCGGTGTGGATAAGTTTGCCCCTGAAGCCCACGCGGGTGGCAGAAGGAGCCAGCGGCTGGTATAAACTGCGCCAGCTCGACCGGCCCAGGTCCAGACAGGATCTCGGACTGCCGGCGCCCATTGCCAAGCTGGTGAAACAGCTCGTGGCGCTTCGGGAGCCATTGTTGGCCCCGTGCTAGAAATGTTAGGAGAAACCATGTCCCGCACCGTCTTCTGCCGCAAATACCAGGAAGAACTGGAAGGCCTCCCCAACCCGCCTTTCCCCGGCCCCAAGGGTCAGGACATCTTTGAGAACGTCTCCGCCAAAGCGTGGAAAGAGTGGATGGCCCACCAGACCATGCTGATCAACGAAAAACGCCTCAACATGATGGAACCCTCATCCCGCGCCTACCTCAGTGACCAGATGTCCAAGTTCCTCAGCGGCGAGGACTATGACGCAGCGGAAGGCTTCGTACCGGAAGGAAAGTAAGCCCCCCGTGGCGCCGGAACAGCGTTAAACCGCCACAGGTAAGCGACCGCTCACAAACCCTAAAAACTATTTATCAATCAAGGGGTTGACTCCCCCCGGAAGAGCAGGTTTAATACGCGCCTCGCTGCCGGGGACAACCCCGAGACCAGCAAAGCCCAGATAGCTCAGTCGGTAGAGCAGGGGATTGAAAATCCCCGTGTCGGTGGTTCGATTCCGCCTCTGGGCACCATACAAAAAAAAGCCCCATCCGCAAGGATGGGGCTTTTTTTGTATCCGTTGCCTGGAGGCCGGATGAGAACCACCGATGTGGTTCGACTAATCGCGCCAGCGATTTGCAACGAGCGCGCCAGCGCGAAGCCCGCAGGGGCAGAACAGCCCTTAGGCTGTTCTGATTCTTCCGTCTCTGGGCACAATCTACACTTATGGGATTTTCTCCGATTCGCTCAAAGGCCAGTAACCGCGAGGTTTATTGGCCTTTTTGTTTTCTCAGAACGACTCACGTCCACTCTCAGCGTACCCACAATGCGTGATTACAGGTGTGGTTGCAGCGCTTTTTCTCCATTTCTTACCCACATAAGAATAAAACTCTACTTCCCCTGTACATCAAGCCGTCCCAGTAAAGCTGAGGCCCACGGCATTCCCTCTCAGGTGGCGCCTCAAGTTAAAACGCCTCGTCGTCAAAACTGGAACCCGACTGTACACCGGCCTTGCCCGACGCGGGGGCCGGTTGTCCCCCCTTGGGCTTCGCGGACGGCTTGAAGCTGGCAATGTCTTTGGCCTGCTCGACCCCCGCCATCGACCAGACTTTGACGCGCCCAATGATTTCGTGCCCGTAGGGATGCTTGTAACTCCAGCGTTTCACCGTGCGCGTGCCGGCGAGGCGCGCCGAGGCGGTTTGCTTAACCGCCATATTCATGCGGTCGATCACCGCGGTCACATCCTCCTCGGTGATTTCATCGCCCTGCCGGGTCAGCACATTGCTAATGGACTCGCCGACGGTGCTCTCCTTTTGGTAGGACAGTTTGCTTTTCATAAACGTCGTTAGCGCATCGGTCGCGGCGGCGTCAGCCATCTCGATCGCGTGAGCACGCTCCCGCTCGCGCAGCCGGTCGCTCTTGCCGTTATAGTGGTATCCCCACTGGCCGTAGGAGAGAACCAGCGGGCGGCCCCACTCATCGAAGACCACGCGCACACCAAACTGGCTCGCCAGTGTCTCAAGAGGCAGGTTCACATAGGCCGACACCGGCTTTCCCTTGGTCGCGGTCAACAGCGGCGCGCGCTGTAGGGACATATCGCTGGCGAGCTGCTGTAGCTTGTCGGACCGCAACATGACGACACCAATCGCGTGATTGCCCTTGCCGTCGCTACCGTCAAATGTCTGCACCGGCAGCAGGCCGGCGCTGTCAAGCATGGCCCGCTGTACGGAGGTCTTGATGTAGCTGTCGAGAAACAGCTGCTTGCGCTCCGCTCGCGGCGTCTGGGCGTAGGCCGACGGGTCGACACCGGCGTCCTCCAGCAGCGCATCCAGCTTGGCGCCGGTTAGCGCCAGCGCCTTGTCGTACAGCGACCCGAGCTGTGACCTGGAAACCTTCCGGTCTTCGAACACCCGCGCGTTACTGGAGTTGTCCGACTGCACTTTGCGCTCGGTCTCCACCACATTGCGCCCGATGTTATCGAACACGTAATTTCTCTGCGCCTTCAGCAGCGCCTTCTCGTATGCGATCTGGCGTGCCTTGACCCAGGCCGGGCTGGACGGGCTGACGGACACCCGCTCAATCGCCTGATAGTAGGTGCGCCCACGAGCATCCTGCACGCCCGAGACGACGTTCTTGCGCGCAAAATACTGCTCGATGGCCGCTTCGACCTCCTCGGTTGCACTCAACACCGGGGCGGCCGCCTCGTTAATCTCGGCCACATCCGCGTCCGTCAGGGGTGTGGGAGATTGCGCCTGGACCGCGGCGCCCGCGGACAGTGCCAGCGCTGCCAGCATCCGCTTGATCGGTAATCTGCTCATGGTGACCTGCCTCTCCTACCAGTTGTCATCATCGCGGTCGTCGACCGCCGGTGTGTTGGATTTCGGGGTGGATTTCTGCACGGGGATTTCCCCCCGCAGCACATAGGTGCGGGCGGGGATCGGATCGGGCAGCCGGTCGCCGCCGCTCAGCATCACCGCATAGCTCTGTTTGGGGGCGATCCGGGTAACCTGCAGCGTGCCGAAGGGGCGCTCCGCGTAGCCAGAAAATTCCTTGGTGTACGGGTCGAAGAGCTTTTCGCCGCGCTCGTAGACCCGCCAGCGGCTTCCGACTGCCAAGGATTTCCCACCCTCAGACAAAATCACCTGGTCGCCGCTGCGGGCAATCAGCACGATGGGGTAAATCTGCTGGGTCAGCTTGCCGACCACCGCGCTGGCGGCGCGGTTGAGGAGGGCGGTACTGATGGCCTCGGCGCTGTCCCGGCTGGCCGGGGGTAAGTCTTGGTGGCGGATTGAGACGCTGACCGTATCGGAGAAGAACACCTGGGAGGTGGCCACCTCGATCAGCTGATAGGCGTAACGGATCGCGCCGCTACCAGACACCAGAGTACGATCGGAGGTGCGCATCTTACGGGAGCGAGTGGCGAAGCCAAGGCTCTCCAGCCGGCCGACTAGAATAAAATCCGTCACCAGTGTATTGCCGAGACGGGCAGCCTCGCTGACCGGCGATGCCCCCGACAGGGCGAGGTCCAGCTCTTTCGCCAGCACCCGGTCGTTATTCCGATCCAGCACCGCAAACTTGCGGGTACCGGTCAACGCGTCCGCCACCGCCTGCTGCATACGCTGTGACGCCTCGAGGCCGGAAATCCGCGTCTCCAGAATGGTAAAGGCGTCTGGCGCCGCCTCGCCGCGCGCAATGACGATACGCTTGCGGGACGCGGACGGCGATGCCTGGAACCGGGCAACCGTGGTCTGCACCTCGACCCGCCAGCCGCCATGCGTCTCACTCGCATCCAGGATGCGGTAGCCGGCGATGGCGCCCTGGGTCTGCTCGCGCACCTGCGACTGGTAGCCCTCGGACGCGTAGTAGTCGGCGTCGTCGTTGCGGACCTCGGAAACCGATACAGTGAGCGACACCTTGGTCGACGTCATCATCTTGCCGTTGACCTGGCCGATGGCATCGACCAACGCGTTATTCAGCGCCGCCGCATAGCTCGGTCCCTCGCCGGTGGTGGTGATGTCTACCTGCTCGGCCGCCGCGCCCGCATGCAACGGCGCGAGCGCGATACACAACAGCAACCCTGTAAGGGATAGAATTCTCACGATAGCCTCGCAAAAAGCGGCGCCTGGGCGCCGCTTGTATCGTTGGATTAGTCGAAGTTGATTTCGCCCGTGGGGTCAGCCGGCACGGCAATGGACTGGTCCTTGGCGTAGGAGAACAGCAGGCTGGAGGTATCAAACAGTTGCTTGGTGAACCCCGGCACTTCCTTGGCGACGTACATGCCGGAGGACAGCTTCTTGGTCACCTTCATTTTCTCCATCATCGACGCAGAGCTGATGGTTTGTTTGGCGCTGCTGATAAAGGTCTCGGCCTCTCCGCCAATTTTTTTGGATTCGTACAGCCCCTTAAACAGCGGGAGAAACGCGGCGGCGTATTTGTCTTTCGCTTCGGCGCTCAGCTCGCCACCCTCAGCGACCTGCTTCTCGATCTTCTTGTTGGTGGCACTGGAAAGCTCGGTGAACCGCTGGATCGCGTCTTTTTCCATCACAGCGCCCGACTTCTCCGCCTCGATCACCTCACGCAGCGCAGCGGCCTCCTGTTTGAGACCAAGCGCTTCCGCAAAACCGATCTGGGCCACGCCGATATCGTGGGAAGCGATGGAGAACTGTTTGACCAGCCCGTCCTGGGTGGCATAAATATCTCCGGACGGCGCAGTGGCGGCCGTCTCCTCCTTGAACTTTTTCAGATCACCAGGGCCGATGGCGTGCGACGGGAGTGAGACCGACGCGGCCAAAGAGATCAGGGCAATTCCAGCAATCAACTTCATTTTATTATCCTCTTTAGGGTTACATCACGGCTTTTGCGTTTAATTGGTTAACCAGTTCGTTGGCGGCGGCCTCCGAGGCCATTTTCAGGGCATTTTGCTCGGCAACGGTTTGGTTGGGGCCTATCCCCGCGTACACCACCGGCCCAACCGAGGCGATGGTTTTGGGGAATCGTTTTTCCAGGCTGAGCATTTTGCCGGTGACAATCACATTGACCCGCACCAGTCCGGACGCCGAGTCTGCCTCTTTTACTCCGATGTCCAGTGTCCCCACCGCGAGATAGGGGATGTCGACCATCTTTGCGCCTTTCACCGCGTCCCGGCGCGTTGCGCCGCTGACGTCCTGGCCCACGCTGAAATCCTGTTTGAATGCTTCCACGGAAAGCAGCCCCGCGGTCTCCTCCTCCAGAAAGTCTGCATCGACCACCTCGAATCCGGAGCTGCTGAAAATCTGGCTCATGGCGGTGTTGATCTCCCGAGAGGAGGTCACCGCATAGTGAATCTTGTCCGACTGCTGTGTGGCGCTGCCGCCGGTGACAACCTTTTGGCTGGTGTTGGTTTCAGAGGAAAACTGTCCCCCCGCGTTCCCGTACTGCTCGCTCTCACCCCCGGTTTCGGAATTGGAGGCGTCCTGGCGCTTGTAAATTTTTTCATCAAACCGCTGCACTGACACCTGGCGTCGGGCAACAAACACGAACGTCATATACGACTTGTCCGCGGCGTCGACATTGGAAACTACCGACGCGTCGCTGATGCGATTTTTAATTTTTACATCGTCAAGAATTACCTTGAGCACAACCCTGTACGACCTGGCATCCTCATCCGTTTGTTCACTAAGCACACTAGTCCCGAGCACGTATTGCGGGAGATTGGATTCCAAATGGTCGCGGACAGTCTCGTAATTTTTCAGGAAACTGCCCCCCTGGCTCGATGCCCAGCGCGACAGGGCCGCGCGCGCGGCCATTTTTTTTGCCGCCTCCATCTCCTCGGGTGAGGGTTTGCTCCAATCCCGATAGTTGATCTCGCCAACCCCCTTGGTGCTGACTTCGGCGAACAGGCCACTACTGAAAAGAAGAGCGCCGGTGAGTGAAACAATGCGGGCTATCGACATCGGGTGATGACCTCCGTCAGAGACTGAAAACTCTTGTAGTTGCCGGTACCGCCGGAGTGCTTCTCAAACCACTTCCGGTCCGGCTCTTCCAGCTGGCGGGTAACCTGCTGAAAAAGTGTGAGGATGCTTTCGCGAAAACTCGGCCAATCCGCAATGCTTTGCTGGCCGGCAGGCACCTTCTTGACCACCGCGTGGTGCAGGCGGCCCTGATAAAAAACCGTGCCGCTAAACGGCTCGTAGAAAGTGAACTGGCCCTGTGCCGCGTAAATAATCGCCTCGCCCGACGCGCCACTGCTGTAGTGTTTTTTCTTCAGGCCCCTGAGCTCGATGTCCACCGCATAGTCCGGCTCGGGAATTTCAATCATGTAGGCATCGCCGCTGGCGTACTGCAGTGCCAGCTTGTTGCCAACCGCGTGTCCCTTACTGTAGGGAAGCACCGACACCTGTTGTTCTACCGCTAAGTTGCGGGTGAATGACTGGCCAAGCAGTTGGCGTAGCTGTTGCGGGGACAGCTGCTCCGCCGACCACGTCAACGCCTGCTCCGACAACGCCACATTAACCACCTTTATAAACCCTTGGTGTTTTCGGTTTGGCGTGATTTGGCCCAAACGATCCACAAAAAGGTTAAGGAGGTTGATTTCGGCATCGCCAAAATACAGTCTCTCAAATCGCTGCCGGATATCGTCGTAGGTCGGGGCATTTTCGAGCAGGTCGTTGAACTGCACATCGATGGGGTAGGTAGCGACAATTTTCATCGCCGCGTAATCGAAGATCAGGATCTGAGCCGACAGCTGAATCAGCAGCTTGTATTGACCGGCCAGCTGCTCGACCGACACCATCTCAGACTCTAGCGCGAGGGTGAGTCCGAGCGCATCCTGATCCTGCAGCGAGGCCAGCTTGCCGACGGCGATCCCATAGTCCGCCAGCTGTACGCGTTTCATTTTCTCCGCGAGCGCCGCATCGAAGCGCGAACCGCCCGGGAGGGACGCATCGACAGAGTGGGTGTAAGGGAAATTTTTTTCGATCAGCTCCGCGCGACCGAGATACGAAAATCCCGCGTAGTGCAGAGTCGTCTCAGCGTCGGCCCGCACGCTTGCACACAGTATGAGGGCCAGCAAAAAGAAGGCTCTCATCCGCCCCAGCCGCCGTCGCGATCCGCACGGGATAAAATGGCGTCCTGCAGCTGGAAGCCAAACCGCGCGGCACTCGGGGCCCGGGTGACCAGAAATCGCCCGCCTTCGAGCGAACGCATTTCCACCGCCTTGACTCCGGGCTGATGTAGCGCGATCGATGCCATCCGCCCTGCCGCATAGGAATAGCGCCCGGACAGAAACGCCTTATCCGCCACCACGACAATCCGGTCGCCGGACAGCTGGCGGATTTGCACCGGGTAGCGCACACCATTGGCGGCGGTCAGTATCCAGTTCCCAGTCAGTGTCTCTGGCTCGGTTTGCTGGGGGGCGCAGGCAGCCGCCAACAGAGCGCTAAGAATTATTAGTATTTTGCGCATCACCTTTCCTTTGGTGAGGAAATGTCAAATTAGATTAGACAAATGTCATTAAATGAATTTAGCGATAATACTGAGACCCAAGTCTCAATGCAACCGAGCCTCCCATCACATCTAAATTCCGGCACCCCACCTGTGCGGACTTTTACCGAAGCAGGTTGTTGTTTCGCTCAACTCGCCGAGTAGGCCTGCTTGTATCGCCAAAAAGCCTCGGGGGCTTTAGCCCCGGGGCATGTTTCATCATTTAGTACGAGGGCAAACAGGGTATTGGCGATCTCGTGATTAGACACGCGCGTGGTGGCTTCAGCCTCCGGCATTTTTTCGAGAGCGGCGTCTTTGAGTAAAAGGGATAATTAATGCGCAATATTCGTCATCCCTCCTAGGAGATGAAAAAGCTCACTTGCAATTTAAAGATTTCGCTATTTGACGGTTACCACTGATATCAACCATCTGACCTGTAGACATGAAAGGAGGGCCAGAAAATGTTCCGATTCCGCCTCTGGACACCATACAAAAGCCGCTCACGAAAGGGTGCGGCTTTTGTATGGTGCCGAGGACTGGTTGACAAAACGCCGGAGCGTTTTTGGCTGCCGAAGGCACCCGAAGGGCCAAGTGCATGGACGCACTCGAGACACTACCACCGCCCGATGTGGTTCCACTAATCGCGCCAGCGATTTGCAACGAGCGCTTCAGCGCGACGCCCGCCGGGTCGTAATAGCCCTTAGGCTATTACGACTCTTCCACCTCTGGGGCCATATGCTTTTTTGTGCCTTCCGAAAACACCCGAAGGGTAAAGCGCTGCTTCCCAAAGCCTATTCTGATTGTTTCCCATCTCTACAACCCACGCCAATTTCAACAAACCGTTGTATATATCGTGATGAAGTTAAGAAACATTTCAGCCTGAACAAGGCAATATCCCCACCATCTACTCCCAAGCTCCAGGAGCTCACATGAACAAAACCCTTTTCGCCGCAATCACCGCCATCGCCGTTGCTGTACCTGCCCTTGCCGACAGCCCGGCAGCGCCTGAGAAGAAAAAGCACGAACACGAGCAGATGGAAGTTCATCACGACAAGAAACAGCCCCACGGTGGCGATAAAAAGGTTGAGGCAAAAGCTGAGCCCTATCGACTGAGCGAGGAAGAAAAGCGCGCGTTTGCGGAAAAGAAAGCCAAGCGCGAACACGCCGACGGGCAGCATGACGGCAAGAAGATGGACAAGATGGCACGTAAGCCCGACGGAAAAATACCAGAAGACAAGCTGCCCGAAGAGAAGCCAAAAGGGCTGGAAAAGCAGCAAGACAAGAAGTTAGAGCAGGAGCGTAAAGAGCTGGGCAAGGGCTCTGAACAGGGACAGGCTTCGCGCGAAGAACACAGTAAGAAATGGTGGCAGTTCTGGAAGGGCTGATCTCTCCATCTCATTGCCACAAAGAAATAGCCCGGGAAATTCCGGGCTATTTTTTATTGCCTGCAATCTCCAGCCTTCCACCGCCCGCCTGTCTACACAGCAGTTTTTCACTGTGATAACCCCGACACACGCCGCTCTCTGGTTTGCCACGATAACAACGATATAAATTTTATTCCGACTGAAATCACAGCTTCCGACGCAAATTTCCACCTCCATTTCGCCAGAAAGCTAGATATCGCCGAACGTCAGCCTACCCGGCCCTAGCTAGCCTAGTGTTCCCGGTGCTAACTTAACCCGTTCGGAACCGGGCCGATGGATGATTACCGGTTCTCCAAAAAGCAGTACCCAATAAACACACAAAGGAGCAGGCCATGCGCAAGGCAAATTGGCTGGTGGTGGTATTGTTACTCGGTTCTGTTGCTGGCTGTCAGCGAGAAGACAAAGCCGAGCAGGTTGAGATGCAGCAGTCCACTGCGATGAATCAGCAAGAATTGGTCGCAGAGGGTACGGAAACGACAGACACAGAAAACGAGCTGATTCCCCGCACTGAACTATTCGGCAATCCGGAAAAGTTTCGTGGTCGCATCAGCCCCGATGGAAAAAGCATTAGCTGGGTTGCAGCGGTAGATGGAGTGATGAATATCTGGGTGGCTCCCGCGGATGCCCCCGAAAACGCCCGCGCAATCACCTCCGACTCTGGTCGGGGCGTCCATCTATATTTCTGGGCCCCCGACAGCAAGTCACTTGTTTATCTGCAAGACAAGGGTGGCAACGAAAATGACCACCTTTACAAAGTCGCACTGGAGAGCGAAGAGGTGGTCGACCTGACCCCCATGGGCGATGACTTCAAAGCCCAGATTCTGGGTCTCAGTTACCAGCGCCCGGAGGTCGTCACCGTCGGCCTGAACGTCCGCAATACCGAATTGTTTGATATCTACGAAATTGACCTCGACAGTGGCAAGCAAACGCTGGTCATGGAAAACCCCGGTTACGGAGACTGGCTGCTCGATAACAATCTGGTGCCACGTCTCGGCTATCGCAACCTGGCTGACGGCGGCCTGGAATTGGTTTCTGTCCATGGAGATAACGCTGGTGATGTGGTTTTCACTATTGCTTCCGAGAACATGATGGACTCCAACGTTATCGGTTTTGACGGAGATAATCGCCACGTTTATCTGACGGACAGTAGCGGACGCGACAAGGCGGCGCTGGTAAAACTGGATACCGAAACTGGAGATACCTCCGTTCTCGCAGAGTCGGATAAAGCCAGTATCGACAAGGTCTTCCAACACCCAATAACTCACGCACCGATAGCCTACTCTGTGAATTACCTGAAAACAGAATGGTACGGCCTCGGCACCACAGGGTCGGAACAAATCGGAGATCTGTCCACCGCGATTAGCGGCAGCCTGCAAATTTTGAGCAGTACGGCGGACGGAAAACAGTGGGTGGTCTATGCCGATGACCCGCAGACACCCGGCAGCTACTTTGTATTTGACAGTGAAAAAGGTGAAGCGCGACTTCTGTTCAATACCCAGCCGGCGCTCGCCACCCGCCCATTACAGCCCATGCAGGCGCTGGAAATTGAAGCGGGCGACGGACTGCAACTTGTCAGTTATCTCACCCTGCCGGCAGGCAGCGACAGCGATATGGACGGCATCCCCGAGCAGCCCGTTCCGCTGGCGCTGACGGTACATGGAGGACCCTGGGCGCGCGACGAATACGGCTATAATTCCTGGCACCAGTGGCTGTCTGATCGCGGCTATGCCGTGCTTTCGGTAAATTACCGCGGTTCATCCGGCTTTGGTAAATCCTTCACCAATGCAGCCATTGGTGAGTTCGCCGGCCTGATGCATCGGGATCTTCTCGACGCGGTCGAATGGACCGTGGAACAGGGCATCGCAGATAAAAACAAAGTCGCCATCATGGGCGGTTCTTACGGCGGTTATGCGACCCTGATTGGCGTAAGCCACACACCCGACACCTTTGCTTGTGGGGTCGATATTGTTGGCCCATCCAATCTTGCCACCCTGATTGAGTCCTTCCCCGATTACTGGAAGCCCTGGCTTGCGGGTACCTGGTACAAATTTGTCGGCAACCCCTCCGACCCAGCGCAACGGGAAGAAATGATCGCGCGTTCAGCGATTTCCAAGGTCAATCAAATCAAGGTGCCGCTGCTGATTGGCCAGGGCGAAAACGATCCCCGTGTAATCAAAGCCGAGTCGGATCAGATCGTGGCGGCGATGGAGGCAAAAAAACTTCCCGTGACCTATGTGAATTACCCGGATGAGGGGCACGGCTTCACCCGCCCGGAAAACCGCCTGTCCTTTTACGCTATTACCGAATCCTTCCTCGCGGACTGCCTGGGTGGGGAAGTGGAGCCGTTCGGTGATGCCTTTGCGAATTCCAGCCTGCAGGTGTTGAACGGGCAAAACCTGATCGCCGGCCTTTCCGACGCACTGGTGCAGGAAGCATCTGAGGTTGAAGCTGAGACTGAGGAATAAAACGTCCTTTCGCCCATTTCAAAATGTAGTGGGCCGCTGCCGTTTTGAATCCGGCGGCTTGAACACCGGTCAGGACAGAGAAGATTCGCCTGACTGATTACGGCAGGCTGAGGCGGCAATTGATGAGCTGATATTTTTTCAACTGAAATAATAAATAAAAAACCCGGAATTTCCGGGTTTTTATTTATCAGTACTTGTCCGTGAATTTACTACTCAACCGTCCCCGGCCAGATCACCACCCGCCCGTCCGGTTCCTTGAACACCCGCACCGGCAGTGACTGTTCCAGCATGGCTACCAGGGTGTCCGCCTGGTCCGCGGTAAATGCAGTGGTTACCCGCAGTTTTTCCAGCTCGCGGGTGCCGATGATGATGCGGTCTTTGCGGTAGCGATTGGCATCGGCCACGACTTCCGACAAAGGCGCGTCGCGGTAACTGAACTTGCCCTGGCGCCAGCTTGCGACTTCGGTATTTTCGACGGTACTGATGCGGCTCAGCTGGCGCGCGTCGACTCTGACCTGCTGCCCGGCGGTCAGGCGTACTTTCGGGGCAGTGTCTTCAGGCTGCACCGGACTGCGGGCAACATCGACGATCCCTTCTTCTACCGTCACTTTCACTTCAGGGTTGAGGCGGCTGCCTGCGTTGACGTCAAAGCGCGTGCCCACCACGCGAATTTCCGTACCCTGCGCGTTGACCAGAAAGGGCCGCGATGCATCTTTGGCGACAGCGAAGAACGCCTGTCCGCGCAGCAGTTTCACGTGGCGCCGCTCGCCGCTGAAATCGGTCTCAATGGCAGAGTCTCCACCGAGGGTGACCTGGCTGCCATCCTCAAGAATAACCGTGCGCACCTGCGCCAACTCAGAGGCATAGGACCGGGGGGCGGGTTCACCGTGCCATGGGGCCAGGTAGGCAACACCGACGGCGAGCATCAGGGTACAGGCAAACGCGAAACCGGAGATCGGCGCAATGCCGAAATAGTTGTTCAGGGTAGCCCACACACCCGCAAAGCCACTGCGCTGACGCAGGCGCGCACCTTCTTCCGTTGCCGCGATGGCAGCGAGACTGCGGTCAATCTGCTGCAGCCGCTGATAGCTGGCGCGGTTGTGTAGTTGTGACATCCAGGTGTCGAACGCGAACTGTTCGCTGTCGCCCAGTTCACGTTCGCTGTGTAACAGAAACCACTCGAGGGCTTCCGTTTCCACTTTTCGGATATCAATCCGTTGCTGACTGTTACCAGTCGCCATCACAGTTCTCCATCGTGCATGCGCAGCGCTTCCTGGCAACCCGCCAGGGCTTTGGCTACGTGCTTTTTCACTACAGTGGCTGAGAGGCCTTCTCGCCGTGCGATCTCCGCGTAGGAGAGGCCCTCAACACGATTCATTAATAACAGTCGTCGGCGCTTGTTCGGCATGCCCCACAGGGCGCGACTGATCAACCCCAGAAACTGGCGGCTGACGGCAACCCGCTCCGGACTGAGGTTGTCCTGCTCGCGCTCGGGGTCACTCTGTACCGTCTGTGCATAACTCTCCCTCACCTGCCCTTTGCGCAACGCATCTATGGTCGCGTTGTGCACTGAGCGGTAGAGGAAAGCCCGCACATGCTCGATATCACCCTCGCGCAGCTGCGGCGCCATGCGTGCGAATGCTTCCTGCACCAGGTCTTCCGCCTCGCTGTAGGACAACCCGAATTTACTCACCGCGTACCGGCACAGTTCCTGCTGATATTCGCGGTAGTAGTAATCCAGATCCTTGCCGCTATCGGTCGCCAATTGGCTCGCCCACGCTGTCGCCATGGATTCTCTTCACCATCGTTTTTGTAGTTTTCTTGTTTGTGCGGCGCCTCTGACGGGCGCTGGAATCTACTTCTCTTGTCGATAGAACGGGCCAGAGCGCGCAATCGTCCCCTCTGCAGGAGAAATATTTGCAGATTACTGAAATTGCGCGCCGACACGCAGGCCGAAGGTGCGCGGCGCGCCGTAGTAATACTCAGGCGCGGTGATATCCGCCTCGTGTACATCGTTGGCGACGGCGTTATTGGTGAGGTTGTCGCCGTAGAGGTCTAACCACCAGTTGCCGCCGGAGGGTGTGAACTTGAGTCCCGCGCTCCACAGGCTATAGGCCGGCTGGCGATCGATATTGCGCGCGGGCCCGGCGGGATCTTCTGCCCACTCACCAGAGCGGTTGTCCAGCAGCTGGCCACTGCGATGACCGCGGTTGGCGGCATCGAAATACATGTCCCCGGAATAGCGCAGGCCGACCCTGGCGGTAGCCTGGCCCCAGCTGCCAAGTGGCAATTCGTGGCGATAGTTGAGACCGAGACTGAGTTCGGGAACCTGTTTCAGGCGGTTGCCACTGAAATCCACCAGGTCGGGAAAATCCGTGTTGTCCGCGGAGGGGTTCCAGGTCTGGCCGTGCAGGGGGAACTCATTGTCTACAGCGAGAAAACGGTCGTAGTGGGCGTCCAGCAGGGACAGGAAACCACTCAGACGGCCGTTCAGGGTAGTGGCCCAGTTGAGTTCCAGCTCGAGCCCGCGAATGGTCGCGGAAGGGGCGTTGATGCTGCGAATCAACTCGGTGCCATCCTCCTCCACCGCAAGTCCGGAAACCTGCAGGTCGCGGTAGCGCGTATTGAAAAGCGCGCCATTCAGGGTCATCGCGCCATCCACCAGGCCGAGCTTGAAACCAAGCTCTACATTGGTGCTGGTCTCCGGCCCGACATAGGCGGCGCCGGCGTTGTTTTGTGCGATCAGCGCCTGCAGGGCGGCCTGGAACTCGGGGTCATCGGCGCCATCATAGCTGCCGCCCAGTGTGGCACCGTCCTGGACAATACCGGGCTTGAAGCCCTCGGCATACTGCAGGTAGAGCAGGGCCTGATCCGCCGGGCGGTAGGTGACGCGCGCCATTATCGTGGTGCTGTGCCAGGTGCGGTCCACATCGTTGTAATTGGCAACAAAACACTGACCCTCGGCCGCCGATGCCTGGTTGACCGCAATCTCCCCGAGCTCGCCCCCGCGGTCGCTGCGGATCAGGTCCGGGCAGGCGATATTGCGCCCGCCGCGATCGTGGCGCTGGTCGCGGCCAGTCCTGGCGCCGGCACTGAGTTCCCAGTCAGGGCTGATATCAAAATCCAGCTGGCCGTATATCGCGTCCAGGCGCGACCCCCGGTTTGGTTGCTGGAAGCTGTGCGCCGGGGCACCTCCCCAACCGCTGCCATCGGCTTCCTGATGCTCCAGATCGAAGCGGATTCCGTTGGATTCAGAAAAGCTGAAATAGGCCAGCAGCCAGCGCAGGCGCTCTTCATCACTGTTTTTCAGTTGCAGTTCGTGCTGGCGGGCGCGGTATTTGGACCAGATGGTGCGGTTGCTCTGGTGGTAGATCGCCGGGTCGGTTTCACTGCCGACTGCGCCGCTGCGGTCTTCGTCCCAGTCCTGGCTGCGGCTGGTCAGACCGTAACCCGCGATATACGTCAGTGACACTCCACTGGGCAGCAGCAGTTCGGCGCGGCTGCGCAGGGCATCCTGATCGAGCTGCGTGCGCCCGGGGGTATCGATGGTTACCGCGGTGGAGTAATCCACCAGTGGCAGGCTGCCAGCACTGCGGTCCTCGAAGCGCTCGTAACTCAACCACCAGTTCAGGCTGTCGTTGATCTGCCAGCTGGAGCTGAGGCGATGGCTGAACAGGTCTGCGTTGTTGTAGCGGTCACTGCGCCTGGCGTAAACGGATCCGTCGGTGTAATCGACGTAACTGTCGGCGCGCTCGGAAACCCCGGCCCAACGCAGGGCCCAGTTATCGGTGACCGGCGCATTGGCCACCGCCGTGAATTTGCGCTGTCGATAGTCACCCACGATCAGCGATATCCGGGAAGACCACTCCGACTCGGGCCGCGCCGTGTGGTAGTTCAAAACGCCGCCGGTGGAGTTGCGCCCGAACAGCGTGCCCTGGGGGCCCCGCAGCACTTCCACCCGATCCAGGTCATACAGCAGTACCGCCGACCCCTGTACCCGGCTGCTGAAAATGCCGTCCACATGGGTGGCGACGCCGGAATCGCCGGCCTCGGTGTGATTGTCGGAGCCGACGCCCCGCAGATACAGCATGGACGCGGTGTGGTCGCCATTGCGGGCCACTTGCAGACTGGGTACCTCCGCTGCCAGCTGCTGCAGGCTGTCGATATTGCGCTCTCGCAGGGTGCCGCCGTTGATAGCTGTGACCGCCATCGGCGTGCGCTGCAGACTGGTGCGACGCTTGCTCGCCACAACTTCCACTTCTTCGAGCAGTGGGCGCTGGTCGGCGAGGGTTTCACCCTGTGGCGGCGCCGTAATCGCGGTGCTCGGCGGCAGTATCACGATGCCCTGACCGTCAACCCGCCGGTAGCGCAGGTCGGTGTCCGCCAGCAATCGCTCCAGGGCTGCTTCCGCAGTGAATTCACCTTCCAGCGCCGGTGCCGCGATGCCCTGATTGTCCCCGGCGTGGTTCTGCTGGGTACTCACCATCACCGCAAGACCGGTCTGACGGGAAAAGGCCAGCAGTGCCTGGTCCAGGGGCTGGGATGGGATTCGGAGTCGATAAGATGTATTCGCGGCGCGCGCGTTGGCAGCAGAGGACTCTGCTGAATCGGGGGTATTTATTTCGGCGGTTTTCGCGGTGCTTTCCATTGCACGCTCTACAACGCCTTCTACGACATCCTCTGCGATGGCTTCCGCAACGCCATCCACAGCATTGGCCGCCGACATGACACAGAGTTGTGCCGCCAGCAGCAGGGGCGTGAGAGACCCGCAGCAGGTCTTGAGCATAGGCAGTTCGTCATCGCTGATCCCCACCTGAGGTGAGGTCCCGGTTACGCGATGGCAGCTTTGCGGGGAACTACGCCGCTATTTGCCGCTTCTATGCGTGCCCGGTTGATTATTGTTTTGGCTGGAAAACATACAACAATAATCCTCAGGGTGACAAGTTAAGACGCACAGTGGGCAAGGAAACGATCCCCTATTCCGTGACCAACGTCTCGCAGCGGTAGTAACTGCCGCCATCGCTGCTGAGTTGAGCGGCGAGGGGCGGCAGCAGCGCCTCCATTTGACCACGCAGGGTCCAGGGTGGATTGACCACGATCATCCCCGAAGACGTCATACCGTGCCCTTCGGCATCGCCGCTCACACCCAGCTCAAACTGCTGGATATTGCGGACACCGGAGGCCTGCAACTGTTTTTCCAGCACATCGATACGCCGGCGATCCACCACCGGATACCAGATCGCGGTGATGGCGTTGGCCATTTTGCGCTGGATCAGTTGCAGCGCCGTCACTACCCGCTGGTAGTCTTCCTTCTGCTCATAGGGTGGGTCGATCAGAATCAGCGCGCGACGGGAGCGGGTGGGCAGCAGGGCGGCCAATCCCTTGAAGCCGTCTTCCTCACGCACCTGGCACTGGCGGCGACGGGCGAAGTTCTGACGCAGCTTTTCCGCGTCATTCGGATGCAGCTCAAACAACCAGGCCTTGTCCTGTGGCCGCAGCATCTGCGCCGCGATCATGGGAGAGCCGGGGTAAACCTGAAGGTTGCCATCAGGATTCAGCCCCTCGATCACCTGCAGGTAGTTTTGCAATCCGGGCAGATCACAGTGTTGGAACAATTGCCCGATGCCGGTCATGTACTCGCGATTTTTCTGCGCCATTTCAGACGCAAGGGAAAAAAGCCCGGCGCCGGAATGGGTATCGATATAGTCGAAAGGTGTTTCTTTCTTCTGCAGATAGGAAATGATTTCTACCTGCACGTAGTGCTTGAGCACGTCGGCAAAATTACCGGCGTGAAAGCCGTGACGATAACTGAGCATGGAACCCACCCGGGGTAAAAAACAGGAGCAGAAAATTCGGAGTAAAACACTGCCAGATAAGGCGTGGCAGTGGCGGAAGAGCCACCAGCAGGGAGGGTGCTCACCGCAATGCGGCGAACTTTAGGGGCCTATGCGGCCCCTGTAAATCAGTTTTTGATCAGAACCACATGGACCAGAATAGCCGCACGACATGGGCGTTGAAATGGTAGGCCGGCTCCTCCCCCGGGAGGACATCGCCATCACCATTGTGCACCCGGACATCGTGGAAGTTGTCGTAGTCGAACAGCACGTAATCCCAGTACAGGTTAACCGTGTTCCTGCGCTCGAACAGCGACCAACGTTCCGGCAGCAGATAGGATGCCCCTATACCGATGGCGGTGCTGCTGAAATCGCTCAACTCCTTATCCCGGGCGCGGAAGTTGGTGGCGTCCAGGTAGGGGAAAAGATCACTGTAGAAATCCGCCCCGGTCTGCTTGTAGAAACGCAGCTTGCCTTCGAGGATCAGGTTTTCCGTTTCCAGTGGGTGGGTATAGCGCAATTCCAGATTATCGGAATTGATGCCCCAGCTGTCCGCGTAGCGACGGTATTCACTCTTGATGGCAGCGCGGTAGGGCAGTCGGTATTTGGCCCGCAGGGCTACCGCATCGCTGTTGCGGGTATTGGGGTAGAGTTCCGCCTGGTAGCTGAAGCCGCTGCCGGAACCCGGGTCGAGATAACGCACGCTGCGGTAGGGGTTGTTCAGAAAGCCCTCGTCCGCCACCGTTTCCACGCTCAGTTCCGCGATCAGCCTGGTGGTGAGAATCTGACTCCAGCCCAGGGAGTAGCGGCGGTGCTCGGCCTGCTCGAGAAAGTTCTCGTCGCCATTGCGCATCACATCGTCGCTACCGAGGCTGACGCGCATGGACACAGTGCTGAGATCGCCAAAGAAATCCTGTTTGATACCAAAACCGACGGTCTCGGCCTGGTAATCGTCCTCGCTGGAATTGGTGTAGCTGAGGCTCATGGTGGTTTTGTCCACCAGGTACTCCGCACCCAGGGAATATTCGTCGCGCTGCTCACTGTAGGGGCTTGCAGTGGCCTGCACGTCAATGGACGCCCCCGAAATCATGTCCACATAGTAATTGGCGGACAGGGAAACCTTGTTGCCGATATTCTTGCGCACCAGCACCGAGGGCCCATCAATAGTGACACCGCCACCGCTGTAGGAGTGGTACATGGTGTCGGCGCGCTCTTCCGGAAGCACTGCCGCTGTGGCGTATGCAGAAAGCAGTAAAAGCGCGAGCGCGCCAACATATTTTCTGCCGTCAATTGCAGCCACAGCCACCTCCGGCTCCGCCTTCCGCGCCGCGCGCGGCTTCACGCGCTTCATACACGTGATTCATATATCCCGCCGCCACCGGATCCCGTTCAAAACTCATGATCGGGTCTGCCAGAAAGTGCCGTTCGTAAGGCTTTACCCAGGGCTCCGGCATCACGGTTTCACAACCAGCCAACAGCGAAAACAGGGGCAACAGAAGTAAGGCGCGCTTGAACATGACTTATTCCCGGATCAGTTCCTTGATGATTTTTTTATACTCCGCTTCGTCGCCACTACGGTAGCCCTTGTGCACATAGCGCACGTTACCGTCGCGATCGATAAACACCGAGCTGGGCATGGCATCGACGCCGAACAATTTGCTCACACTGCTCTCGGCATCGAACAGCACAGGAAACGCCACCGGAATTTTATTCAGCATCGTCTGGGCATCGTCGCGGTTGGCATCCACATTGACACCCCACACCTGGAACCCGACCGATTCATAGCGCGCGTGCAGTTCGTCCAGCAGCGGCATTTCCTCGCGGCAGGGACCGCACCAGGAGGCCCAGAAATTCAGCATGATGACTTCACCGCGCTGTTCACTGAGTTTCAGATTGCCATCCTTGAGTGAGGCCAGGGTGAAATCACTGGCGGGCACACTGGCGATAGCGGGTGCGCCGGCAAGTAAAGCGGCACTGGTGCAGAGAGCGGCGATAAAATTGCGCATCGGGTTTCTCCGGTTGTTCTTATATAGAAACGGTTAAATCAGAAATAAATTGAAATGCCCAGCTGGGCGGACAGGTTATTGGTGGTCTGGGGCTCACCAAAAATTTCGTGTTCGAAAATGTGGTCGCGCACATCCAGACGCAGAGCGAGCCAGTCCTGCGCCAGCATACGGATGCCAACACCCACGTTGTAGGTAAAGTGCTCTTCATCGGCGAAATTGGTATTTCCGATACCTCCGATCAGGTACAGATTACTGTTCAGGGCCCACTTGTCGGAAATAAAAATTTCCCCGGGAAGAAAATTCCAGGCCAGCGAAAGATTGTACATGGTGAGCTCACGCTCTTCGTCGGTCAAAAGTGGCGCAGAGCCGCTGAGACGTTCGTAACTGGACTCGCCCAGTTCGGTCTGGCCGTAACCCGCCTCCATAAAAAAATCTTCATTGATATGATAGGCGAGGCTGCCGCCCACAAGCCGGTTACTGCCAAAATCCTCCACGCTCATAATGCCGCCCAGATAGGCGGTGAATTCGAAGTCTTCGCTGTCGATGTTCGCCTCGCGAATCTCCCGTCGCTCCAGGTCCGGCGAGATGATTTCGTCGATCACCTCACTGCCCTGCGCCAGCGCGGCCCCGGCAAATATCGCCGGTAGCAACAGGCCCGCAAAAGCTACATAAAAACGTCGAATCCCAATTTCCATTCGACTATCTCCTGATTATTTTCCCGCGATGTAAGCAGGTAGTGATTGGCAACTTCCGCGCGCAGGGCAAAGCGCCGGGACAAGTAGGTGGTCACACCGATACCGGTAAGCATGGTGGTATCCCGGCGGTCTTCCGTGGCGACAATGGTGGCACTGGGGGAGGTGATATTGATACCGCTTCCCAGCAGGAAATAGGGGGAGATTCGCCACTCCGGGAACGGCTGGTGCAACAGCGCCAGCTGATAGGTCTGACTGTCCGAGTAGGCACCGATGGTCTGCGTCGCGCGCAGTTCTGCGGAGAGGTTGCCGGTAAAGCGATAGCCGAGCGACACCCCCAGCGCATTGGCACCCTCGAAGTCGCCGTAGGCAAAGCCAAACCGGAAACTCTGCTCACGATAGTCGTCGATACCAGGGCTTACCACCGCCAGCGGCTCGCCATCCGGAGTAACGATGGTGTCGAGATCAGCAATTTTTGCCCAGCCGCTCCGACCGCTGCGGGTCATGACCTTGACCCAGTCGGTACGGCGCTTCAACAGCCACAGGGACTCGCCATACTCCACCACGTGATCGATCACGTAGCCGCGACCCGGGCCGGTGTACAGGTTGAGAAATTCCGCACCGACCACCACCTGCTCGCTGCCACCGGGCAGATCCTGCGGCTGGCGCTCGCCAAATTGACGGGCTGAAAACTGAAGGGCTGAAGACTGAAGGGAAGAGGAGCTTTCGGTCGCGGAGCTGTCTTCCCGGGTTTGCGCCGCCGAAAGTCCGACATGCATCAAACCCAGGGTCATTAATGCCAGGATAAAGAATCGGTTGCGAGGCTGCCTGCTCATGCTTCAGTTGACCGGTGCATCAAAGGGATTGTTGTAATACTGTGCACCGATATCCAACCACTCGGCAATCAAACGCAATTCCGCCGGGGACAAGTCACCGGTGTGTGTTCCGCCCTCGTCAAACACTTCGAAGAACCGGCTGTTGCGTGCCCCCGCCGTGTTCATAATCCGCGGAATATTGACCGTAACCATAACAGGAATCGGGTTTCCATCCGTATCCAGAATCAGCTCGCCGTTCTCATCGGTCTCGAACAGCAGGTTGCCGTTGTCGTCAGTATCCTGCACCAGCACGTCCTGCAGCGCGCCTTCACTCAGTTCCTGGGTGGGGTTGTCGAAGATCAGCTCCACGTAGGAGGTACTGAAATTGTTGTTGACCCCGGACGGCTCGCCGCGCAGATCCAGCTGGCCCGGCGGCACCTGGGCCTGACCGGCCGCGTCGCGCGCACTGTGGCAACGGGAACAGGTGCGATCATCGAGCACCGCGCCGGTATCGTCGGTAATTTCCCGCGGCAGATCCCAGATCGCCTGAATGTGCTCGGGATAGTGGATGACCATGCGGCAATCGGTGCTCCAGCTGCTCTGACAGGCGAGGCTTGTAGGCAAAGGCGTCTTCAACTCAGTCATCAGCAATAAACTGCTGGGGTCTTTTTCCCGCTGCGCCGGGTCCGTCCACAGGTCGCTGTAGCTCAGATCCCCTTCGAGCTCCGGGTGGCCCGCCACCCGCGCCATCACTTGTGCCATGGTCTCACCCATGTCCGCGTTCAGGGCCGGCTCGGTATTGGGGAAGGGCGCCGCACTGGTAGGCGCACCGGCCCAGGCCGGTGCCGGTTCCTTATCCGCGCGCCCGTGGGGCACTTCACTGTCGCGCGTGTGGCAACCCTGGCATTTGCGAATCTCACCGGCGCGAAACTGCAGCCAGTTGTTGTGGCGGCCGACGATACGGCGGCCGTTGGTATCCACCACCGAAATGGCCAGGGGCATATCCGCCGGTACTTTCACCCGCACCGACCCATCCGGCTGGATTGGGGTATAGCCGACAATCTCCCGCATCAACTGACTGCGGTCGCGGCCAAACGCGGCGCGATCGAAATCCAGCGTATCTTCATCCGGGATACCCACCGCTTTCACCACCCTCAGGAAACGTGCCGGGCGCTCGTCGGCGACAGTCTGCAGCGGGTCTGCCAGTGCGGCGATATCCGCGATCTGTTCACCGTCGAAGTCATACACACTGCGAATATCCAGGATCGCCATGCCTTCTTCGTACAGGTCGCGATCGATATCGATACCGGGGATGGGTTGCGGAATGAATTGCGGTACCGGGCGCGTATCTGCGGTGACCGCTTCGGAAATCATCTGCCCCTCCGCGGGCTGGATGATCGGGCGCTGGGTACCTTCCTCGTAATCGTAAATCCACAGCCCGTAGAGCGGATCCGCCGGCACTACATCCGGGGTTGCCAGCCATTGTTCTGTACACGGCTGCGCCAGTTCGGTTTGCGGATCTATCACCCGGCACTCACTCCAGCTGACCAATAGACGGCTGGTGCCATCGTGAAATGCCCAGGCGTTGGCAAACAAACCGTGGGGAGAGAGACCACCGCCGGTAATCACCCGCTGTACAGACAGGGATTCCTGCCCCTGCAGCTGGCCCTGCTGTTCCGGCTCACTATAGGCCTCGGTGAAATTCTCGCCGTCGATGACCACCATATCGCCGCCATAGGTAATCCCTTCCGGCGCGCGCAGGGTCACCAGTATGCGGCCGTCTGGCATCTGCTGTGGTTTGCTGAACGCGCCTGGCGACGGCTCGCCGTTGGCGCTGCTACCGGTGGCCTGGCTGTGGTAACCGTAATAAAACTGGAGATCGGTACCATCGGGCTTGACGGTATACAGGCTGAGGCGATCCACCCGGCCCATATTGTCCCAGCGACTGAACAGAATACGGCCGTTGAACAACACCGTGGGCGAAAGATCGTGGCTCTGGTTGTAGGAGATCTGGCGGATATCGCTGCCGTCGGCCTCCATTACATGCAGCACAAAAGCGGGCTCCCGCAGGTCTTCCGCCAGCGCGGAAAATTGCGGCTTGTTATCGTCCAGTAAAAGAGCGCGGGAACGGCGCTGGCGCGTCGAGGAGAAGGCAATGCGGCCGTCTGGCAGAAATGCCGGGGCGATATCGTCACCTTCTTCGGCGATCAGGTCTGAGGAGATAGCACGGGTGAGCTGGGCGGAGTCGAAATCGTACAGCCAGATATTCCAGCGCGGCTGCTCGTCGTCATCGCGTCCTTCGATATCCGGCGCGCGCATGGCGAAGGCCAGCGTCTTGCCATCCGCGGAAACCGTCAGGTCTTTGACGTCATAGCCGCCCTCAAAAACGATGCCGGCGTCCTCGTCACTGACAAACAACCCTTCCGTCAGCACCCGCTCCGGCGCCGTGGCCGTGGCCCGGTCGCGCAGCACCAGCTCGGCGCCGGGATTGAAGGCAGACGGCGCGAAGATGCTGTCACCCATCAGCTGGCCGTCGTCATCCCGGTTCAGGGTACGGCGTACATACACCACCGGATAATCCACTACCACCGGGTCTTCCGCCTGGTCACCACCACCGAGACTGGAAGTTTCTCCACTACCACCGGAACAGCCGACCAACACCCCCAGGGCAACGACAGACACTAGCCGAGTAAAAAGTCCGTCGACTGCGCTGGCCGACGTACAAAATCTGTTCAACGAATTACCCTCGGGGTTTGCTCTTGCGCAGTGATCACTCACCGCGACAACAGCGGGATAACAGGACTTGCGTCTGATAAATCCAGCAGCGTTATTGCGCCCGATTTTCCCGGTTGGCCACCGCAGTCTCAAGCAAAGCACACGTTTTTTGCCAACCAGAACACGAATTAAATTTTTCCTGCTGGCCAATCCTTGTACATTCTTTACTATCGGTTGCCGGTTGCAAGTCATAATTCCTGCGCGACAACGTTGTTCGCACGATAGAACCAAAACGCGAATAAACCCCATGAAAATAAAAACGTCCGCTGCGCGTCTGCTGCTCGTGGCGACCGCCTGTGCCGGCACCTCACTCGCCGTTCCCGCCATTGCCGGGCCGGGGGAGCAGGCTGCCCAGATTCACAGCCGCCTTACCGGGGTCAAACCCGACACCGCGGTGCTCACCACCATGGCCGAGGAAATCGCCAACGGCAACGCCGAAGCCGCGGCCTACCTGGCCATGGACAACGATGCGTTCTACAACGTGACGTTGAGAAATCTGGTCACCCCCTGGACCAGCCGTGACTTCGATAACTTCGCGCCGCTGAACGATTACACCGCAACCGTAATCGGCATGGTGCGCGACGACGTGGACTTCCGCGAGGTGCTCTCCGGAGACATCCTGTACACCGGCGCCGCCTCCGGGCTCGACCTGCCCGCCTACAGCAACAGCAACAACAACCACTATATTGCGCTGGAAAAAAGCGGCTATCCGCTACAGGCCGCACTTGAGCGCACAACCCAGTCCACCGTCACCGGCCTACCCAGCGATGCCACCGCCGGCGTAATCACCACCCGCGGCGGCGCCAGGGCTTTCTTTTATGCCGGCACCAACCGCGCCATGTTCCGCTACACCCTGATGAACCACCTGTGCAGGGATCTGGAGCAGGTGCAGGACACCTCGCGACCACCGGATCGCATCCGCCAGGACGTGAGCCGCAGTCCCGGCGGTGACAGCCGGGTGTTCCAGAACGGCTGTGTGGGCTGTCACAGTGGTATGGATCCGCTGGCACAGGCATTTGCCTATTACGACTTCGTCTACGACGCGGACAACGACCCCACCGGCGAAAACGGCCAGCTCGACTACAACAGTCCCGGCCAGACCGATCCCGCCACCGGCACCCGGGTAAAAGCCAAGCACCATATCAACAGCGCCACCTTTCCCTACGGTTTTGTGATCCCCGATGACAAATGGGACAACTACTGGCGCGAAGGTCCGAATATGCATCTGGGCTGGAGCGATGCACTGCCTGGCTCCGGCAACGGTGCCAAATCCATGGGCCGCGAGCTGGCCAACAGCGAAGCCTTTGCCCAGTGCCAGGTGACCAAGGTATTTGAACAGGTCTGTCTGCGCTCGCCAGAAAACCAGCAGGACCGCGACCAGATTGAAAGCATTACCGACAGTTTCACCAGTACCGGTTACCGGCTGAAGCAGGTGTATGCGGATTCTGCGGTTTACTGTGCGGAGGAATAAACAGATGAAAAACACATCCGCACTCCAGAACCCGAATCAGCGCAGACGACGTGAAGCGAAGGTTGAGCTTCGTAAACTGGTTCTGATTTCTGGAATTTTGGGCTCCGCTTTCCTCTCCGCATGCAGCGGCGGCAGCGGTCAGTCCACCGAGGAATTGCCCAACACCAATCCGGATACCGGCGATACCAGTTATTCCGGGCCGGCGCCGGAAAATGAAGACGTCCAGAATTACAAACGCTACATCTGGGACAACCTGGCCGCAGAAAACCGCTGTGGCAGCTGTCATATCGAAGGCAACCAGAGCCCGCGTTTCGTGCGCGGCGACGACATCAATCTCGCCCACAGCGAAGGCCGCGACCTGGTCAACCTGAGCAGTCCCGCCGACTCCCGCTTCGTCACCAAAGTGGCCAGCGGCCACAATTGCTGGCTCGCCAGTGCCGACGCCTGTGCGGAAATCATCACCAACTATATCGAGGAGTGGGCGGCGGCAGCCGGCAGTGTGGTCAGCACCATCACCCTCACCCCGCCTCCCGAACGCGACGTAGGTGCGAGCAAAAGCTTCCCCGCCTCCAGTGGCGGCTTCGCCACCACCGTTTATCCGGTGCTGGTCAAGTACTGTGCAAACTGCCACAACGAAGACTCCGACACTGCGCAGCAACCGTATTTCGCCAGCAGCGATGTCGATCAGGCCTACGAAGCGTCCAAGGCGCGTATGGATCTCGACAACCCGGAAAACTCCCGCTTTGTCGTGCGTCTCGGTGCTGACTACCACAACTGCTGGAGCAACTGCAGCGAGGACGCCGATATCATGGCGGCGGCGATTCGCAATTTTGTCGACGGCATCGAAGTTACCGAAGTGGACCCCAACTGGGTGATCAGTAAAGCGCTGTACCTCACCGACGGCGTCGTTGCCAGTGGTGGTGGGCGTATCGAGAACAACGCCATCGCCCTGTACGAATTCAAATCCGGCAGCGGCACCACGGCCTACGACACTTCCGGTATCAATCCCGCCATCGACCTGACCCTTATCGACGATGTGGAGTGGCTGGGGTCCTGGGGCATCCAGCTGAACGGTGGTAAGGCCCAGGCGGCAACCGCCACCAGCAAGCGGCTGTACGACACTTTGAGTGGCACCGGTGAATACACCATTGAGGCCTGGGTAGCGCCGGCCAATGTGGTACAGGAAGGCCCGGCCCGAATTGTCAGCTACTCCGGTGGCAACGATATCCGCAACTTCACCCTCGGCCAGGCGATGTACAACTACACCTTCCAGAACCGCAACGATGCCAGCACCAATGCCGACGGTATGCCCGCGCTGATCACCGACGATATGGCCGAGCGGGTACAGGCAACCCTGCAGCATGTCGTGGCCACTTTCGATCCGATCAACGGCCGCCGTCTGTACGTGAATGGCGAATACACCGGAGATGCAGATCCGGTGGATACAGGGCTGCTGTCCACCTGGGACGATACCTTTGCGCTGGTGCTCGGCAGCGAAGTGTCCGGTGACAATGTCTGGCAGGGCTCCGTGCGCCTGCTCGCCATCCACTCCCGCGCACTCAGTGCCGAAGACATTTTCACCAACTACGAGGCGGGGGTCGGCGAGAAATACCTGCTGCTGTTCAAGGTGGAAGAGCAGACCGGCGTACCCCAGGGCTACGTGATGTTCGAAGTGCAGCAGTACGACAATTACGGCTATCTGTTCAGCGAACCGAAATTCATCACCCTCGAAAGCGGCGTCACCCCCGACGGCATCGCGATACAGGGTATGCGCATCGGTATCAACGGTCGCGAAGCCGTTGTCGGCCAGTCCTGGGCGAATCTCGATACCACCGTCAGCGCTGGTGAATACGATCCGGAAAGTGGCCAGAAACTGTCTCCGCTGGGCACGATCATTTCCCTGGAAAAAGGCCCTACCGCCGATGAATTTTTCCTGACCTTCGAGCGCCTCGGCAGTGAAGAGTTCGTGCGTGTGGAAGCAACCCCGGCGGCCCCAGCCTCCCCGGCAGACCTCACCCCGCAACCGCGCATTGGTATCCGCCGTTTCGAGCAGATCAACGCGGCGCTGTCTGCCGCCAGCGGAATTTCCAGTGCGCATCCGGCGGTGATGGAAACCTGGGAAAAGGTCAAACAACAGCTGCCGGTAGAGTCTGACGTGCGCGGTTTCCTCGCCGCACAGCAGATGGGCATCACCCAGCTGGCGGTGAAATACTGCAGCGCTCTGGTGGACGACAGCAGCGCCCGCGCAAGCTACTTCCCCGGCTTCGACTTTAGTGCCAGCGCTGCGGAGGCCTTCAACTCCGATGACAAGCGCAACCAGATCATCGCTCCGTTACTGGAAAAGCTGCTTGGACGCCCGATCACCTGGCCTGAAGCCGTGGGTGGTCACACTGCACAGCTCGCCACGGCACCAGATGAAACGGCGGTGCGCGCGGAATTGAACGGTTTGATCGAAACCATGACTGCCTGCGGTGGAAGCTGTAGCGCCAACCGCACTGCCACCACGGTCAAGGCCACCTGCGCTGCGGCTATGGGCAGTGCGATGATTTTGATTCACTGATTTTTTGGGATCGAGCTTTGTAAAGGGATGACTTCGTAAGCGGGACGGGGCCAGCGGGAAGATTCCGGCAAACAACCTGTCGGCAATCGTTTGCCGGAATCTTCCCGCTGGCCCCTGGTGCGAAGGCGGCGAAGTAAATACTTCTGACGAAGTAAAAATCTGAGAATTGCAGGCCCTGATGTCGGGGGCCGCCACAAATCGAGAACAGAGCACCCGCGGGCGCACGAAAATACCATGAGCAAGAAAAAACATTTCGAACTGGACCAGCCACTGCGCCACCCGGACCACCACCGCCCGGTAAGCCGACGGGATTTTCTCGGTCAGGGTTTTCGCGCGGGTATGGCTACGGTACTGGGCGGCTCGGTATTCAGCCTGTTTGCCAATCCGCGTATGGCCCAGGCCGCACTGTCTCCCGACCTGGAATCCATGCGAACCATTTGCGGGGTCAGCGCCAACGGCGCCGGCAAGATTCCGTTTATCTGTTTTGACCTTGCCGGGGGAGCCAACATCGCCGGCTCCAACGTGCTTGTCGGCAAGCAGGGCGGGCAGCTCGATTTTCTCAGTACGTCCGGCTATAACAAACAGGGCCTGCCCGGTGACATGGCACCCTCGGTCACCGATGCCGCCGGCAACTCCTTTATCAACACCGATCTCGGCCTCGCCTTCCACAGTGACAGCCAGATGCTGCGCGGCATTCTGGAGAAACTCGCACCGGGTACCGCCGGCGCCATCAATGGTGCCGTGATTCCAGCGCGCTCCGAGAACGACACCGGCAACAATCCGCACAACCCCATGTACGGTATCAACCGCGCCGGTGCCAACGGCTCGCTGCTCGCTCTGATCGGTTCCCAGACCAGCGAATCCGGTGGCAACTCCATGGCACCCATGGACCTTATCAATCCGGAGGTACGCCCGACCAAAATCGACCGCCCGTCGGATGTCACCGGCCTGGTCGACGTGGGCGACCTGGTGGGCCTGCTGGACCAGAGCGATACCGTCGCGGTAATGGAGTCCATGTACCGTATTTCCAATGCCAAGCTCGGCAAGGTCAACACCAGCATCAGTAACGACGCGGTGATCAAGGATCTGGTGAAGTGCGGCTACATGAAAAGCGCCGACCTCGCCGACCGCTTTGGCAACCCCAGCGCCCTGGATCCGGCGCTGGACCCGGACATTGTGGGCCCCGCCGGCGTGTTCTCGTCGGAAGAATTTTTTGGCGATCGCGAATTCCAGAAGACCGCCTCCACCATGAAACTGGTGATCAATGGTTATGCCGGTGCCGGCACCATCACCATGGGTGGATACGACTACCACACCGGCGACCGCGCCACCGGCGAGATCCGCGACCTGCGCGCCGGGCGCTGTATCGGCGCCTGCCTGGAATACGCAGCTAAGATAGGGCAACCGCTGATGATCTATGTATTCAGCGATGGTTCGGTGTTCAGTAATGGCATGATCGACGACTCCGCAGAAGGGCGCGGCAAAGGCGTGTGGACCGGAGACAACCAGCAGACTGCTGCCTCCTACTTCCTGGTTTACAATCCCGCAGGACGCCCGCAGTTGCTGGGCGGTACTGCCGATGAGCAGGCGCGGCACCAGCAGCTTGGCTATATGCGCCCCTCCGGCGACGTGGAAACCGCGGGCAGCCCCGCGGCAAACAATGTGAACCAGCTGGTGCAGACCGTGGTGCTGAACTATATGGCGCTGCACGGAGAGCAGGGGCGCTTTGCCAGCCTGTTCCCCAATCACGGTCTCGGCAATAGCACCCTGATGGACAGTCTGACCGCATTTGCGCCCATCAGATAACAACAAAAGACAACACAAAAAACGTTTGCCGATGTACCTGATTCGCCGGATTTTATTCCTCTCCACCCTGCTTTGCGCCACGGGTGCCAGTGCGGAGTGGCACTACGACAAGCAGGCCATTATGGGTACCGAGGTACACCTGCAATTCTGGTACGAGGATGCCGAAAAAGCGCAGGTCATTAACCGAGCGGTAATGGATGAATTCCGCCGCATCGACGCGCAGCTTTCTCCGTACAAGAAAAACAGTGAACTCACGCAGGTAAACCGGCAGGCAGGCCAGAAGGAAATAGCGATTTCCGAGGAACTGGCCGAGATCCTGGACAAATCCCTGTGGTACAGCGAAAAAACCGGCGGCGCCTTCGATATCACCTTTGCCACCCTGGGCAGCCTGTACAATTTCCGCACGGGTAGACAGGCAGACCAGAAAACCACCGACACTTTGTTGCCGGCGGTGAATTACCGGCTTATCAAGCTTGACCGCAAAAACCTGACCCTCGAATTTGGCGACCCGCGCACCAAAATTGACCTGGGCGGTATTGCCAAGGGGTATGCGGTGGACCGCGCTGTCGCAATTCTGCAAGAACATGGTGTGCAGAATGCCAGTGTCAGCGCCGGCGGTGATGCGCGGCTACTGGGCGACAAACGCGGCAAGCCCTGGCTGATCGGCATCCGCCACCCGCGGGACAAAAGCAAGAACGCGGCGGTGATCCCGCTGGAAAATACCGCGATCTCCACATCCGGGGATTACGAGCGCTTTTTTATCGACGATGAAGACCACCGGGTGCACCATATTTTCAACCCGGCCACCGGCAAGCCCGCGGAGACCGACAATAGTGACGATACCGCCGACAGCGACAAACTGATCAGTGTCAGTGTCATCGGCCCCGCAGGCTTCGATACCGACCCGCTGTCTACCAGTGTGTTCGTACTCGGAAAACAGGAAGGCATGGCACTGATTGAAAATCTGGTAGGCTTCGAAGCAATCGTCATTGACAGCAACCACCGGATGTTTTTTACCAAAGGATTGCACCAGTAATTGCCAACTGGGTCACACCGGAAACGTGTTGCCCTGACATAATCACCGGACTCAGTAATCGTTAACGATCAGGCTTCGCTATGTTCTCCCCGCGCCACCTCAGCTCAATTCTCGCCGCACTCGCTCTCACTGTTACGGGTATTGCTGCGGGTACTGTTGCAGGCACTGCGGCCGCGCAGAGCGGTGACTTCCCCGGCGGCGATCTGGAGGACCTGAAGCGGGATGTATTGAAACTGAACCGCGATCTGCTGGTACTGGAGGAAGATCTGCTGTTCCCGGCCCAGAGTCAGGTTGCAGTCTATGTCTCCATGGATGTGGGCCACTTTTTTGATCTGGACTCGGTCAAACTGCATATCGACAACAAGCTGGTGGAAACCCACCTCTACACCGAACACCAGAAAAATGCCCTGTTCCGCGGCGGCATACAGCCACTGTTCAAAGGCAACCTGAAATCCGGCGAGCACACCATTACCGCCTTCTTCACCGGCACCGGCCCCGAACAGCGCGAATTCAAGCGCGCCGCCACCCTGGACCTGAAAAAAACTGACGAACCCGCGGTGATCGAACTGCGTATTGCCGATGTTGCCGGCAAGCAGCAGCCGGAATTTACCGTCGTGCAATGGCCCGCGCCCTGAGTTGTTCGTACCCATGCCGTTATCCGCTGCACGCAAAAGAAATTTCCTGGCTCCATTTTGGGTACTCCCCTTCATCGCCTTTACACCGCTGTGCTCGGGCGCCACTGCCGGCGCTGGTAATGAAAAATTCCAGCAGGCCCAGGACATGCGCTACGGTGCGGCGCTGTATCACTATTTCCAGGGCAATACCTTCGACGCCCTGAGCACCCTGATGGTTTCGGATCTGCGCGGCGGCATTGCCCATCACGCCGACAACGCGGATCTGATTCGCGGCGGAATCAGCCTCGCCTTCGGCCTGGAGCGCCAGGCGGCGGATCTATTTGAAAAACAACTGCAAAAATCCGCGGATAGCGACGACCAGCAGCGTATTGCTCACTTTCGCGAAATCGCTTGGCTGAAACTGGCAGAGCTCAACTATCGCCACCAGAACTGGGACATAGCGGCGGTGCAGCTGGAAAAGTCCGGAGCCATGCACCAGTCCGGTCTGACCCTCAACCTGGCCATCCACAGCGGCGACCTGAATCAGGCACAACACCTGCTGGCACTGGCAGACCTGCCCGCACCAGAGCGGGTGTTAGGGCACAGCAACCTCGCCGCGGCCCTTGCGCGGCAACAGCAGCTACCTGCCGCCGCCGCGCAATACCGCCGCGCTGCAGAACTCGCAGAAAATGCGGTACTGCAGCTCGCCGCGCAGCGAGTAAATCAAGCCGCAGAGGTGGAGGAAGAGCTGCGTATCCTGCGGGACAAGGCCCGCATCGGCGCCGGCTACGCTCTCGCGCTGGGCGGAGAGTATTCCGCAGCGGCGGAGGAATTCCGCAGTGTGCGTCTAAACAGACCCTGGTCTGGCGACGCCTTACTGGGCCTGGGCTGGGCCGCAGCCAACAGCGGCGCCCATCAACAGGCGGTGGATGCACTCGGCTACCTGACCCGGCGCAATCCACTGTCGCCGCAGGTGCAGGAAGCACTGCTAGCACTGCCTTACAACTACGAACAGCTCGCGCGACCACGGCTGGCACTGCAGGCCTACCAACACGCGGAACAGCAATACCAGCACACCCTGAGCGAACTGCATGATCTGCACAGTGCTGCAGCGCAGCTGCAGTTTGCGGAAGTCGACGAGGCCGGGGACATCAACCTGCAGCGCTACGGCTGGCTGGAAGACACAACCGTGCCAGCGCTGATCCGCACGAATCAGCAATACCTGCTGCAGATGATGCAAAGTGACCGCCTGCAACTGCAGCTCTCGGAGCTGCGCGACCTGCGTCAACTCAACCGCGTACTGGCACGCTGGCAACAGCGTTTGCCGGAATTTCACAATCTGATCGACGAGCGTGAACAGCGCCGCGCTGCCATCGTCCAGCAATACGATAGCGCCCAGTACGACCAGCAGGTTCAGATCGCCGAACAGCAGCTGGCAACGCTGCGGGCATCCCTGCAGCGCATTGAGGCCGACAAAGACGGGCTCGCCATGCTCGGCGACGCCGGCGGCACCAGTGCGGAATACCAGGCAATGCTGCGAGAAGCGGAAACCCGCTACCAGCGCCTTAGTCAGGCCGGCAAAACCAGCCGCTACCAGCAGCAGACCCTGGCACGCGCACGCGGACTATTGTTGTGGCAGGCGTCGGAGCAGTACCACGACAACCTTTGGCAGAAACGCAAGGCTATTGCCGCGCTGGAGCAGGAGCTCGACGAAGCCGCGCGCCGCCAGCGCCGGGTCGCACGCATCGCGGCCGAGGCGCCGCAGCTGAACCTGCTCGCCGGCAGCGTGGAGGACGCCGCTCTGCGCCTGAACACACAGCGCCAGGCCATCGACCTCGCCAGCGCCGCAATCGAGGCGCAGATTCGCAAGGATATTCAGCAGGCGCTGGAAACCGCGCAACAACGGGTAGAGCAGTATATGGCCCATACCCGCCTGGCCATCGCGCGTATTCAGGACTCGGCCCTGCAGGACAAATACTCCCCGCCAGCGGCGGAGCGTGAGGGAGATATTCGGCCGGAGACGGAATCGTGAAACCAGTTATTTCCCGTCGCCCGGCACAAGCGCGGCCGTCATCGCACAAAAAAATCCTCGCGCTCACTCTCTGCGTCAACGCGGTTCTCGCCGGCTGCGCCAGCCAGTTTGATCCAGGTACCACTTTGGCGGCACTGCCTGCGGTCACCCTGCCACAAGAGCCGGCCCTGGAAGTGCCAAAGGTGGCACTGCCGGTATTGATAGACAGCTACCAAAAGGCTCTCACCGCAAATCGCGACCCGAAAACCCGCCGCCAGATCCAATTGCGCCTGGCAGATCTGGAAATGGAACGCCTGGAGCAGTTGCAGGCAGACAACCCGGAAATGGCCGTGGCTTACAGCGAGGCCGTACGCCACTACGAGGCCCTGCTGCAGACTTCCGCGGATGACGATTACCTCGCCTATCGCCTGGCCCGCGCCCGTGCCCTGGACGGCAACACCGGTGGCTCACTGCAGGCCCTGGATAATATCGTCGCCACCGCACCGCAATCCCCGTTTATTGCCGAAGCCCTGTTCCGCCGTGGCGAGGCCGCTTTCGGACACAAGAATTACCGCACCGCGGAGCAGGATTTTGCCGCGGTCCTGGCCCAGGGAGACACACCCTTCGCCCGGAACGCGCGCTATATGTTGGGTTGGAGCCAGTTCAAGGATGCCCGCTACCAGGATGCCAGCAATACATTCCTGGCTCTGATGGATGAACTACTGGCGGAATCGCAGGCGGAAAAACGGGCACTGGAGCAACTGGAAAAAGGCCAGCGCCGACTGGCGGACGACACCCTGCGGGTGCTCGCGCTCGGGTTCAATTACCTGGGCGGCGCACAGGTGATCGAGTCCTTTAACCCCCAGCCGGGCCCACGCTCCTATCAGCATCAGCTGTACCGCGCCCTCGGTGACTGGTACGCGGAAAGCGAGCGCTACCGCGACGGCGCGCAGACGTTCCTCACCTATGTGGAGCGCAACCCGCAGAATCGCGCGGCACCGTCCATGCACGTGCGCGCGGTGGAAATCCTGCAGCAGGGCAATTTCCCCAGCGAGGTACTGCCCGCGAAGCGCGAATTCGCCACCCGCTACGGTATCCGCAGCCACTACTGGCAGAACGCCGACGACACGCTGCGCGGTGAACTGGCGGATTATCTCAAGCCCTGGCTGGAGGAACTGGCGCGCTTTGACCACGCCCGCGCCCAGGCCCTGGCCAAAGAGGCCGCTCGGGAGGCGGACAAGCCCAAAGGCAATGCCAGGGTCATCGCCAGGGCACAGCGGGAATCCCGCGCAGCGTTCCTCGTTGCTGCAGATCTTTACCGTGAATTCATCCAGACATTTCCCGCAGACCTCAAGGCACCGCTGCTCACATTCCTGATGGCAGAGTGCTACAACGAAGCCGGACAATCCGCCCTCGCTTTTAACGCCTACCAGCGCGTGGCCTGGGAATTTACCGAGGAAACCGGCACGGTCCCCGCACAGGCGACGGAAGCGGGTTACGCGGCGATCCTGATGGCTGGCGCCGCGCGCACAAGCGAGAAAAACCCCGAACAGGCCGCGCTCTGGCTCGACCGGAAAACCGAAACCAGCCTCCGCTTTGCCGAGTCCTGGCCCCACGACCGCCGCGCACTGGCGGTGCAACTGGATGCAGCCCGCAACCTGTTCGAGCAGTACCGCCACGGGGAAACCATCGCCGCCACGGAAAAGGCGGCCGCCTGGCAGCCACCGCCGAATCCGCAGCAGCGTCGCACCATTCTGATGCTGCTCGGGCACAGCCATTTCGAAACCGACAATTTCCCCGCGGCAGAAAATGCCTACAGCCAGCTGCTCGCCAGCATGGCATCCGGCGATCCGGAATATCTGAACACCCGCGACCGACTGCAGTCGTCCATTTACAAACAGGCGGAACTCATCCTCCAACAGCTACAGCTCAGCGATGACAGCACGGAAGCCACCGCTCGCGCAGAGCAGGCCATCGCGCTGTTGCTGCGGGTGCGCGATAGCGGTCGTTCGTCCATCGCCGCCACCGCCCAGTACGATGCCGTCACCCAGCTGATAAATCTGCAGTACTGGTCGCGGGCCCGCGCTGAACTGACCGACTTCCGTCAATCTTATCCACAACACCCGCTGACGCCGTCACTGGCCGCCAAGGCAGTGGTCATTTATCAGGGGCTGGATCTGCCGGAAGCGGCAGCGGACGAATTGCTGTTGCTGGCCAACAGCGATCCCGATCCGGAGGTGCGCCGCAGCTCCCTGTTCATGGCCGCAGAGCTGTTCGAACAGGCCGGTAACATCGACAAGGCCACCGATGCCTACCGCCAGTACGTACGGCAGTGGCGCGAGCCCCCATTGCAGAACCTGGAAGCCCAGTTCCAGCTTGCGACCCTTTATCAGAAAGCCGGCAACCAGCGCGAGCGCAATCTTTGGTTGCAGAGCCTGGCGGGTAACAAATTACCCGAACCCCGCAGCCGTTACCTCGCTGCCTTCGCGCAAAATGCGCTTGCGGAGCAGAGCTACGCCCGCTTCGAGCGCCTAGCGCTGACCCTGCCGCTGAAGCAGAGCCTGAAAAACAAAAAGCAGGCAATGGAGACAACGGTGGCGGACTACAAAAAAGTGCTCGACTTCGGCATCGCCGAATTTACCACCGCCGCCAATTTCCGGCTGGCGGAAGTTTATCGCCAGTTGAGTCGCGACCTGATGGACTCACAGCGTCCCAATGGGCTCAATCCACTGGAACTTGAGCAATACGAAATTCTGCTGGAAGAGCAGGCCTATCCGTTCGAGGAAAAAGCCATCGAGTTGCACGAGGCGAATGTTAAACGCACCGCCGATGGCGTGTATGACGAATGGGTAAAGAACAGTTTCTCCTCCCTGGAAACGCTGCTGCCGGCCCGCTATCGCAAACCTGAATCGACTGTGGAGTGGAGCGATGCGGCTTACTGACAAGCAATTTTTCAAGTATTTCTGCAGCGTTGCCGCACTGGCCATCGTTCTCGCCGGCTGCGCTGGCAATCCGCGCAGCCCTGAGCCAGCCACCACCGCGGGACATACAGTGGATGAGAACGGCAAACGCATCGCCAGCCCTAATCCTTACCTGACTGCGGCGGGTGATGTTCCCGCTGCGGCACAACAGGCGCTGGGACGGGCCCATGGTTTTTTCGCGCAACAGCAGTTCGCTGCCGCGGAGAGGGAATTACAGCAGGTTGTTACTCAGTGGCCTCAGCTCTCCGGCGCCTGGCTGAATCTGGCCAAGGTGCAATTGAAACTGAACCAGCCCAAACAGGCCGAAGCAAGTCTGCAGCATTCCGTCACCGCCAATGCCAACAACGTGTTTGCGTGGAATTCTCTAGGGGTTCTAATGCGGGACCTGGGGCGCTTCGAAGAAGCCCGCGGGGCCTACGAAAATGCGCTGGCACTATGGCCGGATTTCGCCATCGCCCATCGCAACCTGGGAATCCTGTTTGATCTCTACCTGCACCAACCGGAACAGGCCTTGCATCACTATCGCGAGGCAAGGGCGCTGGCAAGCGAGGACGACCGCGTACTGGCAGGCTGGATCATGGATCTGGAGCGGAGACTGTAATTTTGAAAAAAATCATTGCGGGCATGGCTGTCGTCGCTTCAATGTCATTATCTGCACAGCAGGACAGCGGCGAGATCATTAACCTGGAATCCACGATTATCGGCAGCCAGGAGCAACCCAAGGTGCTGTATATCATTCCCTGGAAACAGGCCAGCAGCCTGGAAAAAATAGAAAGCACGCTCCCTCACGCAATCACCCACACCTTCCAGCACCAGGAATACTCGGAATTGCAGCGGGAAATAAAATTGCTTGAAACCCAAAAAGCACCGATTGAGAAAACACAGGCTGAGTAACCAGCTTTATATAAATCTGAAACTGATACACATAAATCTTTAAGTCCCGGAGATTTGACCATGGAATTTTTCAACACACTGCTGCGTTTTTTCCAGAACGGCGGCCCTTTCATGTACCCCATCGCCCTGGTGTTGGTGATCGGCATAGTGCTGGTGGTCGAACGCTGGGTTTTTCTGTCACGAGCCAAGTCGGCCAACCGCCGCGCCTACGGACAGATGCTGCCGATGATGCAGCAGCGCAATTTTGCCGCTGCGCTCAAAGTCGCCCAGCAGGACAAAGCCTCCATGGGCCAGATTATTGCTGCAGGTATCTCCACGGCCCAGCACGCGCGCAAAGATGAAAATATTGCGATGGCCATCGAAGAAAGCATCCTTGAAGCCGTACCGCGCCTGGAAAAGCGCACCAACTATCTCGCAACCCTCGCCAACATCGCCACCCTGCTCGGGCTACTGGGCACCATCATCGGTCTGATTGCGGCGTTTACTGCGGTGGCCAACGCCGATCCCTCCGAAAAAGCCTCCATGCTCTCTTCCAGTATTTCCGTGGCCATGAACACCACCGCGTTCGGCCTTATTTCCGCGATTCCGCTGCTGCTGGCCTACTCCATGCTGCAAAATAAAACCAACGAAATTATCGACAGCCTGGAAATGGCCGGGGTGAAATTCCTCAACCTGATTACCCTGACTCGCGGCCAGAAAGCCGACGCCAGCGCACGCCCGGCGGCAAAAGCCGGTGCTACTGCCTGAGCGTAATCACTCTGAATAATCAGTAACCGCGACCAATAGAGAGCAAGAGAGAGCCATGGCTATCCGACGCAGGCTGGAAACCGATCCGGATCTGGACATCACCTCGTTCATGAGCCTGATGACCGTGCTGGTCCCCGTATTACTGTTGAATATGGTGTTTTCCCATATCTCCGTGCTGAACCTCAACCTGCCTGGTTTGAGCGATCCCAGTGTCGCGGAGCAGAATGAAAACCGGCAACTGGAACTGGTGCTGCGCGCTGAGCACATCGACATCAACTATCCGGCGGGGATTCGCGTAAAGCGTATTCCCAACCGGGACGGCAAGCCGGATTTCAAACTGGTGTCCGATGTACTGCAGGAAGTGAAGCGCAGCCTGCGGGAAAAAGATATCGACAAAAAGGACCTGGTCATTCTCTCGGAGCCCGGCACACCCTATCGCACACTGGTAAGTGCCATGGACACAGCGCGCTCTTTCCGCGCGGTGGTGGCAGCGTCGGTGGTGGATGCGGAACTGTTTCCGCAGATTTCCCTCGGCGATGCGCCGCTGCAAGGTACACAGGCGCAAGACGAACAGCTGGCAGGCAATTGATATGAAAGCGACAATCGGCGGCAAGCTGAAAGGACGCAAGCAGCGCAGGCATAAACAGACCAAGCTGAACCTGGTTTCCCTGATGGATATTTTCACCATTCTGGTTTTTTTCCTACTGGTGAACTCGTCAGATGTTGAAGTGCTGCAGGCGGACAAAACCATCACACTTCCCGAATCCACCTCGACGGAAAAGCCAGAAACCACCACCGTGGTGCGGATCAATGGCGACGAGTTATTGGTGGGCAATCGTATAATTGCAAGGACCGCAGACATTTCCCCGGGCGATGAGCAAATCAAGCCGCTGCGAGATGAACTCGAATATCTGGCCAGTCGCGCGGAACCTCTTCCGGCAGACAAGCAGGCAGTAGGTCGCCCGATCACTATTCTGGGGGACGAAGAAGTACCCTATGCACTGCTCAAACAAATCATGAATACCTGTGCTGCGGCGGACTATCGCGATATCGATCTCGCGGTCACCCAGACTGCACCTCAGGATCCGGCCGCACCGGCCGCCGGTCGTTAACGGGAGGCTGTAGATGAGTCATATCGCCACCCCGGCCACCGACAGGCCGACAATGATGCCCTGGCACTACTACAATTCGTCCCTACCCTGGTCCTCGACCGAAGAAGAGGATCAGCGCTTTGCAAAATTCCTCAAGGCCGGCATCGTCGCTTTCCTGCTGGTGGGAGCGCTGTTTACCTTTATTCCGGCGCCGGAGCTGACCCGTGAACAGAAAGAGAAACTGCCACCGCAATTGGCCAGGGTAATTCTGGAAAAGAAGGAATTGCCCAAACCAGAGGTAAAACCCAAACCGAAACCGGTGGAAAAAAAGCTGCAGAAGCCCAAGGAAATCAAACAGGAAAAACCAAAGCCGGTGGAGAAACCGAAGCCGGAACCGATCAAGACGATAAAGCCAAAACCACTTACGGAAAAAGCACCGGCGGCGGAGGTAGCGAAGGCGCGGGAGAAGGCCGCCAACAGCGGACTGATGCAGCTCCAGGACGACCTCATGGATATGCGCGATAGCCTCGATGTGTCCGCAGTGGCCAATGCCAACAGTCTCGCCAGCGACGCCTCCAGCGCACAGAAGATTGACCGCTCACTGATCAGCGACAAATCGAAAACCAGTAGTGGTGGTATCAATACCGGACAGCTGAGCCGCAATACTGGTGGTTCTGCTCTGTCAGGACGTGAGACAACTCAGGTGGAAGTCGCGGAAGCGACCCAGGCCGCCAAATCCAGCAGCAAGGAAGCCAGGCAGGAGCGTGGCAGCCGTGGTGAAGAGTCTATTCGCCAGGTAATGGAAGCCAACAAAGGGGCGATTTTTGCCATCTACAACCGGGCCTTGCGCCGGGACCCGACCCTAGCAGGCAAGGTCACAGTGCAACTGGTGATTGAGGCAGACGGCACCATTTCGGCAGTTAATCTGGTGAGTAGCGAGCTGGGCAATGAGGACCTGGAACGCAAATTACTGGCCCGTATCCGCCTGATCAATTTCGGCTCCGCCAATGTGGAAAAATCCACCCTGAATTATTCCATCGATTTCCTGCCGTCCTGACGGGTAGCGCGGCGTTAATACCTGTCTCGCTCCCATGAACAAACCGCTGAAAAGGTCACAATGATCTTTTCAGCGGCCATCTATTATCACGCCCAAAGATCCCCGCAAATACCTCCCGCCACTACCTGACTTTTCGTTACTTACCGCCATTTAATCCTTGTTTCGCCCCGCTACTCCAGTTTTCATGCAAATTTCATTTGCTCCTACCTGATTTTTTATGTACAAGTGTCTCATTATTTTTGTGACCTAATTCTCATTATTGGTGCAAAGCTCTACTCTTAGCACCCAGCGGGTCCTAGCACACCAGCGTACCGAATAATAATTCCAGGGATTTGTACCGGTGACCGAAGACAGCGGAAGCGATAAACCTCAAACCGAACTATTGACCGGTGTGTGGGAAAAGCGCCCTGAGCTATTTACCAGGCGCAAGACAGAGCTGACACAGTTCAAGCTCGACGAACTGGTAAGCCGGGTGTTCAGTGACGGCCCCCACTACCATTACGTATTCGATCTGTTCGATCTGAGCCTGTTGTATGTGAGTCCCGAGGTAGAAAACATCCACGGACTGGATGCCGAGAGTGTGACTTTCCAGGATATTCTCCAGCAGATACACCCGGAAGATATGGATTTTGTAAGCCGTGCCGAAGCCACGGCCATTCGAATTTTCCAGCAACGTATCGGCATCGGCAAAATCACGGATTACAAGATTTCCTACTGTTTCCGCTTCCGCGTGAAAGATGGCAGCTACCACCTGTTCAACCACCAGGCGATCGTGCTTTCCACCGACGCGACCGGCGCTATCGCCAAGGCGCTGAATGTGCATACGGATATCTCACACCTGGCGGCGGAAAATAATTACCAGCTGTCACTGATCGGAATGAACGGTGAGCCTTCCTATCTGAATATCGAGGTGGACGGCCAGCTGGAAGCTGCGCAACCGTCGCACCCTCTGTTCAGCAAGCGCGAAGTCTCGGTTATCCGGCTGGTATCCCAGGGCCTCACCAGTGCGGAAATTGCTGAGAGGTTGAAACTGTCGGAATTCACCATCAAGAATCACCGCAAGCGCATTCTCAAAAAGGCCGACTGCCAGAATATGAACCAGCTGCTGGGCAGCTGTATTGTCGACGGTCTGATCTGAGACGGCGGAATCAGGCACCTTTAATTGCCGTCTAATGGAATTTGGTACGATCGTCTTACCCATTGTGACGGACATCACAAAAACATAGTGATTTATCCGATCAAATAACAAGGTCAGCTCAGTAAAGACAACAGCAATAAAAACAACAGGATGCTCAGATGGAGACAGGGAATCTGCAGCCGCACCTACAGCGGGACTTTGGCTCCCGGCACAACGCTCCGGTGTTACTTTCCGGGCAGAACACGTCCGGGATACACCAGCTGGTCGAGCAGTTTACCGCCAACTTTTTCAGCAGTGGCGCTGGTTACTATTACCTGCTGGACTACGCCAGGATCCAACACCCCCTACTGACAAGCCCGACGATCGAGCCCATTCTCGGCCTGGACCCTGAAACCGTAACCATTCAATCCATCATCGACCGCATCCATCCAGACGATGTGGATTTCGTTGCCCGCGCTGAAGAAACTGCACTGGCTACGCTCAATACCCTGGTTGCCCGGGAACAGCTGTCGCAATTCAAGATTTCCTATTGCGCGCGCCTGCGTACCAGCGATGGCAGCTATCGGCTGTTCAATCACCAGGCGCTTATCATCGCCACGGACGAACAGGCGGGCGTTGCGAAAATTCTGGGTATCCATACGGACATCGAGCACCTGACCAAAAAAAACAATTACAAACTGTCATTGCTGAATATCGCCGGCGGCGAGAGTTATCTGAATATCGATGTATTCGATGGGAATCTACAGCGAATTTCCGCCCCATCCGTATTCAGTGAGCGGGAAATGGAGGTGGTGCGCCTGTTGACCGACGGGAAAACCAGCGTGGCGATTGCCGAACTTTTGGATATTTCTCCCAACACGGTGAAAAACCACCGTAAAAATATCCTGAAAAAAGCCAACTGCAAGACCACCGGCCAGCTGGTTTCAAAAGTGTTCAGTGAGGGGCTCGCCTGACCGGAGCGAGAGAACAAATTCACTGCCAGAATGTAAATTGCGTCAACTTTGGGTCCAATGAGCCCCAAAGGGCTATTGCGCGCCATGGTAAGTAAGCGCATCCTAACTCTCGAGCAGTCCGATTGCTTCCGTGAGGAGACCATTCGACAGGTACGGAAACCGCGCTCACCAACAAATTCTCATCCTGTGAGTTGGTATTAGCCGCAAGGCTCGCTCTGGATAGGCCGGGATGGCCTATTGCAGAGCCTTTTGCTCAATCTCTTCTTTTCACCATTCAGTTCAGATCCACTGCATACCTGCGCATGATTTCCAGCGGTACTATCTCGAGTGCCCGGATATGCGTGCGCTGCAGAAAAACCCGCGGCGCCATATCGGCCTGTTGCGCCTCCAGCCAGCGGGCCGCACACAGGCACCAGCGATCACCGGGATTCAGGCCGGGAAATCCGAATGCTTCCATCGGGGTGCTGAGATCGTTGCCGCGCTCGCGGGAAAATACCAGGAAATCTTCTGTCACCTCCACACATACCGTATGGGAACCCGGGTCCTGGTCGCTGGTATTACAGCAACCGTCGCGGAAAAAACCGGTGAGCGGATCGCTGCTACAGGGAATCAGTGGGTCACCAAACACATTCTGTGACTCGTCCATTTGCAAAGTGATGGCCATCTTTTGTTGTCCTGTCCGGTTAATGCATTGATTGGCTGTTGACCCGCGCCATATCCACTAATCGCCAGCGCAGTCCCTGCCGCTGTAGAATCAGAGCTACACGGGTATCGTCGTCGCTGCCACAGACGACATGCACGGTATTGAAACCACTGAAATACCAGCGCTGCAACTTCCAGTGGTGATCGTGGGCAGCGCGCGATACCTCGCCTTCGCGCGCTGCACGCTCGGGCGGCAGTGATGGCGAGCGCGGCGCAGATTGCTGACGAGAACCGCTGAATACACGCTCCAGTTCCCGCTCGAACTCGCGCCAGTCCTGGCGCCCCTGAATCAGGTCGGCAATACCCTCGGGGCTGATGAGGTGGTCCACCAGAGGCCCCAGCAGCAAGTCCGAGCCCGCCGCGAACAGATCGCCAAACTCCGCCGGAAAGTTGTCACTCATGGAACTGCGCAGTTCGTCCTGTAAATGCCGGCGAATATTCCCGCGCAACTGTGGAAAGTCGATATAACGCTCCAGCCGGGTCACATCGTCGTGCTGTGCAGCATCGACCAGTTGCCGGGCGGAATACCAGGGCAGCGCGGCGTAAACCAGCCCCGCGAGTACCTGCAGCACCAGGCCGCGCAGCAACCATTTCACCATATGACCATTCCCCGCACTCCCCATTCCGCGGTTTTCGAGCCCGAATAGTATCCTCGCCGGCACACATATTACAGGCGCTTACAGCAGCGGGAATCCGGGGTCCAAGGCGTCGACACCTGTGGTATCGTTGCGGGCGTCACTGCTGGCGCCGGATTCATGCCGGTTCGGAGGTATTGGCCGGCAACGATAACGACAAAAAGATCGATCAAGGAATTTCGAGCATGAGTGATATCTACTCCGCCCCCCAGGCGGACCTGTCCGGCGATGAAAGCAGTAGCGCGAATATGGGCTCCATTCCCAAGGCACTGGCCGGGGATTATCAGGTTGCCATCGGCAATACCCTGAGCGAAGCCTGGGCTCGCACCAAAGGCAAAAAAGGCACGGTATGGCTGGGCGTGCTGCTGTACACCATTGCCTACCTCGCTATCAGTTTTGTCATCGCGCTGATCACCGGTCAATCGATTACCGACCCCGACGCCAATCAGGGGCTAACCGCTGTCCTGGCCAATATCCTCACCGTAGCCGTCACCGCACCGCTGACCGCAGGCATGATGATGATCGGGATAAAAATCGCCCGTGACGAGGAGGTTTCCGGTACCGAGGTGTTTGCGCATTTCGACAAGATTCTGCCGCTGGCTGTGGGCGTAGTACTGATGTATGTGCTGATCTCCGTCGGCGTCCTGCTGCTGGTACTGCCCGGCATCTACCTGATGATCGGCTATGTCCTGATGATGCCGCTGATCGTCGACAAAAACCTCGGCCCCTGGCAGGCCCTGGAAACCTCGCGCAAAGCGGTCACCAAGCACTGGTTCCCGATTTTCGGCTTTATGATCGTGCTGATGCTGCTGTATGTTGCCGGCTTCCTGGCGCTGCTGATCGGCCTGATCTGGGCAATCCCTGCCCTCAGCATTGCCTACGGTGTGCTGTACCGCAATATGTTCGGTGGCCACGAAATCAATCCGGAACTCTGATATCCGGCCCGGCGGTGAAGTTTCCCGGCCTTTGTCCAGGGGGAATTTTACCGCCGGTATTTCCGGCTCAAACTTTGGCCCGTGTAAAAGTCAGCCCGCAAAATGTCTGAAGCCACTACTGCCAATGCTCCTTACTCCCCCGGTGACAACCGCGGGCTGGACACCCTGTACGAAATCGAAACACCGGAAGGAATCGACCTGGTAATGCAGGCCGCCGGACCGGTACCGCGGATGCTGGCCTTCGCGGTGGATTTTTTTTACCGCACCCTGATCCTGATAGCACTGGCAATCGCGCTGGCGTTTGCCGGCAAAGCGGGTATCGGCTTCTGGCTGCTGGGGTCATTTCTGCTGGAGTGGTTTTACCCGGTGTTTTTCGAAGTGCTGCGCGATGGGCAGACACCGGGCAAGCGCGCTTTTTCCCTGGCCGTGGTCAACGACAACCTCACCCCGGTTTCCTGGGGAGCCTCCATCATGCGCAACCTGCTGCGCTTTGCGGATTTTCTGCCGTTCGCTTACTGCACCGGCATCCTTGCCATGTCCTGCAGTCGCCATTTCCAGCGGCTTGGGGACTTTGCCGCAGGCACTATCGTGATTTACCGGCAACCGGCGACCACCGCCGCGCAACTGCCCCAGGCAGCGCCGGTGCCCCCGCCCCGCGGCCTGCAGCTCGCGGACCAGCAGGCGATTGTCAGCCTTACCGAGCGCAGCGCGGAACTGAGCCAGGCGCGCCAACAGGAACTGGCTGAACTGTTGCAGCCGATTACCGGCAAAACCGGCGAGGCCGCGCTGCGCCAGTTGCACGGCATCGGCCGCTGGCTGCTCGGCGCCCGCGACGCGGAGTCCGAGACAGCTTCTCTGCAAAGGACTCAGCGGCGAAACGCACCTGGGCAAGAGGTACCACGGCGATGAAGCAACGGGACTTCGAACGACGCTTTGAGCCCCTGTGGCTGCAGCTGGAAAACTGGCTCGCAGGCTATGAAAAGCACAAGCTCGCTGACCGTCGGAATAACGCCACCTCGACAAAACAGGCTGCAGCGATTAGCGACCTCCCCTCCAGCTATCGACATTTATGCCAGCATCTGGCCGTGGCAAAAGAACGGCAGTACACCAGCAACCTGATCGCCCGTCTGAACCAACTGGTGATGGCCTGTCACCAGCGCCTGTATCAGCAGAAGTCGGTTTCGCAAAACCGCTGGCTGGAATTTCTGTTTCGCGGTTTTCCCCGCGCGCTGCGTCAGCACGGGCGGTTTGTGTGGCTGGCCTGCGGTCTGTTTCTCGCCCCCGCCCTGGTGATGGGCCTCGGTTGCTACTGGAACGATGCGCTGATTTACGCGGTAATGTCGCCAGAGCAGGTACTACAGATCGAATCCATGTACGACCCCGCCAACCGGGTACTGGGGCGCGAGCGCGGCTCCGATTCCGATCTGCTGATGTTCGGTTTCTATATCAAGAACAATATCGGCATCGCCTTCCGCACCTTTGCCTCCGGTATTCTGTTCGGCCTGGGTTCGATTTTTTTCCTGGTGTTTAACGGGGTGTTTCTGGGGGCCGTGTTCGGCCATATCACCCGGGTGGGATTCGTCACCACCTTCTATCCGTTCGTGATCGGTCACGGTGCCTTCGAACTGACCGCTATCGTGTTTGCCGGTGCCGCCGGACTGATGCTGGGGCACTCGCTGGTGAACCCCGGCAACCGCAGCCGCCGACAGTCCCTGCGCGAGGCCGGCCGCGAATCCATGAAAATCATGTACGGCACTTTTCTGATGCTGGTGATTGCGGCGTTTCTGGAGGCCTTCTGGTCTTCCACCACCCAGGTGGATATTGCGATCAAATTCATCGTGGGCGCGGCACTCTGGGCTCTGGTGATCGGTTATTGCCTGCTCGCCGGCCGCGCGCCGGCGCAGATGGCAGTTTCCGACAGTACGGGAGGGCGGCCGTGAATCTGGATCAGCTGGCGGTCAACGCGCGCCTGCGCACCGGTTGGGAGTCCGTCGACCTGGGTATATTGCTGGCGCAGCAGCACTGGCTGCAGATGGCCACCCTGTGGCTGATACCCGCGCTGCCCTTTTTTGCCCTGTGGATGCTGCTGTTTCCCGACACCCCCAACCTGGCAATACTGGCGCTCTGGTGGTTCAAACCACTGTTTGAACGCCTGCCGCTACTGGTGGTAAGCCGCCAGCTGTTCGGCGAACGGATATCCATCCCCGGTGCCCTTGGCCTGATGCGCCGCGCCAATGGCCGCGACTGGTTTGCCTGGCTCAGCTGGCGCCGCCTGAGCTTTACCCGCGCCTTCGATATGCCGGTTACCGTGCTGGAAAATGCCGGCGGCAAGGCCCGCACTGCGCGACTCGGGGTACTGCACCGCAAAACCGCCAGCACCGCCAGCTGGCTACATATTGTCGGCGCCCACGTGGAGATGTTTTTCGGTTTCGGTCTCGCCGCACTGATTTACCTGATGCTACCGGAGCAGCTGGAGATTAACTGGTGGACAATTCTGTATCAGACGGAAACGGATTACGCCTGGTTCGCCAATGCGTGCACCCTGCTGATCATGGCCGCGGTCGCTCCGTTTTATATCTGCGGCGGATTTATGCTCTATATCGGTCGGCGGGTGGAGCTGGAAGCCTGGGATATCGAAATCCATTTTCGCAAAATGCGCGCGCGCCCGGCGAACAAGCATCATCGCAATAACCGCTCTGATAACACCCGTGGGGAAAAAACCCTGTGCAAGGGAGCCCTCGCCAGCGCCCTGATCTGTGCGCTGTCGATTTCAATACTGACAGCGGTAGTTGCGCCACCACCGGCTCTCGCCGACCCGGTAACCCCGAACCAGGCTCAGGAGCTGATCGACGAGACCCTGGCGGGTAATGATTTTCACCAGATGGATACCGTCAGCGGCTGGCGCCTGAAGGACTTTAAATCCCGGGAATTCCGTTTCCCCGAGTGGTTTATCGCGGTTATCGAATGGCTGGAAAGTCTCGGCAGCGATGAAGAGGAAGAGTCAACATCGGAGTCGGACCGTAATCTGGGGCCACTGATTGCCGGTATTGTGGAGGTGCTGCTGTGGGCTATCGGTATCAGCCTGGTACTGTATTTACTGTGGCAATTCCGACACCAACTCCGCGCTGCCTTCGGCTATCGACCACAGAAAAAGAAAACGGAAATCGCCGCTCCCGAAACCCTGTTCGGCCTCGACGTGCGCCAGGAAAGCCTGCCCGATGACGTCACCGCCGAAGTACTTCGCCTGTGGCACAGTGGCGCCCAGCGCGAGGCCATGGGGTTACTGTACCGGGCCAGTCTGTCCAATCTGATTTCCCGCTTCGACTGCCGTTTCCAGGACCACCACACGGAAGCAGAATGTGCGCAACTGGTACACGAGGAAGCGCAGCTGGATGCGCGCCTGCAGCCGGGGCTGGTGCAGTTTTTTGCGCAGCTGACCCGCACCTGGCAGCGCCAGGCCTACGCCCACCAGCCACCGGCCAGTGACCAGCTGGAGCAGCTGTGCACACAGTGGCAGCAGGTATTTCGGCAACCGGAGGTGGCACTTTGAGGCTCAGTCGCCTGGCAATTTTCTGGACCCTGTTACTGCTCGGCGGCGGCGCTGCGCTGTTCCTGTTTTTTTACGAGCGCTACACGGAAGAGGTGGATCTCGGCTACACCGAAGCGGCACGGCGCAATCCGTACCTGGCAGCCGAACAGTTCCTCGCCCGTATCGAAGTACCCGCGAGGCGCGCCGACAATATTTCCGTAGTTACCACACTCGGTGAAAACGACATTCTGTTCCTGGCGAGTTCCAGCCAGATATACAACCGCGAACGGCTTGAGGAACTACTCGACTGGGTTGAAAACGGCGGCGAGGCCATTGTCATCGCTCGCGGCCATGGCGGCGACAACGAACGGGACCTGTTACTGGACCGCCTCGGCCTGGAAATCACCAGCGGAGAACTGGATTTCTATTTCAATCAACAGGCGCGAGAAGTCCTCGGCGATGAGGCCGCCAACATCACAGGCGAAAGTGCGAGTGAAATGATGCGCGAACACAATCGCAGGCTGGACGAAGGCGAATCGGCGGCGACAGAAAGCAGTGACGACAACACCGCACCCGCACAAAACGCCACAGCAGTCGCAGATACAACATCCACCAGCGAAACTTCGCGCAATCCCGATGTCGAACCGGAGCGTCTGGTCTATCTCACCAGCGACAGCGGCGCCAGCTACGCGCTGCATTTCGATCCCGCCTGGGCGTTCGAACACGAAATGATGGGTGAGGCCTACAACGATACCGAGATCGACGGTGCCCGCCTGCACTGGGTTACCTTCCAGAACCTTCCCACCCAGGCGCCGCTCGTGCAATACGACTACGGCCGCGGGCGGCTGACCCTGATGACGGATGGCGACCTCTGGCAAAACTATCGCATCGGCGATTTCGATCACGCCTATTTTCTCGCGCATCTCATTGGCGAGCGCCAGCTGGTGATGATTACCCGGCCGCATTTCGACAGCCTGAGCACCCTGGCAAAACGCTATGCACTGGAATTTTTCAGCGCCGGTCTGCTGGCCCTGCTGGCGTGGATTGCAAACCGCAGCCGCCGCTTCGGGCCCATGGCGCCGGCACCGGCCGCCGAGCGCCGCTCTCTGCTGGAACACATCCGTGCCTGTGGCCTGTTCTACTGGCGCGAAAACCGAGCGGAAAACCTGTTCCTGCAAGCGCGCGATCCACTGTTGCAGAAAATTACCGGCCTGCCTCCACACACTGCGCTCACACTGTCAGTGGAAAAACGACAGCAGATTGCCGAGCGAACCGCCATCCGTACCGGAATCCGTAGCAACGATATTTACACCACCCTGTGGGGCCAACCGCCCCACAGCGAAGACGACTTTACCGCGCAAATGCGCAGTATTCAGATCATCGAGGCCGCCCTATGAGCGAATCCACCCTGGACCAGACCCCGGTCAATCAGACCGATGAGATTTCCGATAACCCGGCGCGGCAGATCGACCAGCGCTGGCAACAGGCCAGCGCCAGGGTCATGCAACTGCGCGAGCGCATAAACCGGGTACTGATCGGCCAGCAGTCAGTGGTGGATCAGGTACTGATTGCCCTATTGGCCGGCGGTCACGTACTGCTGGAAGGCGTACCCGGACTCGGCAAGACACTGCTGGTGCGCAGCCTCGCCCAGGGCTTTGGCGGGCAGTTCCGACGCATCCAGTTCACTCCGGACCTGATGCCCGCGGACGTCACCGGTCACGCCATCTACCACATGGCGGAGAGCCGCTTCGAAGTGCGCCGCGGCCCGGTATTTACCAACCTGCTGCTGGCGGATGAAATCAACCGCGCTCCCGCCAAGACCCAGGCGGCCCTGCTCGAAGTCATGCAGGAACAGCAGGTGACCATCGACGGCCAAACCCACAGTACCCCGCGGCCGTTTATGGTGCTCGCCACCCAGAACCCGGTGGAGCAGGAGGGCACCTACCCGCTGCCAGAGGCGGAACTGGACCGTTTCCTGCTCAAGGTGCTGATCGATTTCCCCAGTCAGCAAGACGAAGAACGGTTGGCCGCCGCCGCCAGCAGCGGCCGCATCGAACAGCGCCTGCGCGAGGGCGGCGAAGCGGTGTTCAGTGCCGCGGAACTGGCGCAGCTGCAGGCGCTGATACCCCAGATCCAGGTCGACCAACAGGTGCTGAGTTACGCGGTGCGCCTGGTGCGCGCCACCCGCGAATCCTCGCAGCTGCGCCGCGCCGCCGGCCCCCGCGCCAGCATCGGCCTGATCCTCGCCGCCCGCGCCCACGCGCTGCTGGACGGCCGCGATTTCGTTCTGCCGGATGACATCAAAGGCATGGCGATCCCGGTCATGCGCCACCGTGTGGCAGTGTCCCCGGATATGGAAATCGACGGCGAAACCGCCGACTCGGTTCTGGCCCAGATCATCGAGTCGGTGGAGGCACCGCGTCTGTGAGGCCCTCCCCGCTTCTGATCCGCCTGCTGCTGATTGCCTGCGCCAGTGCGCTGGCGGTGAGCGCCACGCGTATCTGGTGGCCGCAGATAGCCGGCAACCTGACCAGTATCTGGTGGCTGGGCCTGGGTGTATTGCTGCTGGCGGCATTGCTGGATTTCGCCACCGGGCGCCAGTGCCGCGGCCTCAATGGCCACCGCAGCCTGCCGGGCAACCTGGCCCTGGGAGTCGGGCAATCCATCGGTGTCAGGCTGCACAACGACGGCCCGCGCGCACTTTCGATGCTGGTAACCGACCAGCTGCCGGGAGAGCTGCGCAGCGCCCATCTGCCCCTCACCATCCAGCTGGGCCCTCAGCAGGAAATCGACACCGGCTACAGCGCCACACCAGTCCGCCGCGGCTTCGCGCGCTTCGGTCGACTGGAGGTGCTGGTCAGCTCGCCGTGGAAACTGTGGCAGTGCAAACAGCTGCTGGGGGAAGCTCAGGACGCCAAGGTTTACCCGAATTTTCTCGGCATTTCATCTCTGCAGGCGCTTTCCACCGAACAGACCCTGCGCTTTCTCGGCGTGCATCAGCGGCAGCGCCGGGGGGAGGGATTGGATTTCCGCCAGTTGCGGGAATACCGCCGCGGCGACAGCCAGCGGCAGGTAGATTGGCGCGCCAGCGCGCGTATGCAGAAGCTGATCAGTCGCGAGTACCAGGACGAGCGCGACCAGGAAATCATTTTCCTGTTGGACTGTGGCCGCCGTATGCGCGCCCGCGACGGCGATCTCAGCCACTTTGACCACGCTCTCAACGCGCTGCTGCTGTCTGCGTATGTGGCGATCCGCCAGGGGGATGCGGTGGGCTTGCAGTGTTTTGCCGGCAACTACAGCCGGTTGCCGCCAGTGAAAGGCGAGGGCGGCATCAACCTGCTGCTGAACCACGTCTACGATCTGCATTCGGGCACCGCCCACAGCGATTACACCGCGGCCGCAGAACAGCTGCTGGCCCGCCAGCAGCGACGTGCGCTGGTGATACTGCTCACCAATGTGCGCGACGAAGACAGCGAAGATCTCACTGCCGCGGTTCAGCAGCTCTCCCGCCAGCACCTGGTGATGGTGGCCTGCCTGCGCGAACGCGCGCTGGACAACTTGCTGGAGAAACCGGTAACGGATTTTGACAGCGCCCTGATGAATGGCGCCGGGCGGGATTTCGTGCAGCGTCGCGCGCGCCTGCTGCAGCAATTGCGTGCCCGCAATACCATTCTCGCGGACGCACTTCCGTCACAGATGCATATGTCACTGGTGGAAACCTACTGGCAGCTGAAACGCAGTGGTAGACTCTGAAGCTACGACAACCGCTTCGCAGATTCAGAACCTCCGTGAATAGCCCCCCAGTTCAAGCGACAGACCTTCGCCGCTGTCTGCCTCCATGGCTGGCGGTAGCGCTACTGGGTATCTTTCTTGCAGTACGCGGCCTGGTACCAGCGGGCTTTATGCCCGCGTCCATCGCCGCAGGCTCCCCCTACGAGTTCTGCCACGGCGACAGCCGCAGTGCGCTGCTGCTGAACCTGATCTCCGCGGAAAAGCACGCCGACAGCGGCCAGCTTCAACATATATTCACTCCTGATCACGGTCATGGTCACGGCCACCATCAAACTGCGGCCCCCGCAGACCCCGCCGCAACGAACCACGGCCATCAGCACGACAGTGCCACCGCGCAGGCGTTTTCCGACAATCACTGTAACTTCGCCGCTTCCGTCGCCTTTGTCGCTGGCGCGGAAAAACTGCTCTGGATCCCCCTGCCCGGCTCTTCTGTATCTGTATTCAGACTGCAGACATCGGTTATCACCCCGCAGTATTACCTGCTGCCACCCGGTCGCGCCCCTCCCATCGCCCTTTCTCTCGCTTAACAACAAGCCCTCCGGGCCCGTTGCCGGCAAGGTGCTGTAACCGCAGTCACCTCGACGGCTCGTGTGCCTGTGGACATTGGCGCCGGTGGCGAACAGCCACCGGCTGGCTGCCTGTATATAGAGAAAGAACGATGAATAAATCCCATAAACCATTTCGTATATGGCCGGGCTCCGGCGCGCATCGGTATCTGCATTCTCCGCTCGCGCTCGCAATCGCCACCAGTTGCGCCGGTGCCACCGGCACCCTGGCGGAGACCTCGGAGCTGGAAGAGATGATCGTCACCGCGGTGAAAACCGAACAGCCCCTGAACCTGGTCACCGATCCCAAGAAACCCCGTCAGCCACTGCCTGCCAATGACGGCGCAGACTATCTGAAAACCATCCCCGGTTTCTCGGTGATCCGCAAAGGCGGCACCGATGGCGACGCCGTATTGCGCGGTATGGCCGGTTCGCGGCTGTCGATGGTGCTGGATGGCGAATCCATTCTCGGTGGCTGCTCTAGTCGTATGGACCCACCCACTGCGTATATCTTTCCCGAAACCCTGGATCAGATAAAAGTGATCAAGGGCCCACAGACTGTGAAATTCGGCCCGGGCAATTCCGCCGGTGTGATACTGTTTGAGCGCAATTATGAGCGTCCTGACAAGTCGGAATGGGATCTGCATGCGAGCCTCCTGGCCGCCACCGCCGACCGCCAGGACGGACTTATCGACGCAGCTTACAAATCCCCGCTATTCACCCTGCGCGGCACCGTGACTTCCGCCTCTGCGGACAACTATCAAGACGGGGACGGTGTTACCGTCCACTCCCGTTACGAGCGCTGGAATAGCCAGCTCGGCTTCGCCTGGACCCCGGATGACAACACCCGCCTGGAACTCAACAGCGCGCGCAGCGACGGTGCAGCGGCTTATGCCGACCGCGGTGTGGATGGCTCCAGATTTGCGCGGGAAAACGTCAATGCAAAGTTTGTCCACAGTGACATCTCGGACCTGATTCAGTCCGTGGAGGTACAGGGATACTACAACTACGTGGATCACGTAATGGACAACTACACCCTGCGTGAGTCCAGTGACATGATGGCCATGCAAATGGCGATGAACCCGGACCGCAAGACCACCGGCGGCAAACTGTCAGTGGTACTAATACCACAGCAGGATGTGGATCTGACCATCGGACTCGACGCCCAGCAAAACCGCCACAGTAACCGCAACAGCATGAATCAGAGCGCGATGGACTATCGCCATCTCGACCGTGTCGCGGATGCGGAGTTTACCCAGACCGGCGTGTTTACCGAATTGAATTGGGAAGTAACACCAGGCAGCCGGTGGGTGGCGGGCGCGCGCGTAGACGACTGGAATGTCCGCGACCTGCGTGAACAGGTACAACTGTCGATGATGTCCACTGCTGCCAACCCTACCGCCGGCCAGGAGCGGGAAGCACTGTTACACAGCGGTTTTACGCGCTTTGAAAAAAACCGGGAAAATAGCGCATCCTCTGCGGCAACTTTTTATGCCGGCGTAGGCTACACCGAGCGCTTCCCGGACTACTGGGAAATCATCGCCAAGGAGACTGCCGACTCCTTGAGCGCGTTGGATATCGAAGACGAGAAAACCACCCAACTGGATATCGGTTACATCTACCGCAACAAGCGCTTCACGGCCAGCGTATCGGTATTTGCCAACACCATCGACGACTACCTGATGATCCAGTCCGGCTACAGCAAAATGAGTTTAAGTGGTGGCATGGGTGGCATGGGTGGCATGGGAAGTATGGACGACACTCGCAGCACGACAATTGTGCGCAATATCGACGCGCGTACCTGGGGAGCAGAACTCGACCTGGGCTATCGTCTGAGTGATAACTGGCGCTCGGAGCTGACCCTGTCATCAGTGCGCGGGGCCAACGAATCCGACGGCACCACCCTGGCTCAGTTACCTCCACTGGAAACCCGCCTAAGTGTGAATTACGAAAAGTCGGACTGGTCCGCCGGAGTACTTTGGCGTTCGCTCGCCGCGCAGGACCGGGTGGATATCGGGAAGGGCAACATTGCCGGCCAAGACTTTGGCCCCACAGATGCGGCCAATATCCTGTCACTCAACGGGGGCTGGCGCGCCACACAGGAACTGCTATTGACCGCGGGTATCGACAACCTGCTAGATGCAACCTATGCCGAACATATCAGCCGCGCCGGTGTGGCCATTCCCGGTTTTGACCAGCTGACCCGTGTCAACGAGCCCGGGCGCACACTGTGGATAAAAGCGGTGTTGCGCTTTTAGCGGTCTGAGTTAACAGCCACCAATTCTGGCCGGTGCAGATCTAAGATCCACCGGCTTTTTTGCATTTAAAACCGGTAACTTAAATTCAGCGTCAATGTCCGCAAGTGGCCAAGATCAAGACGCACATCGGAAACGCCATCGTATACATACAGATTGGTGTCTATATCGTTGTAGTTATATTCGATGGAGGTATTGAAATCCTCGGTCCAGTTATAGCGATAACCGACACCGGCATTCCAGTAGTTGTCGTTGTCATCGTCGTTGATGGTGTACAGCACATCGTATTTTTCGATGGTATCCAGATCGAATTCGCCGTAGTTCCAACCCACCATCCAGTACAGGCACTGCACGTCGCAGGTTACGGTGAAATCGACCTTGGCGATCAGGCCCCACTGATCTACTGACACACTGCCGTCGTCAAAATTGGTATAACGTAATTCCACCTGCCAGACCCCGGCATCCGGGGTAATCCCGATACTGGCATAACCGGCAAAATCCCGTTCGTCGTTTATCTGCAGCTCTCCCACACCGAGACCAAGGGTACCCACGACGTGATACTCACCGCTGCAGTAGCCGTCAATCGGGTTATTCCACTGGGCACACGCCGTGCTGGAGGCAAGTAGAGCCAGAAGAAAAATCAGACTTTTCATTGTTACCGTCCTTGGTTCAGAAATCGTTAGGCAACCGGGTCCTTTTACACGGATTAAACCGCACGACTTTCACGAGCGCGGGCTGACCTTGTTGCATTCGATGTCGATAATGGCCCAGACACCATCGATAAACGCGGGGTTTTTACGCAGCAGATTCAGATCACCAGGTTGCGGGGGCGGGTCGCCTGCGGCTCTTAATTCCTCCAGTCGCTCGACAATGGTTTCCGCCATTTTTTGCAGCGCACCTTCCAGTGTGGCCCCGTGGCAGTGGCAATGAGGAAGGTCGGGCGCAATGGCACCGTAACCGGCAAATTCTATATTGTGAACCACAACCGGATAACGCATGAGTTTTCTCTTTTAAGTTAACTTTTATCCCACCAAGCGTAGACCCAATTGTTCGAACTTGAACAAAATTCTCGACAAAGAAAATATTTTCGCGACGGCCGCACAGGTACCCGGAAAAAATAGAAATACTTTCCCAAAAATCCTGTGTCGACACTTTAGATTTTCTGCCGGCAAAGGCATCAACAGCAGTTGATTTTCTGGAACTTGTGTTTGTACAAAAAGGCGGGGAAAAACGTACTTGGAATATCAAGCACCAAAGACGGGTTTTGCAAAAACGCACGACCGCGGTTGTTTTTGCCGCGCCAGTTTTTACAGGGGTGATATCAGCGCGGTATACGCCCGAGCAGGGCGCGGCGGGAAAAGATCATTTCCCGGTAGGTCTGAATCAACGAAAGGTCGGGGGATTGCTCGACGGCCCGCAATTCTTCCATCTGCCGCGACAGCCAGGTGATCTCGGTTTCCAGTCGCAGGCGCAGCTGGCGGGTTTCTGCTTCACTGATACTGACGTGGGCACCGACACTCCCTGGGGTGCCGATACTGCGACCACTGGCCATGGCTCTACCTCCCGATTTGCCCTGGTTGCAACAGCAGCTGGGCGTCGCCAAAAACAACGGGACGCCCAGGCTACAGGGTAAAGACTAGACCAGTTTTCCGGCCGCTGCCGAATCAGCCAAGCAGCAGCGATTTCCAGTCAAATGACTGGTCGCCGATCACATAAAAGAAGGGGTTCAACAGCTCGTCTTTCTGGTTGTAGCGCAACAGGTTGAAGGCTTCATCCACCACGATACCGCCGGCGGCTTCCACCACCGCCTGGGCGGCGGCCGTATCCCACTCACAAGTCAGCGCCAGGCGCGGGTAGAGGTCCGCTGCACCTTCCGCGACCAGGCACAGCTTCAGAGAGCTGCCCATATTCTTGAGGCCGGTCTCGCCCAGGCTGCCCTCGATACGCTCGAGCAGTGCATCGACCGCGCCCGCGCCGTGGCTGCGACTGGCAACCACTTCGATGGCGTCACCGCTGTCGAGGCGCGGCTGCATAGCGCGCACCGCGATGGTCTTTTCGCCACTGGCATCCTGCTTGATGGCACCCAGGGACTTGGCACCGGCATAGGTAATATTCAGCACCGGCACATGCACCACCCCCAGCACCGGTTCGCCGTTTTCGATCAGGGCGACATTGACGGTGAACTCACCGTTACGACGGATAAATTCCTTGGTGCCGTCCAGGGGATCGATGATCCAGTAGCGCTGCCACTGGCTGCGAATATCGTAGCCCGGCATCTTGCCCTCTTCGGACAGTACCGGCACACCCTCGAGCAGCTGCTCCAGGGCTGGGGCGAGGATCTTGTGTGCCGCGAGATCCGCGGCGGTGACCGGAGAATCGTCGGCTTTGGTATCCACCTCCAGCTCACCACTGGCGTTGTACACGTCCAGAATCGCTTCACCGGCCTTGGCCGATATGGCGATCACCTTATCCAGCAGTTCTCTGTTAACTACCTGATCCATGATTCCCCCGGTTTGAATTGTTCAAATAATAAAGCGGATGATTATACGCAGGATATGGCGGGATGGGGGCAAGGCGAGAATACGGAGTACCGGGAATCGCGGAAAAACTACTGCGCACGCGCTCGCGCTCGCGCTCGCGCAGTAGTTTTCCCGGTGGTTCCCTAGGCGGGGAACAGATCTTCAATGGAGAGATAGCGCTCACCGGTATCGTAGCTGAACACCAGTACCCGGCTGCCCGGCGCCAGCTCCTGCTCGAACTGCTTCAGTGCCGCGAGCGAGGCTCCAGAGGAAATACCCACGAATATGCCTTCCTGCAACGCGCACTGGCGGGCCATCTCGAAGCTGTCTTCCTCGCTTACGGCGATGGTGCCGTCCAGCATGCCGCGGTTGAGAATCTCTGGCACGAAGCCAGCCCCAATCCCCTGCAAACGGTGCATGCCCTTTTCCTTACCGGCGATTACCTGGGATTTTTCCGGTTCCACCGCATACACCTGCAGCGTTTTCATGTGCTCTTTCAGCACCTCGCCACAACCGGTGATATGGCCGCCGGTACCGACCCCGGTAATCAGGTAGTCCAGCCCGTCGGGGAAGTCCGCAAGGATTTCCTGCGCGGTGGTGTTGCGGTGCGCGGTGACGTTGGCGGGGTTGGTAAACTGCTGTGGCATCCAGCTGTTGTCGTGCTCAGCGAGGATTTCCTCGGCTTTGGCGATGGCGCCGGGCATGCCGTTTTCTTTCGGTGTCAGCACCAGTTCGGCCCCGAAGGCTTTCATGATCTTGCGCCGCTCCACGGACATGGATTCAGGCATGGTCAAAATCAGCTTGTATCCCTTCACCGCCGCCACCATGGCGAGGCCAATACCGGTGTTGCCGGAGGTGGGCTCCACGATCACACCCCCGGGTTTCAGGGCGCCGCTCGCCTCCGCATCTTCAATCATACCCAGCGCAATCCGGTCTTTGATACTGGCGCCGGGGTTAAAGCGCTCGACCTTCATCCACACTTCAATGTCGTTGCGGAACAGCTTGTTGATCCGAATATGGGGGGTATCGCCGATGGTTTCGAGAATGTTGTCAGCCTTCATCTATCGCTCCCTGAATGCGGTGTTGTGATCGGAATTTACGGATGTGGTGGAGGGTAGTTTTGCCCGCTGGCACATTGAACCACCGGGCACTTTCGCAAATACTCCCGCAAGAATACTCCCCTTATACACAAAGATAAAAACGGAGAACGCCGATGTCCCACGCCGCTGTACAGCCCCGTCTGCCCGTTGCCGGCAGCAATACGATACCCACAGCCCTGTTTGTCTTTGGCGGCGCGCTGTATATGGCACTGGATGCCGCCGGCAGCCACGGACTGTGGATGGCCGTGCTGAAGATAGTGCCGATCCTCTGCCTGATGGCACTGGCAGCGACAAAGCTGTCCGGAACCACCCGCACTCTGGCGCTGCTGGCGCTAGTGTTTTCCGCCAGTGGCGATGTACTGCTGGCGATCGACTTCCCCAATCATTTCGTTTTCGGTCTTGGCGCTTTTCTGCTGGCACAGCTGGCCTACGGCTGCAACTTCCTGCGCAGCCCCCGTTTTGGCAGCCGGTACTTTGCCCTGCGCGGCATGGCGGTGGTGCTGGCGGCACTGGTTTTAGCCCGACAGGTGTTGCCGGGCGCGGGGGAGCTGGCGCTGCCAGTGGTGTTCTATATTGTGGCGATTGTGTTTATGGCACTGTCTGCGGCGGCCCACGGCAGTGGCTCTTCACTGCTGTTTGCGGGGGCGCTGACCTTTATGATTTCCGACGCGCTGATCGCCATCAACCGCTTCGTGGATCCGGTGCCTCTTGCAGGCACCTGGATCATGTTGACCTACTATGCGGCACAGGCACTGCTGATTACCGGTCTGGTGCGCGCGGATTTGGCCGCGAGAGTGTCTTGAGGGCATAATAACCGTATAAATTTTATTCAACCCGACCGCCCGCTGCGGTCGCCAGAGGTATACATGCTCGACTGGAGCCAGATTGATACGGTGCTGCTGGATATGGACGGCACCCTGCTGGATCTGCACTACGACAACCATTTCTGGCTGGAGCATTTGCCCCAGCGCTATGCAGTAGCCAATGGGCTCTCGGTGCCTGAGGCGCAGGCACTGGTCAACCAGATGACCGATGAGTTGCGTGGCACTCTGGACTGGTACTGCCTGCGCTATTGGTCCGATGCGCTGAAGCTGGATGTACCGGCAATATACCGGGAAGTTGAGGATCGCATTGCGCTGCGCCCGCATACCGACCGCTTCCTGCGCAGCCTGCGCGCGATGAACAAGCGCGCACTGCTGGTGACCAATGCCCACCCCGATGGTTTGAATCACAAGCTGGAAGTCACCGGTATCGACCAGTGGCTGGATGCGATTATTTCGTCCCACGATCTGGGGCATGCCAAGGAAAGTTCACTGTTCTGGCATTCCCTGCAGGAACGTCAGCCATTTGATCCCGAACGCACGCTGTTTGTGGACGACAACCTGCATGTACTCGGAGCGGCACGGGACTACGGTATTGCGCACCTGCTGTGTATTCGCCAGCCGGACAGCAAAAATCCTGCACGTGAGATTACCGAATTTCCGGCGATTCACGACTTTGACGAGATTTTAGGGGCCCGCTGAGATTCAGCGTGCGCTCCGGTTCGACCAATGTGGCGGCGGATCGCCGGGTGCGGGTTTTAAGGACCGCTGTGGATACATCCCTGGGCGCTGCGTCGCAAACATCCTGTTTGCGACGCTCCTGAAAACCCTTACCCGCCGCCCAGCCTTCGCATTAAATTTTTCACTTCGTAGTTTTCGTGGTTCTGAATTTTTGATGGAAAAAGTACGTATTGATAAGTGGCTCTGGGCCGCCCGTTTTTTCAAAACCCGCAGCATCGCCAAACAGGCCATCGAAGGCGGCAAGGTGCACGCGGAAGGCCAGCGGGTTAAAGCGAGCAAAGAAATCACCACCGGCACATTGCTAACCATCCGCCAGGGTTGGGATGAAAAAGTGGTGGAAGTCATCGCGCTTTCCGACCAGCGCCGCGGCGCCGACATTGCGCAGACGCTCTACCGGGAAACTGAAGACAGTGCTGCCAAACGGGAGCAGTTCGCTGCGGATCGCAAAGCCAATAATGCGGTCCTAACCCACGAGCGCCCGAACAAAAAGCAACGCCGGCAGATCCACAGATTTATCCGTGAATCGCAGGATTAACTGACAAGTTCCAAACTTGTAAACCATCACCTACGAAGCAAAAAATTTAATGCGAAGACTGGGCGGCGGGCAAGGGTTTTAGGAGCGTCGGCGGCATGGACGCCGCCGACGCAGCGTACAGGGATGTATTCACAGGGGGGCGCCTAGCTCGGTCCTGAAAACCCTTGCCCGGTGCCCGGCCGCCACAATGGGCAAAACAGAGTACCCTCTGAACCAGCTCCAGAAAGAGCAAACAAAAGCCAAAGTGCTAAACTGCCCCAAACCAACGAATAAACACGACGCCGCAATGAAACAACTGCTGACTTTCTGCCTGCTGATCCTGTGCTTCTCCCAAGCCACCCACGCCGATAGCCGCGAACAGGAGCAGTTGAAACGCTCGATCATCAAGATTTACACCACTGCCGCCGCTCCCGACTACTTCAACCCCTGGGCGCTGCTCAACGCCCAGCAACTGTCCGGGTCCGGCGCGGTGATCAGTGGTAAGCAGATACTCACCAACGCCCACGTCATTGCCAACGGCAGTTTTATCCAGGTCCAGCGCCACGGCGACGCGCAGAAATTCCGCGCCCGGGTCAAGTTCGTCTCCCACGATGCCGACCTCGCCCTGCTCACCGTCGAAGACGAAACCTTCTTTGAAGACACCCGTCCATTGGCCCTCGGCAAACTCCCCGACCTGCAGGAAGAGGTCACCGTCTACGGCTACCCCATCGGCGGCAAGTCCCTGTCCATCACCCGCGGAGTGCTGTCCCGGGTCGAGCATCAGTATTACGCCCACGCTGAAAGCTACCTGATGGCGGGGCAGATCGACGCCGCCATCAATCCTGGCAATAGTGGTGGACCGGTCATCTCCTCCGGCAAACTCGTCGGGGTCGCGATGCAGACCAATAACAGTAACGGCGCCGAAAACCTGGGGTATTTCGTGCCACCCAGTGTGATTGAGCACGTGCTGGAGGATTCCATCGACGGCGTGCATCAGGGTTTCCCCGAGCTGGGTGCGATCACCCAAAGCCTCGAGAGCCCGGCCATGAAGGCAGCGGCGGGGCTGGCAGAGGACCAGGAGGGGGCCCTGGTGGTGCGGGTATTTGAGGACGCGCCGGCCTCCCAGGTACTGCAGCCCGGCGATGTACTGTTGCAGGTGGACGGCTTTGCGATCGCCGCAGACCGCACCATCGAATGGCGCGAGCACCAGCGCACCAACTACCACTATGCAGTGGATCAGTATCACGTGGGCGACCAGCTGCCGGTGCGCTTTGCCCGCAACGGCGAGATTCACGACGCCAAGATTTCCCTTGCCGCCACACCCGCGTCGCGCTCGCTGGTGCAGGGCGAAAAGTTCGATCAGCGCCCCCGTTATTACATATACGGCGGGGTGATATTTGTGCCCCTGAACATGAACCTGATCAAGCGCTGGGGCAGCAACTGGCACTCCAAGGCGCCTATCGAGTACCTCTACGCGCGCAACCAGTGGTCCAGCCCCGAGCAACAGGAACTGGTAGTGGCGCTCAAGGTACTGCCGGCTCCGGTCAACCTGGGCTATCACGACTGGAAAAACTGGATCATCGACTCTGTTAACGGTGAGAAGATCCACGATTTCCAGCAGTTCGCGCAGCTGATGGAGTCCAGCGAAGAAAATTTCGTGGAGCTGAAAGACAGCTCCGGCTACCGCATGGTGATGGACGCGGCAGCGGCGCGGGAGCAGCAGCCGTTTATCCTGCAGACCTACCAGATCCCCGAGCGTCACTCCCAGGGGCTGTTCGACACCCTGGCAGACCGGGACAGCGTTGAGGTAGAACCGGCGCAGCAGGTCCAGTAAACACCGGGCCAATAAACACGCCCCAACAAGTACCCAACAAGCACCCAACAAACAAGAGGAGCGGGCGATGCGCAGAATCTGGCTACTGGCCGCTTTCAGTCTCGCCCTCGAAGCCGGCGCCGGCGAGCTGTACCGCTGGGTCGACGAAGACGGCAGAGTGCACTTCAGCGACCGCCCTCCAGTGGAGGCAAAAGCGGAATCCCTGGATGGTCAGCTGAAGCCGATCAACAGCGCTGACGCCACCCGCAAAATCGATTTCCCCGACAGCAGCCGCGCACAACAGATCGAGCGGGACTATGTTCAGCGCAGGCAGGCGCAGGAGGCCCGCGATCTGCATCAGCGGCAGATCGCCTGCAATCAGGCTCGCCGACAACTGGAAATACTCAAGGGCCGGGTGTACTTCGTCGACGCCGACGGCAACCAGACCACCATCAGCGAGCGCGAAAGAGCGGAGAAAGCCAGCGCACTTGACGCGCTGATTCACCGGCACTGCAGCTGACCACACACCCGTCGGATACCCTGCATCATTCAGGGTGCCACGGGTATCGGACAGGGGTCCGGCGGCGATGCGCGTCCGATCCCAACGGAGTCTCCGGTCACTACAATGTAAGGCCATCGTATTTGCGCGCCGCAGGCTCTAAAATCGCCACCCCCAAAATTTCAGCGAGGCACTTTCTCTATGTCGGACCAGTTGGAACGCTTTATCTTTTCCAAACACGACATCCGCGGCCAGTTGGTCACACTGACCAAAGCTTATCGGGAAGTACTGGAACACAACGATCTGCCACAACCGGTGCGCCAGCTGCTGGGGGAATTCCTCGCCGCCGCCTGCCTGCTGTCCACCACCCTCAAGTTCGAGGGTATCCTGATGTTGCAGGCCCGCGGCGAGGGTGATGTTCCCCTGCTGGTGGCAGAGTGCACCCACCACAGCGACGTGCGCGGACTGGCGCGGGTGGCTGAAGGTGCAGAGATCAAGGAAGGCGCGACCCTGCGGGAGCTGGTGGGCAACCGCGGGGCGCTGGTGATTACCCTGGATCCGCAGGAGGGCGAGCGCTATCAGGGTATAGTGCCGCTGGAAAAGGATACCCTGGCAGGCTGCCTGGAAGACTACTTCACCCAGTCAGAGCAGCTGCAGACCCGCTTCTGGATCGAGTCGAGCCCGGAAACCGTGGGCGGCATCATGCTGCAGGTGCTGCCAGGCAACAATGTCGCCAGCGAATCCGAGAACGCGGACACCTGGGAAACCGCCGTGCACCTGGCGGCGACCGTCACCCCCGAGGAGCTGCACAACCTGCCCCACGACCAGTTGTTGGTGCGCCTGTTTCACGAGCTGGAACCCGCAACCCTGGGCACCGCCAATATCCGTTTCAAATGCAGCTGCTCCGCCGAGCGCAGTGCCCGTGCACTGATCGCGATGGGCCCCGAGGACGTGTACAAGCTGCTGGAAGAACAGGGCGGTGAAATCACCGCGGACTGCCAGTTCTGCAACCGCACTTACCACTTCGACCGCAACAAGATCGAAGAGCTGTTCAACGCACCGCCACATACCCTGCACTGATAAAGAGCAAGCTCCGAAAACGCGCCCCAGGGCGCGTTTTTTGTGCCTGCGGCATCAGCCAGATTTCCACCGACCAGTGGTCCCGCACAGGCAATTCTTCTGTAGTAAAAACTACAGAACGACCAATATTCCTCAAAATTATGAAGTAAAAAAACTACATCATAATTTTTAATAAAAAATTGCTAAAAATTTCCCCGATAGCCTCATTTTCGATCAAAATTTCAGCACTTTTTCTGTGCTCGCAAATTGAAGTTTGCCATAATGCGCCAGCACGGCGGCTGGTCGCGGCACATTCTCGCGGTATTGGGCAGCTACCCCTACTATTTATTTCAGTGATATAACTTTCATGGGTAATAAACGAATGGCACAGCAAGACGATACGGTGCAGGTATTTTCCAACCTGGCGCCAGCGCAACTGGTGGAGCAGGCGCTGCAGCGCGGCGAGGGGCACCTCACTCACACCGGCGCTCTGTTAGCCGTCACCGGCACTCGCACCGGCCGCTCCCCGGCGGACCGTTTTGTGGTGGAAGAACCCTCCACCGCCGACAGCATCGAGTGGGGCAGCGTCAACCGCCCGTTTCCTGCAGACAAGTTCGATGCGCTGTGGAACCGCGTGGAAGATTTCGTCGTCAGCCACGACAGCTTCGTCCAGCAGCTGCACGTCGGCCAGGATGAAGATCACTATATTCCGGTGAAAGTCACCACCCAGACCGCCTGGCACAACCTGTTCGGGCGCAACATGTTTATCCGTGCGGAAAAATACAACCCCAAGGGCAAGGAAGAGTGGCGCATCCTGCACGCGGCCAACTTCGAGTGCGATCCCTCCCGCGACGGCACCAATTCCGAAGGCTGTGTGATCATCAACTTCGCCCAGCGCAAAGTGCTGCTGGCGGGTATGCGCTACGCCGGCGAGATGAAAAAAGCCATGTTCTCCGTGCAGAACTTCCTGCTGCCAGAAAAAGACGTGATGCCGATGCACTGTGCGGCCAACGTGGGTGAAGACGGCGATGTGTGCCTGTTCTTCGGCCTCTCCGGTACCGGCAAGACCACCCTGTCTGCAGACCCGGAGCGCTACCTGATCGGTGACGACGAGCACGGCTGGGCCAAGGGCGGCGTGTTCAATATGGAAGGTGGCTGCTACGCCAAAACCATCAACCTGAGCCAGAAGAATGAGCCGGTCATCTGGGATGCCATCCGCTTTGGCGCGATCGTCGAGAACGTGGTGACCGACGAGAGCGGTGTGCCGGATTACGACGACACCCGCCTGACCGAGAACGGCCGCTGCTCCTATCCGCTGGAGCACGTGGAAATGCGTCAACTGGAAAACCGCGCCGGCGAACCGAAGAATGTGATCTTCCTGACCTGCGATGTCACCGGTGTACTGCCGCCGGTTTCCATCCTGTCCAAGGAAGCCGCGGCCTACCACTTCCTGTCGGGCTACACCGCGCGCGTGGGCTCCACCGAACTGGGTGCGGAAACGGGTATTCACCCCACCTTCTCCACCTGTTTCGGCGCTCCGTTCATGCCCCGCGCACCGCGTGAATACGCCGACCTGCTGATGAAGCGCATCGAGGGTTTCAATTCCCGTGTGTACCTGGTGAACACCGGCTGGACCGGCGGCTCCGGTGAACAGGGCAAACGCTTCCCGATCCCGGTCACCCGCGCAGTGATCGCGGCAATCCAGAGCGGCGCCCTGGAAAATGCCGAGACCGAGCATCTGGACGCCATGAATCTGGATATCCCGGTCGCCGTGGAAGGTGTGGACAAATCCTACCTGAACCCGCGCAACGCCTGGGCTGACGCCAGCACCTACGACGCGGCGGCGAAAAAGCTCGCGGCGCTGTTTGCGGACAATATCGAAAAATTCGCCGTTTCTGACGAAATCAAGGCAGCGGGCCCACAGGCCTGACGATTTTCTTCTTCTCCCCAGGTAAGTGGAAAAGTGAAGGGCGGCCCAATTTTTGGGCCGCCCTTTTTTGTGCCCACAGATTTTTCTGCGCCAGCTATAGTTTTCTGAAGAGAGTTTTCGATACGCCGGCACCCGCGCACAGCGAAACCGGCAAACCGCACCAACGAAAAGGCCGTGGCCATGCCGTCGGGCAATCCTTTTTTTCGCGCAAAACGCCGCTATCAACACCTTTCGCCAAATCAGCAGACCAATTGGTGGGTGGTATTTGGCGTGGCACTGCTGTTACTGCTACTACTCTTCGGCCTTTGGCTTTACCTGCTCTACAAGGCCCGTGAAAAACCCTATGACGAACTGCACGGATACCGGATCGCCACCAAGGCCAGTCTGAGCCAGTTCCTGCGCGAGGGGACAAACCGTCACCAGCTGGGGCAACTGACAGGCTTTCTCCGGGAGGCCGGGGTAGCCGACGCGACCGAAGTGGAACACCTGTTGCGCCAGGGCACAGACTGGCTGGATATCAACGAGCCTCCCTTCGCGATTCCACCGAAGGACTTCTGGCCCAACATGGTGCCCACCCTGAAACTGATCCGCGATGAACTGGTGCCCGCCATAGGCCCGGTGGACATCGTCTCCGCATTCCGCTCCGACCGTTACAACCGCAAGGCCGGTGGCTCCAAGCGCAGTAAACACAGGTCCTTCTGCGGCCTGGACCTGGTGCCCAGATCGAATATCAGTCGCAAGGAGCTGATCGAGGAATTGCGCAATCTACAGGCCCGCCTAGGTCCCGACAGCCGCATGGGTCTCGGAATCTACAGCGGCGTTCGGTTTCATGTGGATACCTGTGGTTTTCGCCATTGGTAAACGGGTAAGCAACAGGCAGCCAGGCAGTAGTCAGCGATGGATATCAAAGAAACCCCGGACCACGAGTTTATCGACATCCATATCGAGCGCCGGCGTGTGCTCTGGATAATCGCGCTGGTGCTCATCGGCCTTATCGCTCTCGTGGTGCTGACGGTGGAAAAAACCCGCGAACTGGCCGAGCGCGTGGTCAGTCCGGTGGAATATATTCCCGAACCGGACCCCCTGCCCATGGCCCCGGATATTCCGTTGATCTTCAAGATCAAGGGTTACTCCGCGGCGTCATCCGGGGCATTTGAGAAGTTCCTCGATGAAAGCAACAACCGCGAAAAATTCGAAGAGCTGGAGCGCTTTCTTGGTATCAACAACGTCGGTCATGTGGTGCCGGTGTTCGAGTTGATGCGCCAGGGCACCGACTGGCAGGAAATCGGCGAGCAGCCGTTTGCCATCCCCCCGCAGAAAGACTGGAAAACCATGGTCGCCACCCTGCGGGTATTGCGCGATTACGTTATCCCGGAAGTGGGTCAGGTGATTGTCCTGTCCGGCTGGCGTACCCCGGACTACAACGCCAAGGCCGGCGGAGCGCGCACCAGTAAGCACATGCATTTCTGCGGCCTGGATATGATTCCCGAGGCCGACTACACGCGCAGCGAGTTATTGCCGAAGCTGCGCGGGATTCACCAGCGTTACGGGCGCCAGCGCAATATCGGCCTCGGCATCTATAGTGGTGTGCGCTTTCATGTGGATACCTGCGGCTTCCGCCGCTGGTAACCACCTGACTAACTGGTTACATTACCTGCACGCAATCCGTACATAAGAACTAGCAAGGATGTTCCCGGTGCAGGAAAAGCTCGAAAGACGCTCTTTTATTTTTACGCTGCTGCTGGTCACGGTGGCCTTTGGGCTGCTGCTGAAACCGTTTTTTACCGCGATATTCTGGGCCTGTGCGGTGGCGCTGATATTCCACCCCAGTTATCGCTTCCTTCTGCAACGCTTCCCCAAATGGCCCAACCTCACCGCGTTGGTCACCCTGCTGCTGTGCATGGTGGTGGTGATCATTCCCGTGCTGCTGGTGGCCAGCTCCTTTATCAGTGAAGTCGCCAATCTGTACCAGAAGGTGCAATCCGGCGAGATCAACCTGGGCGCCAAAGTGGAGCAGGTGCGCGCGGCATTTCCGGGCGTCAATGCCGCCCTGGAGCGCTTCGGACTCGACTTCGACAATATCAAAGAGCGGCTGCTGGGTGGGCTGATGACGGCAGGCAGCCTGATCGCCAAAAACGCCCTCGCCCTCGGTCAGAATACCCTGAACTTTTTTGTCAGCCTCGGCCTGATGCTGTACCTGACGTTCTTCCTGATCCGCGATGGCAACGCCCTGGTAGCCCTGCTGATCCGTGCCCTGCCACTGGGAGACGAGCGGGAAAAACTGCTGCTGGCGAAATTCGCCGAAGTTACCCGGGCCACCATCAAGGGTAACCTGGTCGTCGCGGTGACCCAGGGCGCGCTCGGTGGTTTGATTTTCTGGGTCCTGGGTCTGCCGGCGCCTCTGCTGTGGGGCGTGGTGATGACCATTCTGTCCCTATTGCCGGCGGTGGGGGCGGCGATCATCTGGTTCCCCGCCGGGCTCTATCTTTACGCCACTGGCGAAACCGTAAAAGCAACGGTACTGATGGTCTACGGCGTTGCAGTGATCAGTCTGGTGGATAATATCCTGCGCCCAATTCTGGTTGGGCGGGACACCAAACTGCCGGACTACATTGTGCTCTTCTCCACCGTCGGCGGCCTGTTGATGTTCGGCATCAGCGGCTTTGCCATAGGTCCTTTGCTGGCGGCGCTGTTTATGGCGTTCTGGGAAATTTTCATGCGCGAATTTATCAGCGGCACGGAACCTCTGTTGCCGTCGCCGGATAAATCACCGCTCGACGCGCTAGAAAAGCGCAACAGCGAGCAGGATTCCGTGTAATAGGCCCCGCCGGTTACGCAGGGCAACAGATCTGACCGCGGGCGCGCACCGTAACAAGGGGGAATGTACCCAAGCCATAGGTAAAGTCCCATGCCCGCCGTCAGAGTTTTTGTCCTGTTGCTTTTGCTTCTGCCGCTCATCAATGCCTGCAGTGGTCCGGCAGTGGAGGATTACGCAGCCAACACCCCGGTATTCACTCCCGAACGTTTTTTCAATGGGCCACTTACGGCGCACGGTATTTTGAAGGATCGCGGCGGCAGTGTTACCCGGCGGTTTACCGCGTCGCTTACAGGCACCTGGGAAAACGGCCGCGGGCTGCTGGCGGAAAAATTCGAGTTCGACGACGGCGAAATCCAGTATCGCAACTGGCAGCTTACGCCAGTACAGACACCCGGCTCCGGCCGCCAGTACGTCGGACGCGCGGAAGATGTGGTCGGTGAAGCGCGGCTGACTTCCGGCGGCAACAGCGCCTTCATGCAGTATGTGCTGGAAGTCCCCTACAAGGGGCGCACAATCCAGGTCAACGTGAAAGACCGCATGTACCTTATCGATGAACAAACCCTGATCGGCGAGTCAGACCTGAGCAAATGGGGTTTTGACGTGGGCGAGATCGTGCTCACAATTGTCAAACACGAATAGTCTGCCTGCCTATCGATCGTCCGGGCGGCTCCTGAGCTGCTCCCCCAATTCCTTCATGGGCGCCTGGTCCACCACCAGCATCCCCTCGCCGGCTCGATCCAGATCCGCAATCAGCAGGATCACCAGCGAAAACGCCATCGCCATGGCCAGCGCCACCAGCTTCGAGCCACTGCCACTCACCCCCAGCTGAAAGCCGATTCCGAATACCGCCAGCGCGGAAATTGCGTAGAGCGCCGCCCAGATCGGCACCGGCACCTGGTAGGCGAGCCCCACCTGCACCCGGGTAGTATGCAGGTCGATCAACTGGTTCAGTGGTTCGTAGAAGGCGCGCAGGCGGTTGGCGTCGGTGCCCACAGCAATTTCCCTCTCCACCAGTGCCCACAGGGCGCGATGTACCTGCTCGCTGCGCAGGATATCGCGGCGGAAATCGTCGGCGGTCATGGCGCGGGGATCGAAGCTGCGCAGCGAGACATATTCCCGCAGGAGCTCCCGCGCCCGCGCGCGGTTGTCTGCGTTAAGAAAGTCCGTGCGCAGAAATGTGGTGCCGATGGCATTGACCTCGTCCAGCAGCATGGCCTTGCGCTGACCGAAACGGTCCGCGGTCATATTGAAGGTGAGCGCCAGCATAAATGCCAGCAGGCCGAGAGTAGCCGCCACCGCGCTGCCCATGGAGGCATCTTCTCCCCGCGCTTTCCGGCGACGCCCAATACCGCGGCCCACCAGGTAACCGCAGGCGAGCGCCACCAGCACCAGCAGGATGGATGCGAAGTAGACGCCGGTCAGAGATATGGATGAAAACGCCGCGAACTTGGTCATGAAGATTCCAGACAGGCACTTGGCTTGATCGCAAGTGTTTAACGACAAGTCTGGACCAGCGGCGAGCGGTCTGCCGGTACAATCTTCGGCACCGGCAGCGGAAGAGAATCAGGCCTTTTTGACAAATTCCGATTTCAGTTTCATCGGCCCGATACCGTCGATCTTGCAATCGATATCGTGGTCGCCTTCCACCAGGCGAATATTTTTCACTTTGGTACCGACCTTGACCACCAGGGACGAGCCCTTGACCTTAAGATCCTTGATCACCGTCACCGTATCGCCATCGGCCAGCGGATTGCCATTGGCATCCTTGATATTCAACCCATCTTCCATTTCCGCTTCACCGGCGCGCCACTCGTGCCCACACTCGGGGCAGACAAAATGGTCGCGGTCTTCATAGGTATAGGTGGACTGGCATTGGGGGCAGGGGGGTAACTCACTCATAACGGAACTTTCTTCCTAAGACCTAACTAAGACTTTTGAACGGGGTTTTTGAATAGAGGCTGATCGACAGGGTGCATATTAGCAGGTCGATTTTTTTCGGCACCCTGTCAGGTCAGAAAACCTGGGTCAGCGACGCGCCATGGTCAGGACACGGCGCTCGGGAATACCCTGCCAGAAGCCCGCCTCCGCCCAGTTGGCGTGATCCGATATGATGCTGCCCATACCATGTACCTGCAGTGTCAGCGTTTCGGCATCGCTCACCGGCAGCACCACCTCACCCGGCGCCTGCCAACCGATAGCCCCACTTTGCCACGCCGATTTCCCGTCCAGAAGAATGCGAAAGCGCACCCGCCCATTCTCGCCGGAGCGGTTTAGGCCGTAAAAGCTGTGGAAATAACGCGCGCCCTCCGGGATGCGGAACTCCACCTGGGAAAAGGCGTGTACACCCAACCCCTTGGCGAAGCGGTGTCCAAAGATATCCAACGGATCATCGTTCACCGCGCGGTCGCGGCTCAGATGGCCCCACTGTTGCGTCACTGACAGCTCGCGGTAATCACTCAGGTAGAGACGCCCGCGCTCATCCCACGCAGGATGATTCAGGCGGTGCAATTGGTAGAGTTCCGTACAGGTAAAGGCGAGCACCATCAGCGCGGCGAGCGCACCACCATGGGGCATTGCCAGCGCCGGCAGAGACTGCCGCGCTCGGTAGAGCAGGCGCCGCGCCATTGCCGCGATCCGTGCCCCGGGCAGTACGAATACCAACAGCGCGGCGAGAGCCACCCCCACAACAAGCCAGGACAGGTGCTGCCAGACCATGTGCCCGGTCAGGGGCAACACCAGCAGTATATTCAGCGCCACCATCAGGTTTGCCAGATGCAACCACGCGCTGCGGAAGTAACCGCGCGCGCAGCCCAGCGCGGCAAGCGGCACCATCAGAAACAGGTAGCGCTCGTGCATGGACGGCGCCACGGTGAAAAAGCCCAGTATCATCACCATGGCAATGCCGATCACCTCGCCGAAGCCACGGCAGCCACGCCAGGCCCGCACCATGCACATTACCGATACCAGCAGGAACAGCCCCAGCCCCAGCTTGTGTGGCGACGCCCAGGCGGCCCCTTCAATCAGCGGCAGAAGCATGTCGGTGTTATTGCCGGCGAGCAGAAACCACAGGTTGGCGGCGTTCATGGTGGAGAGCGGGAAGATACTGGTGTTGCCGAGATAGGCGGCGTTGAACATTTCCTGAAAACGCCCCACCCAGATAAACGGCAGGAAGGCGACAAAACCCACCAGTAAAAAGCCTGCCAGTGCCTGCGGGGCATAGTGCCAGGTTGCCAGGCGCCAGCGGTGCATAAACAGCCCCGCCAGCACCGGCAGAATCACGATTGCCTGGAACTTCCACACCAGCGCCAGGGCGAATGCGGCCCCTGCAGAAAAGAAACGGGCGCGAAACGCGCACACCAGGGATACCCACATCGGCAGAAATGGCAGCAGGTCCACCTGCCCCCACACAGGACCATCCAGCAGCAGCGCCGGGCTCGCCACCACACCCCAGAAAATCGGGCTGCGCAGCGGCTCTATGCCCCGCTTTGCCAGCAGTAATTCCACCTGGCGGCAAAGCCAGAGCTGGGTTGCCAGTACCGGCAGCAGTACAAAAAACTTCAGCTGCACCGGTGACGCCGGCGGGTACTCCAGATGCAGCAGGTCAAACAACTGCGCCAGTAACCAGAACCAGTGCAGTAGCAGCGGTGGATAATTCGCATGGATATGCTCGTAGCCCTGGGACAGGCTCGCCATCCAGTCGCTCCAGTAACCGAGGTCTCCGCCGTGACCACTCCAGAACAGGGTACAGAGAAAAAACAGCGTGCACAGGGGCATGGCCCAGTTATGCCGGGCCGGGGCAAAATCCTTGATCATGGTTATTCTGGTTCGCTGGCTGTAAATATTCCGATCCACCGGAGCTGCAGAATGCCGGTGCGGAGCGCTACATCTGGTTAATGTGCAAGTAGGTGACGTGCAGGCCGCTTTACCCGACACTCGCAGCACAAAAAAAACGGCGCCAGAATACCGAAGCTGTAACGGATTTCACACAAGCGGCGAAAATAAATACGCCCGGCGAATGCCGGGCGCAGAGGAAATAGACATTGAGACGCGGCGAACAATCAACGCCGCCGCGACGTCAGTCTTCGCCGCCGTTCATCCCCAGCTCTTTCAGCTTGCGGGTCAGGGTATTGCGCCCCCAGCCGAGCAGTTCGGCGGCATCGCGTTTGCGCCCGGCGGTGTGTTTGAGGGCGATTTCGATCAACGCGCGCTCGAACGCAGGCACCGCCTGGCCGAGAATCTCGCGCTGGCCAGTCGCCAGGGCCTGGTCGGCCCACAGGCGCAGGGCCTTCTGCCAATCCTGGGGCGCTTCGCTGGTGGCGCTCTGGTGGTGGAGCTCCGGCGGCAGGTCGTCGATCAGCACTTCGCGGCCGGACCCCATTACCGTGATCCAGCGACAGGTATTTTCCAGCTGGCGCACATTGCCGGGCCAGTCGAGGCCAGAGAGATACTCTTCGGTTTCCTTGGTGAGAATCTTGGGCTCTACCCCGAGGTCCTTGGCGGCACTGATAAAGAAGTGGCGCACCAGGCGGGGAATGTCTTCGCGACGATCGGCGAGACGGGGGATATGAATACGGATGACGTTGAGGCGGTGGAACAGGTCTTCGCGGAATTTGTGCTCCTGTACCAGGCGTTCCAGGTCCTGGTGGGTAGCGGCGATGATGCGCACATCGACTTTTACCGGAGTGTGGCCGCCCACCCGGTAAAACTCCCCGTCTGCCAGCACCCGCAGCAGACGGGTTTGCGTCTCCGCGGGCATATCCCCGATTTCATCCAGAAACAGGGTGCCGCCGTTGGCCTGTTCAAAGCGGCCGGCGCGCTGGGCGCTGGCGCCGGTGAACGCACCTTTTTCATGGCCGAACAGTTCCGACTCCATCAGGTCCTTCGGAATCGCCGCCATGTTAAGGGCGATAAACGGCTGGTTCTTGCGCGGGCTGTGGTTGTGCAGCGCCGCCGCCACCAGTTCCTTACCGGTACCGGATTCGCCGTTGATCAGCACCGTGATATTGGAGTGGGACAGGCGGCCGATCGCGCGGAAGACTTCCTGCATCGCCGGCGCCTCGCCGATAATTTCCTTGTTGCCCGCACCGTTTTCCACCACCACCGGCTCTTCCGGCTTCTGTTCGTTGGCGTGCGCCAGGGCCCGGCGAGTTACTGCCACCGCTTCGTCTACATCGAATGGCTTGGGCAAATATTCGAAGGCGCCGCCCTGATAGGCCGCTACCGCGCTGTCGAGGTCCGAGTGCGCGGTCATGATGATAATGGGAAGGGCGGGGCGTTCGGCCTGGAAACGCTGCAGCAGTTTGAAGCCGTCGGAGCCCGGCATACGAATATCGCTGATCACCACATCCGGTGACTCGCTGTAAAAATCGTCCAGGGCGCGATCGCCACTTTCGTAGCAGATGGTATCGATCCCTGCGCGGGAAAGTGCTCGCTCCAGTACCCAGCGGATGGAGCGGTCGTCATCAATGATCCAAACGCGATTGTTCATCATAATTTTCCGGCTCTGCGATTACTTTCTAATTGTGCTAATTGTGCTTCTCGTCGTGCCTCTGGCTAATCGTTCGCCAGGGGCAAATAAATCTGAAATTCTGTCTGCCCGGGCTGGCTCTCGCATTTGATAAGCCCCCGGTGCTGATTGATGATGTGCTGGGAAATGGACAATCCCAGCCCCGAGCCCTCTGCGCGCCCGGAAATCATCGGGTAAAAAATCCGCTCGCGGATGTCTTCCGGAATACCCGGGCCGTTGTCGACGATGTCGATCCGGCACACCAGTGCGCAATGGCGGCGGCCAATGGTGAACTGGCGCTGCACCCGGGTGCGGATGGTGAGATCGCCGGCATCGAGACCAATATTTTCAGCAATGGCCTGCATAGCGTTGCGGGCTATATTCAATACCGCCTGGATCAACTGCTCACTGTCGGCGGGAATATCCGGAATCGACGGGTCGTAGTCACGCTTGATCTCCAGCGCACCGTTACACTCCGCCTCAATCAGCTGCGCCACCCGCTCGGTAATCGCATGCACATTCACCGGCTTCAGCTGCACCGGCTTGCGCGGTCCCAGCATACGGTCCACCAGGTTGCGCAGGCGGTCCGCCTCTTCGATGATGATCTGGGGGTACTCCACCAGATCTTCCGCCTCCGGTTGATCCAGCTCTTTCAGTTCCCTTTGCAGCAACTGTGCCGCTCCGCGAATACCGCCGAGAGGATTTTTCACCTCGTGGGCCATGCCCCGCACCAGATTGCGGGTAGTTTCCTGGGCGGAGAGCAGCGCATCTTCGCGCGCAATGCGCAGCAAGCGGTCCATGGACTGCACTTCCAGCAACAGCAAACCCAGCTCGGTGAGCGGGGTTACCGAATAGTCGACGGTGCACTCTTCCAGATTGTGCAAAAACCACAGGGCGCGACGCACGGTGTACTTTTCACCGCTAACCAAGGCCCCGTGCAGCGCCTGCTCGGCGGATTCGGATTCCCGCACCACCTCCTGCAATGGCAGGCCGAGGGAGCGGGAACTGGAGGCCGCAATCAGGTCCTCCGCCGCGGAGTTGAGATAGCGCAGTGACAACGTCTCATCGAGCACCAAAACGGCCGAGGTCAGGTTGTCCAGTAGCAGGCGTAACTGGCGGTCGTTGAGCATGCAGGCTTCCGATTCAGTTCTCTTTTCCGGTTCGCCTATTGGCAGTGCAAAAAGCAAACCAAAATGGCGCAAAAACCGGGATCCATGGGTGATTTTGGGGGCATCGGCACAAGGCGCCACAAAATAGCGCACCATTATTGTGCGAAGAACAAAAAATAGCCAGATTTGATGTTCAAGAAAGGGCGCAGGGCGGCGGGCAGGGCAACAAACGAGTCGAGATTTACTCAGGAGAGCCGCCGCCAGATGAAACCGGACCCCAGGGGCCCGGCATCACGGCGGCAGAGAATCAGCGCGGCTGGGGTTTTGGCGGCTTGGCAACTCCCGGCGCCTGGGGCGCTTTCGGCATCTGTGGCGCCTGTTCTGCGGGGAACTCCGGCACCTGGCCACCGGGGCGCTTCACATGGACCTGAATGGTCTGCGACTGCGCCAGAGGCTCGCCTCCGGTGCCCACAAGTACCGCCTGGATGGTATGGGTGCCGCGCTCCAGCGCGGAGATATCCAGGCTGGTGCCGGAGGACATCCCGGACCAGCGCTGGCCATCGATCACGGCGTAGAATGCATAACCGTCCCTCGGCACCGGCTCCATCGCTACCTGCAGCACGATAAACCGCTGCCCCGGAGTGATGGTGGCGTCGTTGACCGGGCTGACGATGGCAAAGTCCACCGGGCCCTGGTCGCGATCCTCATAGCGCTTGTCGTCCTGGTCCCGCGGCGACAGCTTGCGGGTAGGCAGGGGGAGCGGCGGCGCTACCGGTTGCACATTGGTGGGACCTATTTTGATCTTTTCGGCTTTCTTACCCGGTGGCGGGGTATCGCTGAATGTCACCTTGCCGTCCGGGCCGACACTCCGGTAAACACTGGTACCTGAGGGCGCTGACGAGCCCTTCTCTTCGCCCGCAGAAGTTTCCTGCTGTGCCATTACCGGTGCCGCCAGCAGCGCCAGCAACACTGAAATCAGTCTGATCATGGGCCGTCCCGCCTCTCATTTTTACTGTGCCGTAGGTTAAGGCTAGCCATCTGCCACACAAAAAAAAAGCCCGCACCAGAGGCGCGGGCTTTGTCGCCATCTTTACACCGCCCTTGCGTTAAACGCCGGGGCAATGCACCGATGACCTCTGCCTCGTAGCAGGGCTACTTGGCAGAACGCTTAGCAAGAGTAGTACAGCTCAAACTCAACCGGGTGAGTGGTCATGTTGATACGCTGAACTTCTTCGCGCTTCAGGGAGATGAAGGCGTCGATGGCGTCGTCGGTGAATACACCACCTTCGGTCAGGAAGGCGCGGTCCGCGTCCAGTGCGTCCAGGGCCTGTTCCAGGCTGGAAGCAACGGTCGGGTACTCGGCCAGCTCTTCCGCCGGCAGGTCGTACAGGTCTTTGTCCGCCGCGTCGCCAGGGTGGATCTTGTTCTTCACGCCGTCGAGGCCAGCCATCAGCAACGCTGCGAAGGCCAGGTACGGGTTGGCGGTCGGATCCGGGAAACGGGTCTCGATACGCTTGCCTTTCGGGCTCGGCACGAACGGAATGCGGATGGACGCAGAGCGGTTACGCGCAGAGTAAGCCAGGATAACCGGTGCTTCGAAGCCCGGAACCAGACGCTTGTAGGAGTTGGTAGAAGAGTTACAGATGGCGTTCAGTGCACGCGCGTGCTTGATGATACCGCCGATGTAGAACAGGGCAGTTTCAGACAGGCCAGCGTAAGCGTCGCCAGCGAACTGGTTAACGCCGTCCTTGCTGAAGGACTGGTGCACGTGCATACCGGAACCGTTGTCACCTACCAGCGGCTTGGGCATGAAGGTGGCGGTTTTGCCGTAAGCGTGCGCTACGTTGTGTACCGCGTACTTCAGGATCTGAACTTCGTCCGCTTTCTTGGTCAGGGTGTTGGCGCCAACGCCGATTTCACACTGGCCAGCAGTACCCACTTCGTGGTGGTGTACTTCGATTTCCAGGCCCATGGCTTCCATGGCGGAACACATGGCGGCGCGGATGTCGTGCAGGGAGTCAACCGGCGGAACCGGGAAGTAACCACCTTTTACGCCCGGGCGGTGACCCATGTTGCCGTCCGCGTAGCTGGCGCCGGAAGACCAGGCCGCTTCTTCGGAGTTGATTTTGTAGAAGGCGCCACCCATTTCGGCACCCCAGGTGATGTCGTCGAATACGAAGAACTCGGGCTCCGGACCGAACAGAGCGGTGTCACCGTAGCCAGTGGACTTCAGGTATTCTTCAGCGCGCAGTGCGATGGAGCGCGGGTCGCGCTCGTAGCCCTGACCGGTGATCGGGTCAACGATGTTACAGCGAATGATTACGGTGGCTTCGTCGGTGAACGGATCCAGGAACGCAGTTTCGTCGTCCGGCATCAGGATCATGTCGGATTCGTTGATGCCCTTCCAACCAGCGATGGAAGAACCATCGAACATCTTGCCTTCTTCGAAGAACTCGCCACCAACTTCCTTAGAAGGAATGGAAACGTGTTGTTCCTTACCTTTGGTATCGGTGAAGCGCAGGTCTACCCATTTTGCTTCGCTCTCTTTGATGAGTCCGAGCGTTTTCGCTGACATTGCAGTCCTCCAAGAATGAAAAGTTATGTGTCGCGCCAATTCGCTTTATCTTGTGGCAACTGTCGAAGCAAGGAGTGTGCCAAATTGGGGCAAACTGGCTGGAAAAAAGTTAGTGTGTCCGCAAACGGCCGCCTGCGGCCGGAAATTGAGCTATAGGAACCCATTTGCGCCAGCCGGGACCGTGGGAGCCAATACGATAGTCCCAAAATTGGTGCTTCGAAATAGCAATTTGCACCATTTTGGGCCTCCCTGGTCACAGAAAGCACCAAAACGGTGCTCAAGCAATTTCCCGGTAGCGAGTTTATAATTCGCCACCTTTTCCGGGAAGTCCGTCAGTCTCATCCCGGCATCAATTTCAACCGTGGTATCCGGCACAACTCCCTATGCATTTCGTCGTCAAATTTTTTCCAGAAATCACCATCAAGAGCAACCCGGTGCGCAAGCGCATGTCGCGCCAGCTGGCCGACAACCTGCGCAAGCTCATGCGACAGCTGGACGACCGCATCCAGGTGCGCAAGGACTGGGAAAAGATTGATGTCGTCGCGCCGGATGCAGTATCCCACCTTTGCGAACGCATTGAAGAGGTACTGGCGCACACCCCGGGCATTGCCAACTTCGCCAAGGTGCAGCAGTTCCCCCTCGGCGATCTCGACGATATCTACCAGAAGACTCTCGCCATTTGGGGCCCACAGCTCACCGGGAAAACCTTTTGTGTGCGTGTAAAACGCACCGGCAAGCACGATTTCCAGTCTCTGGACGTGGAGCAGTTTGTAGGTGGTGGCCTCAACCAGAACACCGATGCCGCCGGTGTAAAACTGAAAAACCCCGACGTCACCGTGAAACTGGAAATCCGCCACGACAAGCTGAATGTGATCGAGCAGCTGCACCAGGGGCTTGGCGGCTTCCCGCTCGGCACCCAGGATCCGGTAATCTCGCTGGTGTCCGGCGGTTTCGACTCCACTGTGGCCAGCTACCTCACCATCAAGCGCGGCATCCGCACCCACTACCTGTTCTTCAACCTGGGCGGGCGCCAGCACGAACTGGGAGTAAAGGAAGTGGCGTTTTACCTGTGGGAAAAATACGCCGCATCCCACCGGGTGAAATTCATCACCGTGCCCTTCGATGAAGTGGTAGCGGAGATTCTGGAAAAAGTGGATGACTCCTACATGGGCGTAACCCTCAAGCGCATGATGCTGCGCGCGGGCTCGGTAGTCGCCAAAGAGCTGGAGGTTGATGCGCTGGTCACCGGTGAGGCCATCGCCCAGGTGTCCAGCCAGACCCTGAAAAACCTGTCGGTGATCGACAGTGTCACCGACACGCTGGTGCTGCGCCCACTGATCACTTCCGACAAGACCGATATTATCCGCACCGCGCGCGCCATCGGCACCGAGGAATTCGCCGCGAATATGCCGGAGTACTGTGGGGTGATCTCGGTAAAACCGACCACCCGCGCAAAAATGGAAAAAGTCGAACACGAGGAAACCCGCTTCGATTTCACCGTCCTCGACCGCGCCATCGGCAACCGGGTACTACAGAATATCGACGAGGTGATGGAAGACCTCGATGAAGACGCACCGCCAGTGGAGGTCCTCAGCGAACCGGGCAACGCCATCGTCATCGACATACGCCACCCCACCGAAGAAGAAGTAAACCCGCTGGAGCTGGACAACAACCAGGTAGAAACCATCCCCTTCTATCGACTGAGTACCGCGTTCAAATCGCTGGATAAGGACAAGCACTACCTGCTGTACTGCGCCCGCGGCGTGATGAGCAAGCTGCACGCGTCGCATCTGCTGGATGAAGGCTACAGAAACGTCGGCGTATTTCGTCCGGAAAAACCCAAGCATTAAAACTGAAGCAGGCTGCCAATGAATCCCGGCCAAAGGCCGGGATTTTTCTCTGCGCGACAACAATTCGTAAATTCCACTGGACAGTTTCGTCTAGCTGGAGGCACCCACGGAGGGTGTACACTCAGCGCAACCCTGTCCATTGCCAGAAGGAAACAAAAATGTTCAGCCACGTCATGCTCGGAGCCAATGACATTCAGGAGTCCAAGGCTTTTTACGATGCGATCCTGGGTACGCTGGGTTACAAACCCGGTGTCATCGACCAGAAAGGCCGCTGTTTTTACTTTACCGACAGCGGTGTATTTGCGCTCACCAAACCCATTGACGGAGCGCCGGCGAGTTGCGGCAATGGCAGCACCATCGGGTTTGCGGTACAGAGCCCCGAGCAAGCCGATCAATGGCATACCGCAGGCCTGGCCAACGGTGGCAGCACCTGTGAAGACCCGCCCGGCGTGCGTGAGGGTTCCGGCTTGAAGCTATATCTCGCTTACCTGCGCGACCCTTCCGGCAACAAGATCTGCGCGATGCGCCGATTGGAGGCTTGATCGCCCCGCTTGCGTGCTCCGCCCGAAAAAAGGCCGGCTCTTAAGTCGGGCTTTTTTTGTGGCTGGCACTATCCCCACTATGGTCAAGACTGAAGGGTATTGGCCTTTTTAGGGGGAAGTCATGTTCCGCAAGCCTGCAATACATCACCGCGGCAATCCGCGCGCGCTTGTGCGGGCAACCTGCACGCCGCTGGCATCCATTTTCGGTAGCGGCTTCCTGGTTATGGTTCCCATCCTTGCCGGCGCCGTAGGGATCTACGCCGTCCTGGCAATGGCCGCTGTATGCGGTATCGCGTTTTGCGTGGGCAGCGTTATCCGTTTCAATATTCGCCGGGCAGAACCGGCGCTGGCAAACAGCCCAAAGAAATCCACTTTCGCCTTTGAGCGCTGCTCTGACCTGGCGCTGGTATTGGCATACGTGATTTCCGTATGCCTTTACCTGCATATCCTTTCGGCGTTTGTCCTTGGCAGCCTGCACCTGGACACGGGCACCAGCGAAGATTTACTCACAACAGCCGTCATCATTTTTATCGTAGTGATTGGCGTGACTCGGGGCCTGAAAAGTCTCGCGGCATTGGAAGGGATAGCGCTACTGGTTACCCTGGCGATTATTCTGTTGCTGATCGGCGGCTTCGCGCTCTACGACCTGCACGCCTGGCGTTCGCCAGGCGGACTGATCTTTTTCAAGGCAAAGCCCCACAGCTTCTGGGAAATACTGACCATTGTCGCCGGAACACTGATCGTTGTGCAGGGATTCGAAACCACACGCTATCTGGGGGACAGTTTCGACAGCGATACCCGGATTCGCGCGTCCCGTTGGTCGCAGGTTATTTCCACCGCGGTCTACCTGGTGTTTATTGCCGTGTCGCTACCGCTGGTGCACAACCTGAACGGAAAATACGATGACAACAGCCTGATCCACCTCGCCGCCGCAGCCTCGTCGCTACTGGTGGCACCACTGGTGATTGCCGCCGCCCTCAGCCAGTTTTCTGCCGCGGTTGCCGATACCTTAGCCGCCACCGGCAATCTGGAGGAGGTGACCCGCCACCGACTCAAACTTCGCTTCGCCACCATACTGGTAGGCGCCGGTGCCATTGCGCTCACCTGGTCCGCAGACACATTGCAGATCGTGGCACTGGCGTCGCGCGCATTTGCGTTTTACTACCTGTTGCAGTGCCTGGTTGCGATCACAGTCAGTACTTCCCTAGTCCAGCGCGTTTTTTTTGCCGTCGTCGCCACTGCTCTGGCCTTTGTCACGGTGTTTGCAGTCCCCGCCAGCTGATGAACGCCGGGATCCCGTGCCGATATATTCCGGGCACAAAAAAGCCCGGACACAAGTCCGGGCTACACTGGGGACCAGCAGCGTATCACTCGCTGCCGGAATTACTCGACCAAGAGAGTAATCGGATCAACCTGCCGCTTCGTCTTCCTTGCTACAGGCTTCACTGTCTTCTTCCGCCGCTTCGGCACAGTCGTCCTGCGTGAAGAAGAACTGGTAGCGCCATTCCTGGTTCGGCCAGGCTTCTTTGGACGGTACGAACTGCCAGTTCTTGATCGCGGCCAGGATAGGCGCCGCGTAAACCTCTACTTCATCGCTGGTTTTGGTTTTCAGCGAAACCGCAGAAACGCTGCCATCGCGCTCCACGGTGAAGGAGAAGTACAACGCACCTTCCACTTTGTCTTCGAGGGCCTGTTCGATTTTCTTGTTGTCAGAAAAATCCGGGCGCTCGTAGTACCAGAAGGACAGGCCTTTCTCGCGAAACTCTTCCTGCTTCTTACGGCGGTAATCGTTTTTCTCGGCGTTGCGGCACTCACCGAAATCTTTGTACGCAGAGCAGTCCGGGCGCTGCCAGTCCAGACTGAACGCCTGGCTGGCCAGCAGCAGGGATGCGGCTGCAATCATTGGTTTAACCACGCTTGGCCTCCTCGTAGTAGTGGTACTCCAGCAGACCCGGGCCGTCTTCCGGCACACAGTCGTTGGCCGGCGCGTCGGAGGGCTTGCCGTCGCCGATGTGGCGATCAAAGAAGTTGATCATGCGGCAGTAGATTTCCAGCTGGCTGGTTTTTTCACGGGCGCCGTGGAAGGCACGCGGGGCAACCAGAGTTTCCAGCGGGTGGTTCTGCTGCACCAGCGCATCGCGCATGGCCCAGTAGTGCTCGATGGGTACACGTACGTCGCGGGCACCCTGTACCAGGAATACCGGTGCGGTGATGCGCTCGGCATTGCGGGACGGAGAGCGCTGACGGTGTACTTCCGGATCGGTACCGGTGGCTTCCGCCAGGTACTTGCGGCCGGCCTTGCGCAGACGGATATCACCGTGGGTACTGAAGATCGCCATGTCGTACACGCCGACGTAACCGATACCGCACTGGTACAGGTCTGGCTCTTTGGTAACGCCTTGCATGGCCGCATAGCCACCGTAGGAAGCACCGTAGATACAGATGCGGTCCGCATCGGCAATACCGGAGTCAATCGCCCACTTGGTGGCGTCGGTCAGGTCGTCCTGCATTTCCATGCCCCAGTGCCCGTACCAGTCGAACAGGAACTCGCGACCGTAACCACCGGAACCGCGGTAGTTCACATGCATCACCGCGTAGCCGGCGTTGGCGAACAGGATGCGCTCCTTGTTGTAACCCCAGTAGTCACGCGGGCCGTGGGGGCCGCCGTGAGGCAGGATGATCAGCGGCAGGTTTTTGGCTTCCTTGTTCACCGGCAGGGTCAGGTAACCATTGATTTCCAGGCCATCGCGCGCGGTAAAACGCACAGGATGAGTCGCAGGCACCTTGGCCGGGTCGATCCACTCCGCCTGGTTGGCGAGGAACTTCAGCGCGCCGTCGAACTGGTTGTAAACGTAGTAGCTGCCCGGGTGACGGTCGTCGCCCACATGCACCACCCACTCATTGCCGTCACTGGTACGGTTGAGGATCTGGATATGCTTGTTGGGGAAGGTTCCCTGCAGACGCTTGTGCGTCTGGGCATAGTGGTTGTCTTCGTCAATGTAGACTACGGTCGGGTAGTCGTAGTTGACCAGCGCACCCCAGGGGTTGCCGTCGTCATCGTTGAAGATGCGGTCGTAATCCACTTTCGGGTGACGGTAAACCAGTTTTTTCTCACCGGTTTTCACGTTGTAGCGGTACAGACCTTTGGTGGGTGCCTCGATCGTGTCCGTGTACCACATCCAGTCTTTGTCTTTGGTCCAGCCCATGGGCTCGAACACGCCGTCCTTATTCTGGAATACGGTTTCGTCCCATTCACCGGCGGCGTTTTTGGTCGCTACCACGGTCGCATCAAAGTCGTCCGGCAGTTTGCCGACCCAGTGGGTGATTTCACCCTCTTTGTTGCTGATCGGGCGCCCCATACGGATCGGCGAGCGGGCGATCAGGGTGGTCTTGCGGGTGTAGATATTCAGCTTGTAGATGTACTTCAGCGGGAAGTTGAGACCTGAACCGGACGGGTACACCTCGATGCGGTAGTGTTTGTCGTCGATCTTGCCGGCCAGCACCGCACCTTCACCGCCGCCGTAATCGCTGGTACCGGTGAAAATGATTTCTTTACGGGAACCGTCGATGTTCATCGCGGCAATCTGCGAGGTGCTGGCATCTTCAGCGACGGCAGACTTCATGGTGAAGCTGAACAGTACCCGCTCTTTGTTGGCCCACTGGATCTGGCTGACGCCCACGTCCCCGGCCATTTCCAGCGTGGATTTCACTTCCATGGTGCGGCGATCGATGATCACACCATCGGTCATGCCATCGTCGCGGGTGCGACCTGCGGCGAAGTACTTGCCATCCGGAGAGATACGGATGTTGTTGTACGCCGCCGGGCGGAACAGGTCTTCAAACGGAATCGGCATCTCGCCGAGGCTGGCAAACGGCTTGTGCGCTTGTTCTTTGGCCTCTGCCGGCGCCGGCAGAATGCTCATCGCTGCGACCGCACCGGTAACCACCGCGGCGCTCAGCATTGATAAAATTTTCATTGCTTATCTCCTGTGGCCGGTGCCTGACAACAATCGTCAAACACCGGCCGACACATCTACAGGATTAATCAGTTACTCAGGAAGTAGCTGAAAGAAAGGTTGAGGCTACGGCCGAACGGCTGCTGCAGGTAAGACCAGTAGTAGGGCCACTGGTTGGTGTAGTCGTCCTGGGGCATTTCGTTGGTCAGGTTTCTGACGGTCAGGCCCATTCTCAGACGCGCACTCGCGGTGTAGCTGGCAGACAGGTTGGCGGTGTAGTACGGATCCATGCGCTCGGAACCCGCGTAGTTTTTCACACTGCCCTGGCGCTGGATGAACAGCGACGCACCCACGGAGCGGAAACCGGCCAGCGGGTTGTCCCAGGTCAGGGTCAGGTTGCTGTTGTTCGCCGGGGTGGACTGGCCGCGCAGACCATTGCGCATTTCAACCGGCTCGTCGCCTTCGAATTGCAGCCACTCGTAGGACAGGATGTTTACGTACTTGAACTGCGCACCGAAGTTACCGTACTTGGCGGAGTCGAATTGACCGGCCAGGGTCACGTCGACACCTTCGAGTTCGGTGTACTCGTGGTTCTGCGGCTCGATGATGATCTGGTCAACATAGCCGGAAGCGTTGCGTTTTACGCGGCTGTAAACATCGGCACAGAACTGGCTCGCGCTGTCGAATACGCCGGTTTCACATTGCCACTCGGAACGCATCAGGCCAGTGGCGCTCTCGGTAACCACCAGGTCTTCCAGGCGAATGTTGTACCAGTCCACCGCCAGGCTGATGTCGTTGGTCGGGGTGAGCACAAAGCCGAGACCGTAGTCTCTACCCTTCTCTTCTTCCAGGTCCTCGCTGCCGCGACGGGTAGACAGTACGTTGTACACGGAACAGTTGTCCGCGTTCTCACCGTCGTAACAGTTGTTCGCTACGAAGTCGGCGATGTACTGGTAACCGGTGGATTCACCGTAGATGTTGAACATGTCCGGTGCGCGGAAGGTTTCCGACGCGCTACCGCGCAGTTTCAGCATATCGAACGGCTGATACAGGAACTTCAGCGAGGAAGTACCGCGGCCGCCGATCGCGGTGGAATCGTCGTAGCGATCCATACGGGTGGCGAAGGTCAGTTCCAGATCTTCCACAACCGGAATCAGGAACTCGGCGCCGATGGCCATACGATCGCGGCTGCCGCCGGCTTTGATGGCGCCTACGTTCAGCCAGCCGTTGCCGTCCAGGTTCAGGGAGCGCTCGTCCGGGTTGATACGGCTGGACTGGGTGGCCCAGTCACCGACCACGGCAACGGTTACCGGGTTGTACAGGAAGCCGAAATCACTCAGCTCACCCACCGCTTTGATGGTGATGCTGTCGGCACTGGAGCTGGCATAAGTGGTCGCCTGACCCATCAGCTCGTCGCGATCCACCGCGGCATTGCGGTAGATGTTATTGACCAGCTGGTTGTCGAAGAAGGTGTCGTTAACAACATAAACGTTGTTAGCAACTTGCTGCGCGTACTGGGCGCCGTCGGTAAACCAGTCCACCAGCACTTCTTCACGGATGGCCGCGTACTTCTGCACCATGTCGTAGCGGGCTTTGGAGTAACCCACGTCCCAGTTCCAGGTGGTGTCGCCGATCTCGACTTCACCTTCCAGACCCAGCATCAGGGTCCACATTTCCTGGTCATAGGTGGAAGTGGTGTAACCCAGGTCCACGGCAAAGGAGCGCTGCACATCCACATACTGATCGCCCGCGCTGCTGATAAAGCGGCCGCTCCAGCTGGATGCCGGAACCGAGCTGGCCACGTCCTGCTTGGAGCCGAGGAAGGTGGCGAAACCGCGGATGTTGTCGGTGAACTGATAGCGGCCATCGACGAACGTCGAGGTGCGATCGAATTCCTGCTGCATGGCGATACCCCGGGAGGCATCGAAATTACACATGCTCGCACCGTCCTGATTGTAGGTTTCGGTGGTGATCATGCCGCTGTCTTCGCAGCGGTAACCCAGCGGAGAAATCGCGTTGGTCGTCACGGTATTGTCGGCAGTCAGCTCACTGATGCTCGCGCCAATACCGGTAGTGACAAATTTGCGATCGTCGAGGAAGTCGACTTCGTCGGCATAGACCGGATCGACTGTGCGTTTCTCGAGGCTGAAGGTCACAGAACCCTTATCAAACACCTTGCCGGTGATGAACGAGGTATTGCTGGTGAAGCCGTAACCGTCTTCGTAAACGCCTACTTCACCTGCTACCGCGGTCTGTTCCATATCGCGCTTGGTGATGACGTTGATCACACCACCTACGGCGTCGGAGCCGTAAATGGCGGACGCACTGCCATTCAGCACTTCCACGCGGGACATGGCGGCACCGGGGATGGTGCCCAGGTCGGCGCCGTTCTGCTCACCGCCGAAGGGCAGCGGGTAGTCGGCGATACGGCGGCCGTTGATCAGTACCAGGGTACGACCAGAGCCCATGCCGCGCAGGTTCGCCTCGGACGCACCAACGGTGAAGCCGGACAGCAGGTTGCCGGCTTCGCCTTCGCGGTAACCGGTGTTGGAAGCCAGGGAGTCGATCACGTCGGCAACGGTATTCAGGCCGCGCGCCTTCATGTCTTCCTCACCGATAACAGTCATCGGATCCGGGCCGTCGAAGGTATTGCGCGGAATCAGGGAGCCGGTAACCACTACGGTTTCGATGGCCTCCGCCTGACGGGCTACCAGGCCATCGGTGGCTTTCTTGTTCTCTTTGGATTGCTGCTGCTCGCTTTTTTCTGCGGCCTTTTCTTCAGCACTTTCCTGCGCGTACAGCGGCATGGAAGCAGAAACACCCAGCATCAATGCGACGCAAAGCGAGAGTTTATTTTTTTCAAACATTGTTCTTTCAAACATAGTCAAATCCCGTGGGCACACACCCAGCTGAAATTTTTATTAAATCGATAATCGGGGGCGCGAGGCGCCCCCTTGGCGATGACAGGCTGCGAATTACAGGCTGCGGGAGATGGACAGGTGACCGCTCAGGCCATTCTTGTCCGTGTCGCCGCTGAACAGACCGAGACCGCTCTTAACAGTCCACAGCTTGTATTTGCCATCCACACCGAAGTCCACGCTCATGCCGTTGCCGGACACATCGCTGCCGAAACGCACGCCGTTGGCGTACAGGTCATGGTTGTTGGCAGTGATCACGTCGGTCGCGCTGAAGGTGATGTAGGGCATGGCAAAGCCTTCGCTCATGGAGAAGGACTTGCGCAGGCTCACACCGGCACGGGCGCGCTTGCTGTTGCCGAGGTCGTAGGCGTAGTCGAAGTTGCCGTCAGAGGAAGTAAATCCATCGATTACGGTCTTCACGTCGTCCCACTGGGCGAACGGCGTCATCGCGATACCGGACTCGGACAGGTAGGTCCAACCCGCTTCCAGGCTGAAACCGTGTGCCTTACCGGAAGTCGCCCCACGGGAATCGTAAGAAACGATATTCGCGTCGAACTCCACGTTCTGGTACATGGCATTGGCGTAGAAGTCGCCCATGCTCCAGCTACCGGCAATCGCGTAGGTTTCGGTATCCAGCACTGCGGAGGACTGCTGCTCGAACTGGTCGCTTTCCGCGCTACCCAGGCCCACGAACGGGCTTACGGACAGCCAGCTGTCGCCCAGTTTGGTGGAGTAGGTGGCACCGGCGAACTGGCCGCCCAGCTGCTGGGTGAAGCTCAGATCCTGCGCATCGAGCTCGCCCTGGCTCTGCATATCGCTGTTGGCGCGGAAGAAACCGGACCAGGCGTGCAGACCTTCAACGCGGCCAGTCTCGCTGGCATTCGCCGCGCGCTCACCGTCGAAGAAGTGGGATGCGGAACGCAGCCAGAAGCTTTCCGCCAGGTGGGACACGGAGCTCGCCGCGGTACCCAGCTGGGACAGGCCGGCGGTGTAATCCACAACCCAGTTGCCATTGCCGTCCTGGTTCAGTTCTGCACTCAGGATGGTGTCGGCGAAGGCGCCGCCAACCGCGCTCAGCTGTACGGAATCCAGATCCTGGTCGCCATTGACGGTGAGGATGCTGCCGGAGGTCAGCGCGCCCTTGCCCTGGTCGTTGATGGCGATGGCAACGCGGAGGTCGGAGCCGACGGTGTTGCCCGCTTCATCGATGGTCTCATTGGCAGTCAGGTCGCCATTGATAACGATGCTGTCGTTGCCCTTGGAGCTGACGTCTACCAGCAACAGGCCATTGTTGCCCTGCACGGTGTTGAACAGCACATTGCCGTTGATGGTCAGGGTGTCGCCGGCCTTGCCGTCCATGCTGGAGATGGTCACGTAGCTGCCGTTGGACGAGTAGTTCTGCATCTCGCCTTCGGCACCCAGGTCGATGCTGCTGTCGCCGGAGAACACGATATCGCCGAACACGTTGCGGAAGGTGTTTTTCCCTTCGCCCATGTCGATGAAGTCATTGTTCAGGCGAATAACGCCCGCGCCCACCAGGTAACCTTCCGCATCGGTGCGCACACCGTTGTAGAAGAAGTCATCACCGCCGCCCATTACCACGGAGCCTTCGATCAGGCCGCGGTTGACGATATTTGCGGTGTAGTCTTCGGTGGACTGGATCGCGAGGCTGCCTTCGCCACTGGCAATGATGGAACCCTGGTTCAGAACCGTACCGGCACGCAGGAACTCTTCACCGGTTTCCGCGTCGATCGCATTCACGGTCGCGGAAGACAGCAGTACACCCACGGAGTCGTCACCAACGGAAACGGTGCCGGTGTTGATCACGTTGGCCAGGGTAGCGAAGGCCTGTATGCCCACGGAATCGTCACCCACCTTCACCGTACCGGTGTTGGTCGCGGTGGCGTAGTTGGCGCCGTAGTTGAAGTTGGTGCCCATGGCCTGGATGCCGGTAGAACGGTCGCCGGTTACCACCATGCCGTAGTTCTGCACGATGCCCTGGGTCTGACCACGGGCCACCAGGCCTGCAGAATCGTCACCCACCATCACGCTACCGGTGTCAGACTGCACACTGCGCGCGAAGAATGCTTCCGCGAACATACCCGCCGTTTCGTCACCACCGGTGATGTCGCCGGTGTTCAGCAGGGTCGCGGTCAGGCCGTTGTCGGTGAGGGTGCGCATACCTGCAGCAATTTCAACAGCATCAAGGTTTTGCATTGGGCCGTTGCCGATGCTGATGCTGCCGCTGTTGTAGCCCAGCGACATATAGCCGTTCACGCCCATACCGGTGGAGTAGTCGCCGGTGCTGATCACGCCGGTGTTGATCGCCGCCGCGGTGTAGTTGTGCGCGAACTCTTCACTCAGGAAGGCACCAGTGGTGAAGACGTTGGAAGAAACCATGCCAAAGGCGCGATCACCGGTGGTCACAGTGCCACTGTTATGGGCCAGGGCGTAGGCATCGTTACCACCGGCAACCACGGAAGAAATACCATTGGCGACGGCACCGTGGGCGGCATTGCTTTCAGTGGCCTCCAGCAAGTTACCGCTGCCAACGGTGATATTGCCTTCGTTGAAGACGGAGCTGGAACCGTGCCAGCTTTCGGAACGGATACCATTGGCGATATCACCGGCGAATACATCGCCGCGGTTGACCACGTAATGGTTCGCCAGGCCTTCGATACCGAAGTTGCTGACGTTGATCGCGCTGGACTTGATGGTGACCGCACCGTAGGTTTCCGGTGCACGGCCGTGCACGCCGTTACCGACGGAAACCGTACCCTGGTTTTCAATCACCACGTCGCCGTATTTCGCCGAGACATTGATACCGCGAGCCATGTCGGACATAGCGATATCACCAGTATTCAGGATACTGGTGGTGGTCAGCTCGATGCTGTCATCGATCTCGATTTTGGTGTACTCGTACACTTCATCGATGGTGATCTCACCGGCGAGGTAAGACTCCATGTCCGCCTGGGCGCGCGCGTAATTCGCGGCGTTGGCCTTGTCCACGCTCGCCTGACCGTACTGGGTCCACTTGTTGGCGCTGCCAACACGGTTAGAGCCCAGCGCGGTAACGTTGACACCAAAGCTGGTGGTGGCGAAGGCGTCGAGAGTGCCGTTTTCGTTGTAGGTTGTCAGGTGGCTGGTGTCAGAACCGCCGATGAAACCGGAGTTGGCAATAATTACATCGCCATTTTCAAAACCGCCAAATGCCTCAACAGTCGCTTCATCGATGCCGGCAGCGGATTGCTCAACGCTGTCCATATCGAACGGCGAGGCCTGCACCTGGATCGCCGCACTGCCAGCGCCATTCAGGTAAATACGGCCCTGGTTGTCGATGACGGTCTCGCCGACACCGCGGGAGCCGATACCCACACCCACCGCACCGGCTTCGATATCCCCGGTGTTGAGGATGGTCTTGCTACCGTGGCCAACGGCAGTGATACCGGCGCCAGCCAGAGTACCGGACAGGTCGATGGTGCCGGTGTTGGCGATGGCGATATCACCGCGGTCGTCGAAGTAGCCGGTGGCGTTCCACTGCACAACGTCCGCGTAGTGCTTGGTGACTTCTTCGGAGTAGTAACCGGTGGGGAAACCGACAAAGTTCAGTATCGGGGCTTCGTGGGTGTAGTAAGCGCCGTTTTCGTTGTGGTCGATGATATTGTCTTCGCGATCGCTCAGACCGTAGGCCACATTCAGCTCGTTGGCTTCTCCCTCTTCCACGGTGAAGTAGGGCTTGGCCGGGCAGCCGAAGAAGGGGTTACAGCTGGCAACTTCCACCTTGTCCTTGGTGGCACTCAGGCCCGCGGAGGTGGAGGCATAGATGCCGGCACCGCCAATACCTTCGGCCACTTCGATATCACCGGAATTGACGATGGTAATGCCGGCACCGGAGGGGTTTTTCGCGTGAATGGCGATACCGGCCTCACCCACGGAGATGCTACCGCTATTGGCGATTTCGATAACGCTGTCGGTACCGTCAACGATTTTCGAGCCAACGGTGTATTCGCGGTAGAAGTGGGTATAGCTGGGACCGGTAAAACCGCTGAACGGGCTGAAGCGTCCCGCCTTGTACTCAACGGCGTAGGCAGTGCCGCTGTCCTGGGAGTTGTAGGTATAGGTAATGCCGGAGTCGATGGCCTGCACCGCGCTGGATGCACTGATGCCATAGGAGGCGCTGCCGGTGGCGATGTCGCCGCTGTTGCTGATGACAATGTCACCGCTCTCGGTAAACGCAGTAATGCCCTTGGAAATATCGCCCGCGGTGATGCTACCGGCGTTCTCAATCGCGATATTGCCGGTGGTGCTGCTGGCATTGATGCCGCCTGCAAAAATGGTGGCGGTGTGCGCATTGGCAGGATCGACGAAGATGGTGTCCTCACCGTTCCACACACTGATGTCGGCAACGCCATCGCCGTCCACATCGATTTTGTTGAGCACGCCGAAGGGATTTTTACCGGACGCTACAATTTCATCGTAGGAGCTGCTGTGCTTTTCGGTGAACGCGGAGTAATAGGTAACGGACTGACCGCTGCCGACACTGATATCACCGGTGTTGGTAATAGAAATACTGCCGGCTTCGGTTTCCGCGTTGACCAGCGCACTGACACCACCCTCGAAGGTGCCTTCCTCGGCAACCAGGAAGGTGATTTTGTCCTCGGGGCCATTTTTGCTCAGCTTGCCATAGTCGGCACTGTCAGGGTTCACACCCAGATGGCTGTCGAGTTCGTCGGCAGCGACCTTGATCGGATTGCCTTCGGCGTCGGTGAACAGGATTCGCTCGCCGGTAGGATTGCCGTCTTCGTCCAGCAGCGCCTTGCCGTTTTCATCCAGCACCATGTAGCTGTCGAAGAAGTGACCGCCGTCATTGGAGTTGGCGCTGCCGACACGGATACCCATGTCATAACGGGTCTGCTCAACACCATCCGGAACCTCGATACCGGCGTCGCCTGCACGGGCGATATCGCCATGGTTCTCGATGACGATGGAGCCGGTGGCGGCGGTGCCGGCCACCGCGGCGGTGACCGAGGAAACGGTGATACCGGATGCGGTGCTGCCTTCGGCAACCACCACAGTCAGGTCGCCGGGTACGATGGATTCAATCCCTGCATCCACTACCGTCGTGTCGACAACGTCGTAATTGATGGACTCATCGAAGTCGCCTGCGCAGGTAACCTTGTCACCGGCGGCGGGCATTCCGAACTGACCCGGCGCACAGGCAATGTCTGCCGCAGCCGCGTAACCGGGCGCGCCGACAGTCATTGCCGTCACGGCGGCGGAGGTGAACAGCGCCTTACGAACCGCTGAAGTCAGCTGGCTCGGGGTACCGGGAAAGCCATTTATTTTTACGGCCATAGAATCGTCTCCCCAGAGATTTGAATTATTCGTACTCGTGCAATTTTTTATTGAGAGTGTCCGAGGCAGGCATAAAAACATGACAAGTCGCCAGATCCCCAAGGCTTTGATGTAACAGTTTGTCAGCTTTGTCACATTCACATGATATGAACAAGGAGTCAGGATAATCCCCTGAATCGGTTGGGTTTTGCAGAACCTTGCGCCAGCAAACCTTGGGCTTGATGCGTGGAAAAGCGGTGCAGAGCAAAATCTCGCCCCTGCGGAAAAACTGCCGATATTTATTCTGCATACCCACGCTGTGTAACAGTTTGTAATGATTTGTATCAATTTGTTGGAGGTGGTACGCCCGTGTGATAAAAAAGCGTTCAAATTTCGAACAGACGTCCAATATCACACAGCATGATGCTCAGATACACGCTGCCCCCCTTGTTGTTTACCCTGTTGTTGACCGCCGGTCCGCTCAGCGCGCTGGCCGGGGATGTGCAGGTGCCCGAATGGAAGCTCAGCCTGGCCAGCGGCCGCGGCGTCATAGAAAACCCCATTAAAGGCAAAGACGACGGTGAAACCGCCTTCCTGCCCTCGTTTTCCTACTACGGCGAGCGCTTCTTTATCAGCAATCTCACCGTCGGCTACACCCTGCTGGAAGAAAAGAATTTCTATGTCGATCTGGTGGCGCAGCCCAACGAAGACGGCTTTTATTACCACCTCGACTCCAGTGCCCTGGCCATGAGCTCTCTGACCAACTTTCTGGTCAATGCCGGCAGTAACACGCTGGAGGATATAGAGCGGGACATTTCCGTAGTGGCGGGGCCAAGCCTCACGCTCGTAGGCAAATACGCGGATCTCTCGCTGGCGTCGTTCCACGACATTTCCGAGGTGCACTACGGCAGCGAAACCCATCTGAGTCTCGACAAGCAATTCCAATTTCTCGGCGGGAAATTCGGTTACGGCATCGGCGCCATCAAGAAAGACGCCGATCTGGTGGGCTACTACTACCATGTGACACAGGCGGAAGCCGGCGGCATCGCCCGCTCCTACGCCCTGCAATACCCACCGGACGATGTCACCGACCGCTATGCGCGGGTGCATTTTTCCTACCCGTTGGGTAACCACATCGATTTCCGCATGGGCGCCAAGTACACCGACTTCGATATGGACGGGCGCCTGCCGCTGCTGATGAAGAAGTCGGAGACCCTGAGCTGGTTTGCCGGCTTCCAGTATTCCATCGGTAACGGGCAATGAAGCGGTATATCCTGCTTTTATTCCTCGTCCTGTTGCCGATAACCGCAGCCACGGCAGAGCTGCACATCACCCCCAGCCTGTGCGCGGTGGGCGAGGACGAAACCAGTTGCAACGTATCCGTGAAAGTCGCGTTTAGCGCGGATGAAGACGATGTGCGCTACTGCCTCTCCGTGGTCGGCAAAGGCCTGATCCGCTGCTTCTGGGGCGACACCGACAAGGACCTGCAGGTCTATATCAACAGTGAACAGGACATCCAGTTCACGGTAACCGAGGGCGAAACCGGTGCGCCGGTGGCCGCAGCCACCTTGGTAGTGGCCCAGTACCACCCAAAACGACACCGACGCCGGTACGGCTGGGGGCTGTTATGAACGCCGCAAACACAATACCCGCAGCGGAGCGCGAATCCGCTGCCACTACATCATCTTCCGGCCCATCTTCCGGACATCGCCTGCTGCTGCTCGAAGACGACGAGCAGCTGGCACAGCTGATCCAGCGCTTTCTGGCCGATCGCGGTTGTGATGTGACCTACGCGGCCAATGGCAACGAGTTCATGAAAGCCATTCACCACCGCGAGTACGACCTGATTATTGCCGACGTGGTATTGCCCGATGCCAGTGGTTTCCAATTGCTGGAACAATTTCGCAGCCAGCTGAGCTGCCCGCTGATTTTCCTCAGCGCACTCAGCTCGGTGGACGACCAGGTGGCCGGCCTGCGACTGGGCGCCAACGATTACCTGGTAAAACCCGTAGACCCCCATCTGCTGTGGGCAAAAATTGAAGCACAGCTGCGCCTGAGCAACAGTCAGGCGGCCCCTGTCGCCAGCCTGACGTTCGGCCCGCTGGTGGTCGACCTGGTCAGCCGCCAGGCGATCGTCCACGACACCACCCTGTCTCTGACCACCAACGAATTCGACCTGCTGCAGATTTTCGCCGAACAACCCGCGCGCCTGCTGAGCCGCGAGTACCTGTTCCGGCGGGTGATCGGGCGCGAGTTCGACGGACTCGACCGGGTGATCGACATGCGCGTCAGCCGCCTGCGCAAAAAACTCGATGCCATTCCCGGGGGCGTGGCCATTCAGTCAATCCGCGGACGCGGCTACTCCCTGAATACGGCCCGCGACTGATGCGCAAACAGATGTTGCGCCTCGTCGGGGTACTGACGCTGGCGCTGGTGGTGGTGTATTCCGCTGTAGCCACCCTCTACAACCTCTACTCCGCCGCCCCGCACGAATACACCATCAGTGCCGCGCAGCTGGCAGAGGCGCTGGAGCGCGGCGAAGCGCCCATCGCCCAGCGCTATTCCGCCGATGCCATCCACTTCGCCAAGCCCCTGCGCAAGCGCCTGGATGCGGGAGAAGTGGTGGGTCTCGACACCGGTGAAAACCAGATTCTGTTCTATCACCTCAACGGCAACACCATCCTCGAGGTGGGCCCTTTCCCCCACCAGCCCGCGGAGAGCGTCACCCAGTGGCGATTGCTGTTTATCGGCGTGATGCTGGTGATGCTGGCACTGCTCACCTGGCCGCTGTTTCGCGATCTCAACCAACTGCAGAACCAGGCAATCCGCTTCAGCCAGAAACCGTTCAACATGCCCGAAGCGGTCAGCCGCCGCTCCACCATTTATCCGCTGGCGGAAACCTTTCGGCGTATGGCCAATATCGTCACCGGCTATTTCGAGATGAACCAGGATCTCGCGCGCACTATCGCCCATGAAATCCGCACGCCACTGGCGCGGATCAAATTTCAGCAGGCACTGGTGGACAGCGACAGCGAAAGTGCCCAGGTGATCAGCCGCGCGACCCGCGATATCGAGCAGCTGGTGGAAAAATACCTGAACTTTGCCCGCATCGAGATCAATGAGCAGTTGATTGCGCGCAAGCCGGTCGCACTGGAAAGCTTTTTTGACGAACTGGGATCAACCCTGGAAGTGCAGTGCCCGGAACTGGAAATTGCTTACTATTTCCCTGACGGCGAAGGCTGGCTGGAACCGGATTCCCTCACCATCGCGATTCAGAACCTCGTGGTCAACGCCGGTAAATACGCCCGCGACCGTGTGAACCTGCACTTTGATTTTGACGGTGAATTCTGTGTGCTGAGAATAGAGGACAACGGCCCGGGGCTGGGCGGCGACGCGCTGGAACTGACCGACGCCTTCACCCGCTCCGCCACCGACGACCAGGGCTATGGCCTCGGCCTGTATATCGTCAAGAAAGTCATGATGTGGCACGAGGGCGAACTGTCCCTGGACCGCTCCCCCACCCTCGGCGGCACCCGTGCTACCCTGCGCTGGCCAAACAAGCGCTAACAAAACAAAAAAGGGGGCTTACGCCCCCTGAAAGATCAAGATAGATATTTAAACCGCTTCAATATTTAAGCCTGTGCCAGCCCGCTGTCACTGCTACTGGTGGCATCCTCAAAGGTCACCATAGTCAGGTTTTCCTTGCTCTGCTGGCCGATGCCCATGGGACAGCGCACGCCCGGCAATACGGTCAGGTCGAACAGCTCGGTTACCGGGCCATCGAGGCGAATCCAGTGCTCCACGGTACCGCTCTGCAGGTTGATGAACTGCACACCGCACCAGGCTTCGGAATCTTTTTCAGCCAGGTTCTTATCCAGATCCAGTCCCTCGAAACGCTCGTAACGGGGCTTGGACAGGCCGACAATCGCGTAGCCATCGTGAATCGCGAGACCGCGCATAAAGCCCGGGCAGAAGGTGTGGGGCACAAAGCACTTGTTCTCGAAATCCACGGTGCCCAGGTAACCGGTACCGCTGTTCAGCACCCACAGCTTGCCATCCACCCAGCGCGGGGAGTGCGGCATCGACAGGCCTTCGCACACGATCTCATTGGTTTCCACATCGATCACGATGCCGCCGTTGTCACGGCGCTCGCGCCAGCCGTCGATGGTGTCGGACTTGCACACCGCGGTGACGTACTTGGGCTTGCCGTCCACCATCGCCAGACCGTTCAGGTGGCAGCGGTCTTCCGGTACGATCTTGGAGATAAACGGCGGCTTCCAGATAGCTCGGAAGCTGTGAGAGAGGCTCAGTTCCGCCAGGCAGTTGTACTTGGTGTTGACGAAAATAATCTTGCCGTCTTTCTGGATACCCAGCTCGTGGATGTCCACCTCTCCGGTGAACTGCGCGTTGCGCGGCACATAACAGGCATCAAAGATCTTGTTCGCCACCTGCCCCGGCTGCAATACGTTTTCAAAGCGCCACACCTGATACAGGCCGCCCATATAGATGCGCTTGCGGTTGCCGACAATGCCCATGGCGCGCTGGAAGATGCGCTCGTGGAACGACAGCTTGCCGCCGGGCTCGGCACCGACCATGTAGACACGGCCAGACTGATAGGAGGTGAACGCCACCGACAACTGGCGCTGGTGCATCCACTGCGCCAGGCCGGAGGAGCAGGACTTGCGCACAGGCTCGGGTTTCGGCTGTTGCTGCTCGCCCGCGGTCGGCTCGGTCACTTCTGCGCTTTCTGTTGCACCTTCAGCACTTCCCTGATCCTGGTTTTCCATCAGTTGCTCGTCCTGGACATCCGACGGAGTCTCAGTTGCGGCGGTTACGTCTGCGTCACTCATACTTCAGTTCCACTGTGTTACTTCGGGGCGCACGCGGCCAACCCGGTCATTATTCTCATCTGCCAAAAAACCTGACAATGGGAAACTGTAACTCGCCTGAGCGCATAACCGAGCGGCTCGACTGTAACAGTTTGTAGCTTCGCGACAGGCAAATACCAAACTCCCCCGAGGCCCGAAAAATGCCTCCCCGCAGACCGACCGTCCCAAAAGCGGTACTTCTCGCGAGGAGGGTTAGCTGGCAGTTACGGAAGCAGCACGCGGTAGATCAGCCCGTTATCTTCGGTACCACCCTCACGTGACATGCCATAAAGATGCCCGTCACTGCCCTGAGTCAAACCCTCAGTCCAGGCATTTCCATAGTCTTGGAAATACACCAGAGGACTTACATCACCTTCATGGGTCACCCTGATCACCGCACCCTTGGAACCATTACCGGCCGCTGCGGCACCAATGTTTGCGACACCGTAAAGGAATCCGTCTGCCGCCAACACAAGACTGCCATTAGGTGAAGCAATACCACAATTGCAGCCGAGCTCCGGCGTCACCGGATTGAAGGAGCTCAACAGCGAATATTCGCCCTGGGACGTGATTCTGAACACGCCTCCGGCATTGAAAGCCCCACCATATTGAATAAATCCATAGAAATTCCCATCCGCACCTTTCGCGAGTCCGAATTCCTGGTCCAGCGTTGTCAGCTCCTTGTTGAAGGAATGCAACAAGCTGAAGTCACCGGCTTTCGAAATCTTGAATACAGTGCCGCCGTCAAAGGTACCGCCATAACGGGTCATTCCGTACAGGTACCCATCATCTCCCTCTACCAGAGGCCCTGTGGGCGTGCCGCCATTCTCCTTGTCAAATGAAAACAGCGTGGTCAGCGTTCCGTCCGGAGTCAGTTTGTATACGGTACCCTGATATCTCTGAGCCAGAATTCCGTACTGGGCTCCACCGGCAAGGGTGGTGCCATAGAAATTCCCGTCGCTTCCCAAGGTGAGGCGCTCGCGAGGCGACATGCCATTACCGCCCTGAAAGCCCGCCAGGTAGGTCAACTCGCCTTCGAGGCTGATCCTGAACACGGTTCCACCGTTGGTTCCCGACACGCCCCCACTTTGGTAGGTAGTACCGTACAACTGGCAATCGCTGCCCAACACCAACCCGCCCATGGGCTTGGTACCGTAAAGCGCATCGCCGGAAATGTAATTAAACGTATGTAGTCGGGCCAGGGTACCATCGGGCGCGAGACGAAAGACGACACCCTCGCCCGTGTACCCCTGGTATTCAGCGCCGTTATCTGCTGGGACGCCTCCTCGATAAGTCACACCGTAGAAATTTCCATCTGGGCCCTCGACAAGAACGCCTCGGGGGTCTTCTCCGTTTGCACCGGAAGTGTAGGGCGCGGAAGGATCTCTGGTGAATGAAGCCAAATCCATATATAGATCGTTTTGCACCACCGGTGCCCGCCCATCCATGTTGTAGTCCGCACAACTCTTGGCCACGGTGCCAATGCAAGTGACGCTGATTCCGGTAACGTCAGCCGCGCTCACCGCGCCACTGCCTTGTGCGACGGTGCACGCTTGGCCATCCGGTTGCTCGGCGACCGTTACCGAGTAACCTTCACCGTGGACAACGGGGGCGGAAAAGCTGAAGCTGCCATCCGCTTCAACGATCAGGTCATCGCCACCGTTGTTACGCAGAACCAGGGCGCCGACCAGACCTGAGACTGTGCCACCGATCCGGTATTCATTTGCCACAAAATTTGCGGTCAGGCTGCGCTCTGCGCTGAGCGTAAATGTGTATTCAGCAGAGCTGGCAACACCCTCCCCGAATTCCATCCAGTCGACGAACGAATAACCCGCATTGGCAGCAGCCGACACGGTCACGCTACTGCCCGCGTCATAGTTTCCACCACCAGTAACCGTTCCGGCTGCTGCAGGTGATGCACTTACGGATACCTGATATCGCGTAGAGCCACCGCCATCCCCGTCTCCCCCATTATTATCAGAACTGCCGCTGCTGCCGCCCCCACAACCAACCAGCAACAGCGATACCAAAATCATGTAGCCGATATTTTTCATATTTTTATTTGCACTCGAATTGCATTGTTCACGGTAAATGTTTGAGTAAGCTTTCTCTTTTCCAGAAAAGAGATTTCAGGGAAAACCCTTATTTATTGCAGCGCCAGCTCCGGCAACTTCCGTTCGTTGGAGTCACCGAAATCGTCATTGCAAAATAACAGGCACAACCCGGCACATGAGAAGTTGCCGAGAAAATCCGCACAGAACTTGGAGCTGGTGATTCCACGAACAATACCCACAGGGCAATTCGCACCTCTGGACACCATGGCCATATTCGGATTACTTCTGTGCTTCAGAATGAAGTGAAAACCGCACCCCAGCCGCGACCAGCATGAGGGGGGAGAGATAAGTCCGCGACCACTATGGATGCGGCGCGCCTCTTCCTTCGTGCGTGATAAATGCATCACACATTTTTCGCCGATTTATACTATTTGGCGCAAATTGACGCAATATCCCTCATCCGTTTTCTGTATGCCTCATATAGGGACATGTGTGATTTCGAGTCCTAGCTCGGGGCGGGGTAGAACTGGGTGCGGTGCCAATCTCGGCTAAAAGTTTGCCGAGATCGCGACTGAATAGTCCAATGGCCCTTACTGCCTCATTCTGGGATTGGCGAACGTCCGGGAGCCGGTTCGCGAACGTTTCAAAACTTCCTAGACCGCGGCAAAATCGCGACTAGTCATCCAACCTCCTGGCAGTCGCGGGAAACCGGTGCCAAGCCCTCTTTTTATTTTCATTATTACCCGAAGGAAAACCGGTACTAATATGCGCTGCCGATAACATCTATCGGAACGTGACAGCAGCAAATCGCACAAATTTCCGCCAAATCAACTCCCAATTGTCACGGTTCGCCTCTATAATGCGCGCGCTTTGGCCGGATAGCCGCTGTTCCCAATCTCAGCACAGCCCCGCCTGTACCTAATTTTCGCGGTGTGCCCAACTAGTGCACACCCAGTCACGCATTACCCCCAGAGGCCCCCAGTGATAGAGAATTTGCGCAATATTGCGATCATCGCCCACGTTGACCACGGCAAGACCACCCTGGTCGACAAGCTGCTGTCCCAGTCCGGCACCCTGGACCGCCGCAGCGCCGACTCCGAGCGGGTGATGGACTCCAATGATCAGGAAAAAGAGCGCGGCATCACCATCCTGGCCAAGAACACCGCCATCCGCTGGAATGACTACCGCATCAACATCGTCGACACCCCCGGACACGCCGACTTCGGCGGTGAGGTAGAGCGCGTACTGTCCATGGTGGACTCGGTACTGCTGCTGGTGGACGCGGTAGACGGCCCCATGCCGCAGACCCGCTTTGTAACCTCCAAGGCCTTCGAGCAGGGCCTGAACCCGATCGTGGTGATCAACAAGATCGACCGCCCGGGTGCGCGTCCGGACTGGGTCATGGACCAGGTATTCGACCTGTTTGACAGCCTCGGTGCCACTGACGAGCAGCTGGACTTCCCGGTAGTCTACGCTTCCGCCCTGAACGGTATCGCCGGTCTCGACGACACCGATATGGCGGAAGACATGACCCCGCTGTTCCAGATGATCGTCGACAAGGTAAAGCCGCCGCAGGTAGACCGTGAAGGTCCTTTCCAAATGCAGGTCTCTGCGCTGGACTACAACAGCTACGTCGGTGTCATCGGCGTTGGCCGTATCACCCGCGGTACCCTGAAGCCGAACCAGCAGGTCGTGATCCTCGACAGCCAAGGCAAGTCCCGCAAAGCCAAGGTGCTGCAGGTCATGGGTTACCTGGGCCTGGAGCGCGTGGAAGTGGAACAGGCCAGCGCCGGTGACATCGTGTGTATTACCGGTGTGGGTGAGCTGAACATTTCCGACACCTTGTGTAACCCGGAACACCCGGAAGCGCTGCCGGCGCTGTCCGTGGACGAGCCCACCGTAAGCATGACTTTCCAGGTGAACGACTCGCCGTTTGCCGGTAAAGAAGGCAAGTTCGTTACCAGCCGCAACATCAAGGATCGCCTGGAGCAGGAACTAATCCACAACGTGGCACTGCGTGTAGAGCAGGGTGACTCCCCGGACAAATTCAAAGTATCCGGCCGCGGCGAACTGCACCTGTCGGTACTGATCGAATCCATGCGTCGCGAAGGCTTCGAACTGGGTGTATCCCGCCCGGAAGTAGTACAGAAGATCGTCGATGGCGAAGTGCAGGAACCCTACGAGCAGGTAGTGATCGACGTAGAAGAACAGCACCAGGGTCCGATCATGGAAGAGCTGGGTCTGCGTAAAGCTGACCTCACCAACATGGAGCCGGACGGCAAGGGCCGCGTGCGCCTGACCTTTATCGTACCGTCCCGTGGCATGATCGGTTTCCGCAACCAGTTCCTCACCATCACCAGCGGCTCCGGCATCATGACCAGCATCTTCGACCATTACGGTCCGGTGAAGATGGGCGACGTGGCCAAGCGTATCAACGGCGTACTGGTGTCCATGGTCAAGGGCAAAACCCTGGCCTACGGCCTGTTCGCACTGCAAGACCGCGGCCGCCTGTTCCTGGGCCACGGTGAGGAAGTTTACGAAGGCCAGGTAGTCGGCATCCACTCCCGCGGCAATGACCTGGTGGTAAACCCCACCAAGGCCAAGCAGCTCACCAACGTGCGCGCTTCCGGTACCGACGACGCGCTGACCCTGTCACCGCCCATCCGTCACACCCTGGAGCAGGCGCTGGAGTTCATCGAAGACGACGAACTGGTGGAAGTGACCCCGGAAAGCATCCGGATCCGCAAGAAGATCCTGCAGGAAAACATGCGCAAGCGCGCGAAGAAGTAATTTCTTCGCAAGCAATATAAAACGGGGCCAATTGGCCCCGTTTTTTTATGGAGTAAAAAAATGAGCTGTCCTGCGAAAATAATCCTCATTTCTATATGGCTGCTCAAAGCACTACGACCTCCCTTCTTGTTAAGCAGACTTTCATTCCCGCAAAAATAGATTTACTAAAAATAATTCCTAATCCTAAAAAACAGACGATATCCGACACGTTGAGACACGCCCTTTTGGCGCATTGCACGCCATTGCCCACTTATATAAGATCCGGCGCGACGCAGGCTAGTGACAAAACAAAAAGTTGACCAAGCAGTACTTGTAAAACAAAAAATCAATTCCGATCTTTCGATCAAAAAATCCGTACACAAGCCATCTACAAGCACAAAACGATATTTCTGTATTTGAAAAAAATTGGGGGGAAATGCTAAAAATGAACAAGCTAATTACTGGGGTCTTTATATCCTCTATTACTATTGCAACTTCCGGGTGTGGAGCGTTATTACCGGAAGGAGAGGATGGCATGAAGTGGGTTGCTGGAGGGCTTGCGGGCCTTGCCGTTGTAGCTGGCGCCGCAGATGCAGGTATAGATCCGGCCGTAGGCGGGGAGCTAGCGGCACGGGCGACCATGTCGGTAGTCCAGTCAGGGACCAGCCATCAGCCCGCAATGGATTTAGATTCTTTTGCTGACGTACACAGTTTTAGCACCAACAAACAACCAGTGAACAGTGGCAATAGTGAGGTCAACTCTGAAGGTTATCGTCACTACCAATACGCATTCAATTGCGGCTATGGCGAAGAGCGAACAGTCCCGGTCCCCTATAAAACCGAGGAAGGCCTCGCTTTGACAAAGCAATATGCTAAAGCCGCATCTTGTAACCATATCGATGAAATGCAAAGGCTGGCTCAGCACTGCGAATCTTTAAATCGACCACATTGTATTGAACGTTAGTATTTAGAATTACTCAGCCCTGAATTCGGTAAAAAGCAAGCCTCACCTGAGGCTCGCTTTTTCAATGGGATCAGAGTCATTGGTTCTGCGATTCCAGAAACTTCGCTGATTTCCGGTCTCCTCCTCGCCCCGAAACATCAATCCCGCTGCACAATATCCACAAACCGCACTAACGCCTGCAGCAACTGGGAAAACCGTTGCGCTTCGATATCACCCTTTGCTGGTGACAGGTAAGTAGTGTTCACTTCGAACTGGATTGCGGGCGTTTCATAGGCCGCGACAAATTTGGTAATGGTCTGGTTTTTTGTCGCCGCAAAAAAATTGTCGGAAATATTCAGGATGCCTTCATGGCGCAGGCTCTCGACAAGCTGCCGCTGCATATTTTCCTGCCCCAGCAGTGAAGTACCGCCCATAGTGCCCAGATCCACATCGTAGGGACGGAACGGGTGGCTGCCGTGGATATCCAGCACCAGTTTCGGTTCAACCTCGTCGACCAGCTGTTTCAAGGCGCGCTTGAAACCATTGTCGTCGTAGTAATTGGGGTCCGATGGTCCCTCGGCGGTGGTGTAAATGACGTGGGCACCGGTCAGCTCCGCCACCGCGAGCGCGAGCGCCGCGGTGCCGCCGCCATCGGAAAAGCGCCGGTTGCCATCACGCAGTGGGCGCGTGGCGTGCGGTGCGGTGATAACAACGGGAATTCGCCCCGGAATGACTTCAAACCACGGCGCGCCCGCTTCTAGCAGTTCTCCATTTTTTGCATTCAATGCATTTTCAATTTCGATCGCGCGGTACACCGTGCCTGGGGTGACCTGTGCACGTTTGAGTTCTGGATCCGGAAACGTGGGAATGGTCGACTGGGCGACACATCCGCAGAAAAAAATTACCAGCGAGGTAATGATCAGAGTTTTCAAGGTTTGCGGTTTCCTTTTGCGGCAAAGAACGTGCTAAGGTTTTCGGGCCGTAGCAATACACCGGCTTAACGACAAAATAACAACGAATAATTACCCATGTCGAATAGCTTTTTTCCCCAGCTGCGTCTCAGCCTGTTCGCGCCCCGTGGATCCGATCCGCAGGGAGAAGCGCAAATTCTGCAGTTACTGGACCAGATTCACACCGATACCCGCAAGCAGCTGCTGGCCAGTCTGTGCCGTATGCTCGAGCCTGCGCAGGCGGAAGAAGTGCTGCAGGAAGCCTACCTGAAACTGCTGCAGGCGCTGAGGGAAAAACGGGCGCCTGAACCGCGCGCCTTCCTGTTCCGAGTGGCCCGGAACCTTGCCATCAGTCATCTGCGGCACCAGAAAATGGCGTCACAACACGGTGGCCACCTGCAACTGGTGATGTCCCCGGAGCAGAATCACAATGATGTAGAGGACCAGGCCAGCCGGGATCAGGAGCAGGCGTTGCTGATTTCGGCCATCAATGCGCTGCCACCAAAGTGCCGCCAGGTCTTCGTCATGCGCAAAATCGACGGTATGCCCCACAGCCAGATCAGCGCAGTGCTGGGGGTTTCCGCAAAGACCGTGGAAAATCACCTGGCGCGGGGCATGCGCCTGTGTCGCGAGCATATCGTGCAACTGAGAAACACCGGCCGGGGAGCGGAATGCCCATCTCAATCCACCCTCCAACATGAGAAGGATCAAGACGTTGCAGCTGGATGAGTGGCTCTGTATCGGCATTCCCGACGAGGTGATGGACCAGGCCTCAGCCTGGCTGGCGCGCCTGGATGCCGATCACGTCTCGCTGGATGAACGCCAGCGCCTGTCTGTGTGGCTGGATGAAGATCCACTGCACCGCTGGGCATTTGAAGAGCTGTCGCAACTCTATGCCCGCACTGCCACCCTGTCACAAGTGCGGGGACAGATCGATGCGCCCCAGGTATTTCTTTTTCCGCAAACCCCACCGCCGGTTACCGGGGCACCGGCCACCGATGTGTGGCCATCACCGTCGCGCCGGGCCAATTGGCAGGCCATTGCAGTGCTGTTACTGATCGCTGTGGGCCTCGGTTTCGGTATTCACAACCCGGCAACATCCAAGCCTGCGACAGTGCAAAAACACACCCCGCAGCAACATATTCCCCTCAATCAATCTCCCACCCCCACCCGCCCGGGATTCATTAGCGACTGAATTTCCGTTTCCGCTTAGTAGGGGTTTTCCCTGTCTCATGCGTTGTTAAGGGTTAGAGGTACCCCGGCGGTGCTATCCGAGCACTCACAATTAAAAAAATAACAGGTACATACCATGAGCAAAAACGCCATGAGCCTAAAAGCCGATCATAGAACAGCGATATCCCAACCGCGCCTCAAGCGCTCCTTCGGCGCGATGTCAGGTATCGGCCTGATTTCGGGCATGCTGTTGAGCCCGCTGGCCCTGGCCATTCAGGACCAGGCCGCCGGCGACAGCAAGCAAACATCCGCCACAAAGAGTGTCGGTAAAGAGCAGTCACTGGAAGAAGTATCGGTGGTCGGCACCCAGATCAAGGGTGCCAAGATCAATGAAGCTCTGGCCGTATCGGTAATCAGCGCCGACGATATCGAAGTTCTTGGCGTCGACTCCGGCGACGAACTGCTCGCCATGATCCCCGAGAACGGGCAAAACTTTTTCAATGAGGCGGAAACCCTGAGTGGTGGGGTGAATGCGGCGCGCGGTGATATCGGCGCCTTTAACCTGCGCAATCTGGGGACCGGCAACACTCTGGTGCTGCTGAACGGTCGCCGCGTGGTGAACGCCGCGGCCTACCAGACAGAAGAAATCGGCGGCAGTTTTGTGCCGGTGGTAACCGTCAACTCAAACATGCTGCCGACCTCCGGGCTGGCGCGGGTGGAAGTGCTGCGCGACGGCGCCTCCGCCATTTATGGCGCCGATGCGGTAGCCGGGGTGGTGAACAATGTGCTGAAGAGCGATTTCGAGGGCTTCAGCATTTCCTTCAAGCAGACCGAATACGATCACTTCGAACGCGATGCCCAGAACCTGAGCATCGAGTGGGGCGAGACCTTCAACGAGGGCCGCACCAATGTAAGCACTTTCTTCAGCCATTACCGACGGGACCGCATCACCGCTTCCGAGGATTCGCGCTGGGCGAATTCCGATCTGATGGAGCTGGTGCCGGAAGACTCCCCCTGGTACGGCGATACCGCGTTCCGTAACGACAGCGCCAACTCCCTGTACCCGCAGCTGGATATGGTGGACTCGGGCCGTCTCGATGGCATCACCGACGGCAGTGGCGAACTTGAGGTCTACCCGGTGGGCGACGAGCGCTGCGAGTACGCCATCAATGACCAGGTGTGCGGCGCCGTCGACGGCCAGGGCACGGTGCGCTACAACCTCAACGAATTCCGCGATGTGAGCTCGCAACTCGAGCGCAACAACCTGTTCGTGTTTGTGAATCACGACCTGGGCAACGGTATCGAGAGCTTCTCCGAGATCGGTTACTACCGCTCCAGCACCAACAAGCGCGCCCACCCGGCGGCATCCTTCACCGCGTCCAAACTGATCTTTGGCGCCGACAACTACTACAACCCCTGGGGTGTCGACATGACCCTGGACAATTACCGCTTTGCGGAAGTGCCCCGGATCATCGACAACGACGGCGAGAATATCCGTCTGCTGCAAGGCCTGCGCGGCAGCCTGGGCAACTGGGACTGGGATACCGCTGTACTCTGGAACCGCGACGAGAAAAGCGACGTCACCCACAACCGCGTTTCCAACCTGCTGATGCAGGAAGCCCTCAACGATCCTACCGAGGCTGCGTACAACCCGCTGAGCGGGGGCGTGAACAGCAATATCGAGCGCGCTTTGGTCGACGTGCGCCGCGACAGCAAGAGCGAGCTGAAAAGCTTCGACGTGAAATTCTCCAACAACGACCTGTTCAACCTGCCCGCCGGCCCGGTGGCGGCGCTGGCGGGGTTTGAGTACCGCGAGGAGTCCTTCGTGGACGACCGCGACCCCCGTCTCGACGGCACCATCGTGTTCACCGATGCCGATGGCGATACCTATCCCTACGTGTCCGACGTGGTGAACTCCAGCCCGACACCGGACAACCGCGGCGACCGCTCGGTGACCTCCCTGTTCGGCGAACTGCAGGTACCGGTGTTCGACAACTTCGACCTGCAGTTGGCGCTGCGCTACGAGGACTTCTCCGATTTCGGCGATACCACCGTGGGCAAGGTGGCCTTTGGTTACCGCCCGGTTGAATCGCTGTTGCTGCGCGGTTCCTGGTCCGAGGCCTTCCGCGCACCGAACATGGTGACCATCAACGAGGAGATTGTTGCGCGCAACAACACCCGCATTGACTGGGCCTGTGTGTACGCGGCCGAGAACGGCGGCGACCCGGGCCAGGATGTACTGGACTGCGAAAACAATATCCAGCGCATCGCTCAGGGCAGCGTGGACCTTGAAGCGGAGGAGTCCACCAACACGTCCCTGGGTCTGGTGTTCACGCCGATGGATGGCCTGACCATGACCGTGGACTTCTGGAGTATCGAGAAGGAAAACACCATCGGCCTGCTGGGTGAGGAAAACCACACCCTGCTGGATCTCTACTATCGCCTGCAAGCCGGTAACGGCAACTGCGATGGGGTCGGCAACAGTGCGGTTGTGCGCGACGAGGTGGGCCTGGACGAAGCGGCTATCTATGAAGCGGCCGGCATCTGTGCCGCCGGCGACATTGCCTACGTAGAGGACAACTACGCCAACCTGGATACCCGTACCCTCGAGGGCTACGACCTGGGTGTCTACTATGACCTGTCCACCGACTTTGGTGAGTTCAGCCTCAAGTACAACGGCTCACACCTGACCAAATTCGATCAGGAAGCCGGTGGCGATGCCCTGCTGCTGGTGGATGCCCAGGCCAGCGGTGGAATCCCCGGTAACTTCCCGGTGGCGGGCTTCGCCGACCTGATCCAGAAGAACGGCAATCAGAAAGAGCGTCACTCGCTGACCCTGACCTGGCGCTACGACCGCTTCGGCGCATCCCTGGGCGGCTACAGTGTCGGTCGCTTCTATGACGAAGACCTGACCCTGGAAGATGGCACCCGCTACTGGCTGCCATCGATGACCACCTACGACGCCACCGTCGATTACCGCTTCGACTACGCCGGGGCGAGTAACCGCGTGCGCCTGGGTGTGAAAAACCTGACCGACGAACGCGCGCCCCTGGCGGACGGCTACTTCGGCTTCTTCTCCGATGCCCACAGCGACTATGGCCGCTATTACTACCTGAGCCTGAGATCGAGCTTCTAAGCCTTTACCCTGACTGGCCCCCGCCCCGGTAGGACACCGGCGCGGGCGGCACAGCACACCGCGTATTTCGAGATTCTTTCCATGAGCAATACTTCGAGCCCGGCCAGCCTCTCAGCCGAGTCCACCGCCAGGTTGCAGAACCCCAGCTATCAGACGGTGGGTCTGCTGCTGGGGCCGGCACTGTTTGCGCTGATGATGCTGTTCGCCGACGCCCAGACCACCATGAACCCGGTCGCCTGGAAGGTGGCCGCCATCGGCCTGTGGATGGCCGCCTGGTGGGCCACGGAAGCCGTACCGGTTCCGGTGACCGCGCTGCTGCCCATCGCCACCTTCGAACTGGTGGGCATCACCTCCATCAAGGAGGCCGCCGCCCCCTACGCCAACCCCATCATCTACCTGTTTATGGGCGCCTTCGTACTGGCGCTGGCGGTGGAGCGCTGGAACCTGCACAAGCGCATCGCGCTGATGATCCTGAGCCGCACTGGCACCGACGGTCGGCGCATGATCGGCGGGTTTATGCTGGTGGCGGCACTGCTGTCCATGTGGATGACCAACACCTCCACCACCATGATGCTGTTTCCCATCGCCATCTCGGTGACCGCCATCATTGTGGAGCATGTGCAGGGCCTGACCGAGCAGGCCAAATCCCAGTTCCAGACCGCCATGCTGCTGGCACTGGCCTACGCCGCCACCATCGGCGGCCTGGCGACGCTGGTGGGCACCCCGCCCAATGCCCTGCTGGCAGCTTTTATGACCGAGAACTACGGTATCGAGATCGGCTTCGCCCGCTGGATGCTGGTGGGTGTGCCGGTGGCCGCCATCCTGCTGCCGGCGGGCTGGTTACTGCTCACCCGCTGGATATACCGGGTGGAGATCCCCGAGAGCGCGGAAGTGAAGACTCACCTGCGAGAACTGCAAGCCGAACTGGGGCCCATCTCGCGCCCGGAAGCGCGGGTGGCCAGCATATTTGCACTGGTAGTGCTGGCGTGGATGCTGCGCCGGCCGCTGTCGTCGGCGCTGGGGCTGGAGGGGCTTTCCGACGCGGGGATCGCCATGATTGCGGCACTGTTGCTGTTCCTGATGCCCAGTGGTGACCACAAGCAGCCGCACCTGATGACCTGGCACGATGTAGGCCGACTGCCCTGGGGCGTGCTGATCCTGTTTGGCGGCGGCCTCAGCCTGGCGGCTCAGGTATCCGAATCCGGCCTCGCCGCCTGGCTCGGCGAAAGCCTGTCACTGGTATCGGCAATCGGTGTGGTTGCGCTGGTGATCGCCGCCACCGCACTGGTGATCTTTCTCACCGAACTCACCAGCAACCTCGCCACCACCGCCACCTTCCTGCCGGCGGTGGCCGCGATTGCCGTGCAGGCGGACATTTCGCCACTGCTGCTGTGCGTACCCGTCACCCTCGCTGCCAGCTGCGCCTTTATGCTGCCGGTGGCCACACCACCCAATGCCATCGTGTACGCCTCCGGCCTGCTGACCATTCCGCAGATGGTGCGCGCCGGTATCGCGCTGAACCTGTTCGGCCTGGTGGTGCTGACCCTGGTCGCGATTCAGTGGGCGCCGCGCCTCTTGAACTGAAGGCCGTCAAACCATACCGAAAATTCGTATCCTTCGGACATAGGAAACCCTATTCACCATGGCGATCATCCGTACCCTGCTCATCGGCGGCGCACTGCTCTGGCTGACCAGTGCCGCCACCGCGAGTACAAAATCCGCGAGCACCAAACCAGACACCCTTTCGGTCGACGAAATTTTCTCTGCGGAATACCAAACCCAGAAGGTCCTCGATATCGAAGCCGCGCTCGCCTCTGCGCAGGCGGAGGAGGGCATGATTCCCCGGTGGGCGGCGAAAGAACTACGGGAAAAGGCCCATGTCCGCTACGTGAGTCAGCAGGACCTGGCACAGGAATACGACAAGGTGCGGCACCGCATGGTGGCGCTGCTCAACGTCTGGCAGCGCGCGCTGGACCCCCGCGCCGCCGAATACATGCACTATGGCGCTACCACCGTGGATATCTACGATACCGCCCTGGTGCTGCAGCTAAGCGCGGCTACCCGCACCTTGATAGCCCAGATGCGGGAGCTTGAAACCATCATGATGCGGCTGGCGGAAGAGCAAAAAAGCACCGTTATGGTGGGGCGTACCCTGGGGCAACACGCGCTGCCAATCACCTTCGGCAAAAAAGTCAGCGGCTGGCTGGGCGAAAACCGCCGCAATATCGAACGCCTCAAACAGGTCTATGCCCGTTTGCAGCACTCCGGCATTTTGAAAGGTGCAGTGGGCAGTTATGTCGGTCTCGGCGAACAGGGCATGGCGGTGGAAAAAAACTTTGCCCGGCAGCTTGGCCTGCAGGCGCCTTACCCGGACGACTGGCACGGCGCCCGCGACGTGATTGCGGAGTACGCCTATATTCTCGCGGCAATCAGCAAATCCTACGGGCGTATCGGCAACGAACTATTTCTGCTGCAGATGTCGGACATTGGCGAAACCGAGGAACAGCGGGTAAGCACCGCCGTGGGCAGCAGCACCATGCCCCACAAGAAAAACCCCAGTAAATCCGAAGCGCTGGTTTTCCACGCCCGCCGCATTCCCCGCACCGCCGAAGTCATCACCGACGATATGGTTAACGTGTTTGAACGGGACAACACCTCCCACACCAACCGCCTGCTCGCAGAAATTTCTCTCGATTTTTCCGACATGCTGGAGACCGCCAGAAAATTACTGAGCAACCTGAAAGTGAATCCGTCGGCGATGGCGGAAAACCTGAACAAAACCAACGGTATGATCATGTCCCAGCGGGTCACCTTCGCACTGGCGGAAAAGCTCGGTAAAACCACCGCCAATACACGCCTGCATGAACTCGCGCTGGAGGCGACAGAAACCGGTATCGGGCTGCGCGCTGCCATCGAGCAAAGTGAAGATCTTGGCAATCTGTTTACCGCTAACGAACTGGATCGGCTGTTTGACCCCAGTACCTACACCGGCCTCGCCGAGCAGCAGGTTACCGCCGTGATCGCCTATTGTGAAACCGCGCGTGCAGCGGATATTCGCCAGGGTTTTACGCGGTAATTGCAGATAGAGTCAGCGCTTCTGGACTTTTCCTGCAGGAAGACTCGGCAGGAAAATATGCGCAAGCACGCGAAAAATCATTCTCCAACTCGAAACGGGCCAGATGGCCCGTTTTTTATATTCCCCTGCGTTTCGGACACCACCAACCGCAGGTTCGCGCGTGCCTAATGCCCCAAAACCTGACAAAATCCCGCCCCCTGAAATACCCAAAAGCTAAAAAGAATGGAATTACCTATGAAAGCTTCCGCAATCAAGCTTGCTTCGGCAGTACTGGGCGCGCTTTGCCTGTCCGCTCCGCTACAGGCACAGCAAAATTTTTCTGACGACGCTGGTTTTTATATCGGCGGTGGCATTTTCAGTGCGGCCAACTCCGACTGCAGCGAGTGCGAATACACTGGCCAAGCCCTTGAGATCGGTTACGACTTCAACGACATCGTTGGTGTCGAAGTCAAATACGCCTCCGGCGAGAGCGACTATGATGACGAGTTGAATATCCAGTATGTCGGCGCCAACATTGGCCACGACTTCAACACCGGCTGGTTCCGGCTCTATGGCAAAGTCGGCCTCGGCAGTATCGAGGAAACATTCACTTACCAGGGCGGCTGCTACGACTATTACTACTGCGTCCCTACGTATACCGAATCTTACACCAGCACCGGCACAACCTTGGGTATCGGCGCCCGCTTTACCCTGTCCGGCACCGCATCCGGGCTTTATCTCAAGGCTGAAACCATGGGCGTAGCCTACGAAGACGAATCTGTAGGTGTCGCATTTCTCCTGGGCACTGGCTACCGATTCTAAATCCGTTCAATGAGGTCAAAGTCATTGAATCTGGCCTCATTCATACCACACCGTCATACCATCCCGCCGGTCATTAAATTTATAGTAGACCTATCGCAACGCTGAGCGCGGCCAATGACCTACTTCCTTCTGATTGTCGCAACCCTGATTACCAGCCTCACCTCCGGCGTACTCAGTATGGCCGGCGGTTCGATTTTGATGGGGATTTTCGGATTTTTTCTTTCAGTACCCGCAGCAATGGTTTTGCACGGAGTTACTCAGGCGGCGTCCAACGGTTCGCGTATCTGGCTACACCGGCGACATGTGCAGTGGAATGTTTTTTTGCCCTACACAGCCGGTTCGCTGCTGATCCTGTTGCTGTTTCTGATACTGACGTTTGTTCCCAGCAAGGGAGTGATGTTCCTGTTGATCGGCAGCTTTCCGTTTATCGCGCTGTTGATACCCAATAAAATGGCTCCGGATATCCGCCGTAAACCGGTCGCATTTGTGGCCGGTCTGCTGGTAACAACGGCGCAAATGCTGGCCGGGGTTTCCGGGCCGGTGCTGGATCTGTTCTACGTAAAGAGCTCTCTCACCCGACATCAAATCATTGGGACCAAGGCGATCACCCAGACCCTTGGGCATGTGATCAAGCTCGGTTACTACGCCATGTTTCTGAATCTGTCGATCTCACTGCCGCAATGGCTGTTTTTTGCCGTGGTTCCGGCAGCGATCTTCGGCAATGTGATGGGAAAAATACTGCTGGTGCATATACACGATCACCATTTCAAGCGCATTGGCAGCGCGGTAATACTGCTGGTTAGTAGTGTGTATATCGCCAAGGGATTACAGGAACTATTGAGCTAGCTCAACATCCCAACTTGTTTCGATTTTTTCGCAACGTTTTCTACCGTAAATTGACCACAGAACACTCCCGCCAGCGACGATAAATTTCCATTGGTGTTCTACTTTTTAAGATAAAGCCCAATCAGGTTCTACAAATCCAACGTAGAGTCCAAAGATAACCAGGCCCCAAAGCAGAGCCCCCATAGCCAGCCAGATAAAATTAGCCGGGGTAAAATTGGCATTGCTGCTCGCCTGCGGGTCATTGCAGGCAATATTCGCGGCCATCTGCACGCGATACAGGCACCATATCACGATCGGGAACAAGCCTAGGGAAATCAGATCGATTACCGTTATTTCATCCGAATAGTTGGCGAATCGCTCTGCCAAGCGACTCACTATAGTCGACACTACATAAACCGTTGCCAACAGCCCGGGCGACCAGGAGAATTTTTTATTTTCCACCTGCAGGCTGGCATCAATCTTTCCGAAGAGTGAGTGGGCAAAAAATATGGAAAAAATGGCACGCATAACCGGCCACATACTTTCTTTGTGGCAGATGCGGTAATTCTTCCAGTGCCGGTAAAACCAGTAAAGTTCATACCAACCCAGTGTGACGATCATCAGAGCCAGAAATTTTGGGCCGGACACCACATAAAACTCGTGTTCGACCACCTCGACCTCAGATTCCAGGTCGGCCTCAGGAGCCTGATAAATATCGTCGCTCATTTTTATTATTCCTTTTCTAGGAAATATCCATAGCGCTGAAACTTCGGATAAATGTCTTGCTTGTCGCTATTTTGTTTTCGTAGCGGTTACGCTGCTGGCGGCGCGGTCGCAACGAAAACCGGGTCCTTTCCGGCAATTTCCAGCAGCTGTTGCAGATTGGCATGAGACGCAATGGAAAACCGGTTGCGGAACTGCCCCCAGGCTGCAGCGACCGCCACGCGGTAATCCGCATCGCTCAAATCACCGGAGGTGGGTAGCGTTACGGAATCAAGCTCCTTGAGCACCAATTCGACACGTTGTTGCTGGCGACGGGTGTATTTATTGGTATCGATATCAATACCACTGCGCTCCAGCAGGAACAGATTGATCGCTGCATCCAGCAGAGTGTTGGCAAGGCAGTAGCGGTCAAGATCCTGCACATCGGGAATAAATGATTGGTCGGATTTCTCACGCACATATTTAATAATCGGTGTGGAGTCGGTCAGCTTCCGTTCACCATCTTCCAGAAAAGGGACGCGCAACGTCGGAGTACCCGGGTTTTCGCTGGTGTGGATATCCAGCTCCACCATTTCCCAGTCGAGTCCGGACTGCATCAGGGCGATACGACAATGGCGCACGAAAGGCGACGTGTAGCTGCCAAATAATTTCATACGGCGATTATTCCTGTTGGGTAATTCTACGAATCGAAAGCGTCGACATCGTTGAAACACGGTGGGGCGCACCGGCCACCAGCTTCCTCGATGAAACACCGTTCAGAGCAAGCTAGCTTTATGCCGTTGCAAAATCAATGACTCTGATCCCGGCGGTCACTGAGTGATATTTGGGAGGATCAGGTCGTGGTGGCGAGAGCCTGGGCCAGGCCGGGATTGTCTTCAGGAAGGGCAAGCTTGCGGGAGCGGACTTCGCCCGACAACTCGCTGGCAACGCGACGCCAGGCGCGCTCGGCAAATTGGGCCAGCTCGGGATCGCCGTCGGAGGCGCTGCGCAGGGAATTCAGCTGGGCCAGGAGGTGGCCGTAGGTGGAGAGGGCCTCAGGATGTCGGCCCTGACGAAAATAGAGATCCGCCAGGTTCTGATTGCTGACCGACAGCATTGCCACCGCAGCCTCCCGATCCTGCCACTGCGAAACAAACTGGGCGGCGCGGCGGGCGGCATCGATATACAGCTGCTCGGCATCGGCATGGCGTCCCTCGCTATAGGCGCAGTTGGCCGCTGCGACGGTTTCCTTCCACTGGTCCACGGGCCTATCCTATTGAATTTGGCGAATGATAATGGATGTCAACCCCAAAATAATCCGTGACCCGGCGGCGTGCTGTCAAGGGGCTAAACCCGTAGAAGTCCGGCAGTTTCACCACTAAATGGCGCCAAATGCCCGCTGCATTCCATTGCCGACGAGATACGCTACCGCTGCCGCACAACCACCCAGCAATAATGTCTTCATCCCTGCACGCAATGGAGAGCTGTGATAGATCCAGCCTTTCACCAAACCTATGGAAAAAAACACCAGGGCTGCCAGCAGGCTACTGACGATAAACTGGCGGGAAAAATCCAGCGCTGGAACAAGAAACGGCAGCAGTGGAATGGCGCCGACCACAATAAACGCAATAAATGTCCACCAGGCCGAGGCCAGCGGGTCGGGGGGCGTACCGCTGAGTCCGTACTCTTCCGTCAGCATGGTATCGATCCACAAGCCGCGGTTGGCGGTTACCGTATCGACGATATGTTCCAGGTTTTGTCCGCTAAATCCCTTGTTGGCAAATATCTGCCGGATTTCTTCGCGCTCCCCTTCGGGGACCAGGTGGATATGCTCCTCTTCGATACGTCGGGCGTTGTCGGCAAAGCGCTGCTGCGCGTTGACCGCTTCGTAGTTACTCACCGCCATGCTGATGCCGTCCGCCAGCAGGTTGGCCAGGCCCAAGGCGAGCACTACCAGTGGCGAAAGCCCTGCGCCGAAGGCGCCGGAAGCGATGGCGAAGGTGGTAATACAGCCGTCGATTCCCCCCAGCACCATGTCCGACAGGCGCTGGGGCCGCGGTGTTTCTGCGAGCCGCCGCGCAATATTCTCCGGCCGGTGTTCACGCTGTAATTGCCGGCGTTTGGAAGCGTTCATCGCAGATATCCGTGGGTTTGTGGCAAGTTATCGGCGGCCAAAAAAACGCGCGTCGACTTGGCGCCATTCGGCCAGTGCGGCGGGGCTGTGCAGACAGACGGTGAGTGTCTCGAAGTCGTCCTGTGCCTCGCGCAGTACTTCGAGCCCCTGGTGCGCGGCGATCTGGTGGGGAAAGCGGTTGGTGCCGGCGCCCAGGGCCGGGAACAGCAGCCGGCGCATCCCATGCGCCCGGGCCAGGGCCAGGACGCTGCGGTAGCAGCAGCGCAATTGGGCCACGGCCTCAGCGCCCCACTGGTCGCCGCTGCTCCACTGGGGGGTTACCGTATGCAGCAGGTAGCTCACCGCCAACCCCGGTGCACCGGTAAGGCGCGCCTCTCCCACGGCACATTCCGGCTGTTGTAAGCACTCACTGACTAACGCTTTTCCGGCGCGGTCATAGATCTGCGCCGACAGTCCACGCCCGCGAATAAGGTGTTTATGTGCCGGACACACCAATCCGTCACCCTGCAAATTGAGAATGTCATCACAAATTAGTTGCAACTTTGCCATGGTGACCTCCGCGCCAAAACCGTTCGCCATTACTATAGACCCCTGGCTGCAAACACATCAGCGCAGACAGGGTATTGCGGCCCAGGGATACGGTCGAAACAACAATCTCTAAAAATCATAGAGAACATGGACATTACTGCAGAACACACTTTCAACAAGAGTGGCCGCGAGGCCGACTTCGTAGACCCGATCGCCCAGGTACATGGCCTGGAGCTGCGCCGCCGCATCCAGGCTTCTGGCTATATGCTGATTTTCGCGCTGGCGATTACTGGCGTTATGGGCGTGATTGCGCTGATGGCTGCGGATCTGTTTCTCGCCACCACCCTGTTCTGCGTGACCGGGGTGATTCTGCTGTCGTATATCGGCGTCAATATTGCCGGCCCCAGCCGCAAGACCCCGGCACTGGTGGGCCTGCTGCTGTTGGTGCTGTACTTCTATCTGCTGCTCTCCGGCGGGGTGAACAATACCGGGCTGATGTGGGCGGTGATGCTGGTGCCCGGGTTTATCAATCTCTACGGCTACAAATGGGGCACGGTGACTCTCGGCTTTGTCGGCGGGGCCACCGCACTGATCCTGTTTTACCCGGACTTCCCCGGCCTGCTGGCGTACTACGACAATACCCACCGTGCGCGGTTTGTGGCCATTTTCGGTGCGCTTACGGCGCTCACGGCGATTCTCGATAGCAGCCGGCACCAGACCCAGCAGATGCTGCACAGGCTCACCGCAGAGCTGCAGAACCATGCCTCGACCGACGCTCTCACCGGCCTGGCCAACCGCCGTGAAGCTTATAAGGCCATCAGTGAAATGGAGCGCCGCAACCTGGAGCTGGCCGGACGCTATACCGTGCTGATTGGCGACCTGGACAGTTTCAAGGCGATCAACGACACCTTTGGCCACTGTTTCGGCGACCGTGTACTGCAGGACGTGGCTGCGGTACTGAAGGAAAATACCCGCGCCGACGATGTCGTGGCGCGCTGGGGTGGAGAGGAATTCCTGATTCTGCTGCGCAACACCGACCTGCACGGCGGCGAGGTTCTGGCGGAAAAGCTGCGGCAAAAAGTCGAGGCTCTGACGCGGAATTACCAGGAAGACGTGCGTATCTCCATCAGTTTTGGGGTCGCCGAAGGCGACCACCAGGCCCACGGCCAGACTCTGGCCGAGGCCGATGCCCGCATGTACCGCGCCAAGCACGACGGGCGCAATCTGGTGGTTGCCCGCTGAGGGCCGGACCCGACTTGGTTGAGACAGGAAACTGTTGTTGTCGCAAGTCGTTGATTACGCGGAATCAGTTCACCAGGTGCTTTTCCAGCTCGGCACGGGTCTGCTGTGGAATCGGCGCTTTGGTCTGGTTTTCGTAGTCGAAGTGCACCATCACGCAGTCACCCTGCGCAACCAGCTGATCCTTTTGCCATACCTCCTGGTGAATGGTCAGCGAGGTATTGCCCACCGCGCGCAGTGAAGTGCGGATCTCCACCGGGGAATACAGGTAGATCTGGGCTACGAAATCCACATCCATCTTCTTCAGAATCAGATTCCACTTGTTCAGCGACAGGTCCGGGTTGAACAGCTTGAATATGGGTGTGCGGCCCTGCTCGAACCACACCGGAACCACGGTGTTGTTGATATGCCCGAGGGCGTCGGTTTCGCTAAAGCGCGGCTCTACCTGATAAGTGAACATACAAATCCTCGATTTCTGAATACTGCTGCCGCATTTAACCAGTGTTGACTGGGTTCGACCACCGCCTACACCGCAGCAACAAGCTGCCAGCCAACCCGGCCGAATTGCTGGGCAATTTTGCCAATGCCAAAGACAGAGGCGGTCAATACCACGTAAAATCCCCGGCTCTGATCCGCTACCCTTGCAGTAGCCCATCTATACGTACAATGCCGTACAAAAATCCCCAATTCGTTGCCCTAATTCGTAGATATGAGCCAGAAAGACAAGCGCCCTTTATACATACCCCATGCCGGTCCGTCCCTGCTGGAAATCCCTCTGCTCAACAAGGGCAGCGCCTTTTCCCTGCAAGAGCGCATTGAATTCAATCTGATCGGCCTGCTGCCGAACAATGTGGAATCTATCAGTGAGCAGGTGCGTCGCGCCTACCACCAGTACCAGCAGTGCCGCACGGATCTCGAGCGCCACATCTACCTGCGTGCGATTCAGGACGACAACGAGACGTTGTTTTTCCGCCTTATCGAGCAGCACATCGAGGAGATGCTGCCGATCATCTACACCCCCACCGTGGGCGCCGCCTGTGAGGAATTCTCCAATATCTACCGCAATCACCGCGGCCTGTTTGTGTCCTACCCGGACCGCAAATACATGGACGACATTCTGCGCAGCGCCACCAAGGAAAATGTGAAAGTCATCGTCGTCACCGATGGTGAACGCATCCTCGGCCTCGGCGACCAGGGCATCGGCGGTATGGGTATTCCGATCGGTAAACTCTCGCTGTACACCGCCTGCGGCGGCATCAGCCCGGCGTACACCCTGCCGGTGATGTTGGACGTCGGCACCAACAACCGCGCCCTGCTGAATGACCCCATGTATATGGGCTGGCGCAACGAGCGTATTTCCCAGGAGGAGTACGACGAGTTCCTGGCGGAGTTTATCGCTGCCGTGAAACGCCGCTGGCCCCGGGTGCTGGTGCAGTTCGAGGACTTCGCCCAGACCAATGCGATGCCGCTGCTGAACCGCTATCGCGACGAGATCTGCTGCTTCAATGACGATATTCAGGGCACTGCTGCGGTGGCTCTGGGCACCATGCTGGCGGCCTGCAAGGCGAAAGACGAGAAACTGTCGAAGCAGAAGGTACTGGTGGTAGGGGCGGGCTCCGCGGGCTGTGGCATTGCCGAGCAGGTGGTGGCAGCCATGGTGAACGACGGTGTATCGGAGTCCAAGGCCCGCAGCCGGATCTTCATGTTCGACCGCTACGGCCTGGTCACCAGCGACATGAAGAACCTGCACGACTTCCAGGCCAGGCTGGCGCAAAGCCCGGAAAAATACCCCGAGGCTGCAGAGTGGGACCTGCAGATGCTGATCGAACAGGTGAAACCCTCGATACTCATTGGTGTCTCCGGCCAGGGCAGCCTGTTCAGCCAGCCGGTGATCGAGGCCCTGCACAAGGGCTGCAAACGCCCGCTGGTGATGCCGCTGTCCAACCCTACCTCCCGTGCCGAAGCCACGCCCCAGGAAGTACTGGAGTGGACCAACGGCGCCGCCATGGTGGCAACCGGCAGCCCCTTCGAGCCCGTTGAACTGGACGGCAAAAAGTACCCCATTGCCCAGTGCAACAACGTGTACATTTTCCCCGGTATCGGCCTCGGTGTGATCGCCGCCGGCGCCAACCGGGTTACCGACAACATGCTGATGGCCGCGTCCAATGCGCTGGCGGAAAACGCGCCCGTCGTGAAGAAGGGCAGTGGTGCGCTGCTGCCATCGCTGTCGAATATTCGCGAAGTGGGCAAGGCCATCGCCATGGCGGTGGGCAAGCAGGCGCAGGAAGACGGTGTGGCACCGGGTATCAGCCTGGAAAAACTCGAAAAGAATATCGAGAAGAATTTCTGGGCGCCCAATTACCGCCGCTATCGCCGCCGGGCTTTCTGATTTAAGCCGAAACACGAAAACGTCGACAATAAAAAAGCGGGCTACATTGCCCGCTTTTTTATCACTTACCGCCTGACAATTACGCCTGTTTGACGCTGGCGATCCAGTTATTCACACGCTTTTCCAGCAGCGGCAGCGGCAGTGCGCCACCCCCCAGGATGGTGTCGTGGAAAGTGCGAATATCGAACTGGTCACCCAGCTCTTGCTCCGCCTTGCCGCGCAGCTCCTGAATTTTCAGCATGCCCATCTTGTAGGAAGTCGCCTGTCCCGGCCACACCAGGTAGCGGCGGACTTCAGAGCGCGCAGCGCCCTCCGGCACCGCAGAATTGTCCAGGAAGTACTGCACTGCCTGCTCTTCGCTCCAGCCCTTGGCGTGCAGGCCGGTATCCACCACCAAACGGATGGCACGCCAGATCTCTGCGGTCAGACGGCCGAAGTCCTTGTAGGGATCCTTGAACTGGCCCATCTCCTTGGCGAGGGACTCGGAGTAGAGCGCCCAGCCTTCCGCGTAAACCGAAAATCCGGCCTGAGTGCGGAATTGCGGAACACCAGTCAGCTCCTGGGCAATGGAAATCTGCATATGGTGGCCGGGGTTGCCTTCGTGGTAGGCAGTGGTTTCCATGTCGGTTTTCGAATAGGAACCCATGTCCGACATGTGCACATAGTAGGTACCCGGACGAGAGCCATCCGGGGTGCCGGGATAATAGTGCTGAGCGCCACCGTCTTCCTCACGGAACGACTCAACACGTTTTACTTCGAGCTTGGCTTTGGGCAACAGGCCAAAATACTCGGGCAGTTTTTCCTCGATCTCATCCAGGAAAGCGCGAGTGTCATCCAGGTAGCCCTGACGCCCCTCGTCGGTATTGGGGTAGTAGAACTGCTCGTCCTCACGCAGGAATTTGAAAAACGCCTGCTGATCGCCAGCAAATTTGACCTGCTCGCGGATGGCCTCCATTTCCTTCTGGATGCGCGCAACCTCGTCGAGACCGATCTGGTGAACCTCATCGGCGCTCAGGCCCAGGGTGGTGTACTTGGCCAGCTGAACCCCGTAAAAATCGTCACCATTGGGCAGGCTGCTGGCCCCTTTCGCTTCTGCGGTGGTATTTTCCAGATCCTGGTCGAGCCAGCTGATCAGGGCGTCATAGGCCGGCTGCAATTTGCCGGTCAGCGCATCGCGGGCCTGCTGTTGCAAGTCCGCCGCAGTCTCGGCATTGATCTTGCCGCCTTCCTGCAACGCGGCAATTTTCTGTTTCGCGTCGGCCCACAGGGGAGAATCCTCGCCGGTGCCAAAGGGCTGGCCGGCAATCACCTTGCGGGATTGTTCGATGGTGGCTTCATAGGCAAAACGCGGCGGACGAATACCGTCTTTGGCCGCCAGCTGTGCGCGCTCCAGGCTCTGGCCCAGGGCTCTGGCAGACTCGCCGATACGCGAGATATAAGCGCGCATGCTCTGCTCGTCGTCCACCTTGTGGAAACTGATCAGGAAAGTCGGCAGCAGGGTATGCGGGCCACTCATCTGGTGGAAGATATAGCTGTTGCGCTTGAACGGTTCTGCCGCCTTGGCTTCTTCGTACTGGAAAACCCACAGGTCGTATGATTCCTTGCCCGCAGCAGTGAGCTTGCTGTAGTCGAATTTTTCCTTCAGCTCCTGCACGGTCGCCGCCCGCCACTCGAGCTGTTTCAACTCCGCGGCTTCACTGAGATCGTCGATCTTGCCGTTGAGGTCCTTGCGGCCGAGGAAGGTCAGCTGGATCGGGCTGAACTGCAGTTCTTCCTCGTACTTGGTATCCAGCCAATCGGTCAGGCGCGCGGTTTCGACTTCTGAGTCAGCGACGGTTGCGGAGCCGGCTTGGGTTTTTGCATCTGCAACCACAGCGCTCTCGGACTGCGGAGTCACTGGTGAGGTTTGCGCAGCCTCGTCACCCTGACAGCCAGACAGAATGGCGAGGGCAAGCAGACTGGGCACCAGCGGATTTCTCAACTTCAGCGTCATGTTTTACGTCTCGATAAAGGCTCAATCAAATTTCGCCGGCTAATTTGGCATGTAATACACCAAAAGTCGATCGATGCACTCATAAGCCGATCAATACACCGGAGCGGAAAATTACCGGTCCGCCTGGATGACCCGCAAAGTCCGCTATTCATGCAGCGCGGTTTCCAGTGGCTTTTTCTCGCTCTGATTGACGATATGCAGCTCTCGCTGCGGGAAGGGTATGGTGAGGCCTTTGGCTTCCAGCGCCGGCTTCAGCTGCTTCATCAGATCCCAGTAGACATCCCAGTAATCCTCGGTGCTGGCCCAGGCGCGCAGATGCAGATTCACGGAACTGTCGGCCAGCGCGCGCACCGCATAGCTGGGCTCAGGATCAGTGAGGATGCGCGGGTCGCTGGCAACCAGTGTGCGCAGCACGTTCATGCCGGTTTCGATATCGTCGCCGTAGGCAATGCTGGCGATGATCTCGATGCGGCGGCTGGCATTGCGGGTGAAGTTGGTCAGGGTCTCGCCCCATACCTTGTCGTTGGGCGCGGAGATACGCAGGCCGTCCGGGGTATCCAGCTCGGTGGTGAACAGGCCAATCTTGCGCACGGTGCCGATGATACTGCCGAACTGAATGGTCTCCCCCACCCGGAAGGGGCGCAGCCCCAGCAATACGAAACCCGCAGCGATACTCTGCAGGGTGTCCTTCAGTGCCAGACCGACGGCGATGCCGGCGGCACCGAGCAGAGCCACCAGAGAGGTGGTATTGGCACCGAAGATGTCCAGCACCACCAGGCCGCCCACCATATAGGTTCCCCACACCGCGAGGGTTTCCAGCACCGGGACCAGGGTTTCGTCAATGCCGCGCTCGCTGAGACGATTCACTGCGCGGGATACCAGTTTGGCCGCGAACCAGGTGACCAGCAGCGCCAACAGCGCCCACAGCACATTGAGGCCCACATCGATCACTACCGGCCAGAGCTCCTGCAACTGCTGTTTCAATCCATCCACAATCCGATCCCCCACAATTGAAATTCGGGCTCAAGAATAAATTAGGCGCGGTGATGACGGCTAGAGCGCTATCGCCTGTTTCCACCACTGTGACCGGAAGTTGTGACGGGAAGCGTTCGCGGAAACAGGAAATGCCCGCGCCGGCGGGCAGCGAGGGGCACAGTGGGGGACAGAGGGGTACGGCCGAGCGAAACCGCTCAGCCGGCGCCGGAGAAGAAATAGTGCTGGATCAACTGCAGGATCAGCAGTGTGAGCACCAGAGTGAAAACGAGATTACGCCGGTTCAACCTGCGACTCCGTCAATTTCAGCAATCCCTGGTCTACCAGCCAGTCGCGGGATTCGCGCAGCATATCTTCCAGGGTGAGTGCCGTGCCGTAGCCAAGTTCTCGCGCCGCCTTGTCACTGCTGGCAACCACCCGGCGGGTCAGCATGGCGGCCTTCTCAGGCGTCACGGCCGGCTCGCGCCCGGAAATGCGGGAGCCGAGATCGTTGAGCGCGGCAATGGCGCGGATCACGAAGGCCGGGGTGGTACGCGTCGGCACCGGCTTGCCCACCAGGGTCGCGATGATGCCAAAGAACTCCAGAAAACTGGCATCGGTACCGGCGAGAATATAATTCTCCCCACAGCGCCCTTTGTGAAACGCGTTGATGTGCGCCCGCGCGACCGCACCGGCGTGACAGAAAGAACCCGCTCCCGGCGGCACGCCCGGGAGGTTGTCATTGGCAATCAGGAAAAAGGTTTGCGCCCAGCTGGATACGTCGTACTTGCCGACGATGGCGCAGGGGTTCAGGAACACCGCATCCAGTCCCGCGGATATCTCCTCCCGCACGGCCTGTTCCGCCCGCTTCTTGGTGTATAGGTAGTAGTGTCTTGGGTCGTCCGCCAATTGCGGGCTGTCCTCGTTAATGGCGCTTGTCTGATACCCGTAGGCGGAAATGGAACTGGTGACGATCAGGCGCCCCGGTTTGCTCTGCGCAGCGAAATGCTCGCGCGCCGCGCGGGCGATCATCGCCGAGCCGATCACATTGTCTCGCCACTGCTGATCGTTGCCACCGCGCCACATATTGGTATTGCCGGCGAGGTGAAACACTGCATCCAGATCCGCAGGCAGGGCCCGACGCAGCGAATTGAGGTCGTCCAGAGACGCCTCCACCGGTGTCGCCCCCAGTGCGCACAGTCGCTCTGTGTTGGAGCCAGGCCTGTGCATGGCAGTCACCTGCCAGCCGTCGTCGATGAGTTGTTCAATCAAATTGGCCCCGAGAAATCCGGTACCGCCGGTCACAAATGCACGCATTACTTCTAAACCTCATTTTTATTCTAATAGGGCAGCAAATGCTGCCCGCCAGACATTCCGTATAAACGGCCTTCAAGGTTACTGGATTTGCAGACCCAGCTGATGGGCAAGAAAGGCAAACTGATTGGTAAAATCTTCCACCTGCATCCACACCGGCTTGCCTGCACCGTGACCCGCGCGAGTCTCCACCGCAAGATATATGGGGTTTTCACACCCCTGGTCCCGCTGCAGTGCCGCGGCAAATTTGTAGCTGTGCCAGGGCACCACGCGGTCGTCGCGGTCAGCGGTCGTAATCAGGGTCGCCGGATAGCAGGTGCCTTTCACGGTGTTGTGCACCGGTGAATAGGCGTAGAGCGCGGCAAACTCCTCCCGGTTCTCCGCCAGACCATAATCGCTGGACCACTGGCGCGCGTTGGCGGAGGCGGTGTGGTAGCGCAGCATATCCAGCACGCCGACGATGGGTAGCGCCACTTTGAACAGTTCCGGGCGCTGTACTTCGACGGCACCGACGAGGAGACCGCCATTGGAGCGCCCCATGATGCCGAGTTTTTCCGGTGAGGTGATTCTTTTTCCGATCAGCCACTCCGCCGCACCGATAAAATCATCGAAGACATTCTGCTTCTGTAGTTTGGTACCGGCCTTATGCCAGTCGCCACCGTATTCACTGCCCCCGCGCAGATTCACCAGCGCGAAGGTGCCGCCCATATCCAGCCAGCCGGCAAAACGGGTGTAGAACTGTGGCAGCTGCGCGGCATTGAATCCGCCGTAGCCGTACAGCAGCGTGGGATTGCTGCCGTCATTTTTCATTCCCTTTTTGTGCACCAGAAACAGCGGTACCCGGATGCCGTCTTTACTGGTGAAAAAGTGCTGGCTGACGGTGTAATCGGAAAAGTCCGCGGGATATTTCGGCGCTTTGACTTTTTCGCTCTCGCCGGTCGCTACATCCAGTTTGTAAATGCTGGGTGGCGTCAGGAAATTGCTGAATTCATAGTAGGTTTCACTGTCGTCCGGCTCGCCGTAAAAACCGTCTACGGTCCCCATCCCCGGCAGTTTCAGTTCGTACTGCTGCTTGCCCCCGAGGTCAGTCACCACCACCTTGGATCTCGCATCTTCCAGATAATGCAGCACAAATCGGCCGCCGATCAGGCTGGCACTCTGCAGGGCATTTTTTTGCTCCGGCACCAGGGTTTTCCAGTTGGTTTTTTCCGGCATATCGATGTCGATGGCGACAATCTTGCCGTTGGTGGCACCGGCGTTGGTTTCAAAATAAAACTGCTTGCCGTCGTTACCGAGATAGGTATACAGCGCGTCCCAATCGTTCAGCATTTTGACCACCTCGCCGTTGCTATCGCGCAAATCCCGATAGTAAACACCGTTGCTGTCATAGCCGTCGAAAATTCCGAAAATCAGGTAATTACCATCGTCACTGACACGGGCGTCGGGGTTGCGGGTAGGGTGATCGGTGATCTGGTAGACCAGTTGATCCTTGCTCTGGGGCTCACCGATCTTGTGAAAATACACCGCGACCTGTTTACTGTCGTCGGCACTGCCGTCCTCGTTGAACGGATAGCGGCTGTAATAGAAACCGGACTCATCCTTGGCCCAGCTGGCGTCACTGAACTTGATGCCGGTCAGGTGATCCGGCAGCAGGCGACGGGTCCTGAGATCGCGCACATGGTAGTCCGTCCAGTCGGTGCCACCGTCGGAGGTGCCATAGGCCAGGTAGCGACCGTTGGGGCTGACGGAATAACGTCTCGCCGCGATGGTGCCGTCCTTGCTGAGGGCGCGGGGATCCAAGACCACGCCACCGTCCTTGTGGATATCGCGGGTACTGTAGAAGACACTCTGGTCCCAGCTACCGTCGTTGTATTCATAAAAGATCTGCCCGGCCTTTTTGTAGGGCACACCGTAACGCTCGTACTGCCAGAGTTCACTCAGGCGTTGATTGATCTTCTGCCATCCCGGCAGTGACTTGAGTTTGGGCAGAGAAAAATCGTTCTGGGCCGCCACCCAGTCCTGCACCGGCTTGGACTCCTGCTTTTCCAGCCAGCGATAGGGGTCACTGACCTGCGTGCCGAAATAATCGTCCTGGTGCGGCACCGTTGCGGTTTGCGGATACTGAATCTCAGAGCTTTTACTCGAATGACTCTGCGGCTGCGGGTCGCCGGTATTTTCAGTACTGCTGAAACTACCGTTAGCAGCAGCGATCACTGCAGCGGCTGCAATACAAGCCGCGAGCAGCGCGATGACAGGTGTTCTCATGGAAGGATTCCGGTCTCTTTTCTGGAATGAATTATTTGGATTGGAATAGGGGTAACCGGCTGTCGCTGCCCGGGGGCCGAACCGGTAAACTGCTTGACCGAACCCTAAGCGATTCGCAGCCGCGGTTCTACAGAGTCCATGCAGTTTAGAAGAGGATTACGATGAAAGGCCTGATTCAGCGGGTAAAGCACGCGAAAGTGGAAGTGAGCAGTGAATCCGTCGGCGCCATCAATCACGGTATTCTGCTGCTGCTCGGAGTGGAGGCCAGCGACAGCGAGGAAACCGCAGACAAGCTGCTGCACAAGGTGCTGCACTATCGCATTTTCAGCGACGATCAGGGCAAGATGAACCTGAATGTGCAGCAGGCCGGCGGCGGCCTGCTGGTGGTAAGCCAGTTCACCCTGGTGGCGGATACGGCCAAGGGGCTGCGCCCCAGTTTCAGCCGCGGTGCCACGCCACAGCAGGCGGAAAAGCTCTATCAATATTTCCTGAATCAGGCGCGGCACAAGCTGCCGGGGGAACTGCCCGTGGCCGGGGGTCAGTTTGCCGCGGACATGCAGGTATCGCTCTGCAACGACGGCCCGGTAACCTTTTTACTGGAAGTTTGAGCCCGCTTGTTCAGTGCCTGCAGACGCTCGCTGCGCACCTCTTTCGACTGCGCGCCCAGCTGCTCCACTGCGGCGTAAAAGGCCTCCCAGTCACTGCCGCTGTCGTTGTACAACTGCACGAAGGCGGGAACCTGTGACTGGTACTCGCTCACCAGCGCCAGGGTGGCGTTGTTGGTCTTTTCGATCATCTTGGTGAAATTCCGGTCTTCTTCCCAGCCAGCGGAAATTTCGCGGTAACAGGTGCGCAAACGCTCGAGTGTCTGCGCTTTCCGTTCGCGCTTGTCTTCATCGCTGCTCGAGGACTGGTATATCTCCTGCAGTTGCTTGCGCGCAGTCACCATCAGCCCATTGACCCTGCGCGCCTGTACCACACTCTCCACTTTCGGTGCGGCTATACCCTGGCGCCGGCGCCAGTCAGGCAGCGCTATCCGCGATACCGCAGTGGCAAAACTTTCGTTAAAGCGGGTATCGCCAGAGATATATACCCGGCGGTGCGCCAGCTCGTGAAACAACAGACCCGCGAGGCGATCCGGAGTCCAATTGACGAAGCTCGAAAGTACCGGATCATCAAACCAACCCAGGGTACTGTAAGCCGGCACCGGTCCCAGGTACACATCGAAGCCCTCTGCCCGCAGGCGCGCCCCATGGGCCTCTGCGTCGGCCTTGTCGAAGTAACCGCGGTAACTGGCGCAGCCGGCAATGGGATAACACCAGCGCTTGGGCGAGAACGAGAACTCAGGTGCCGCCACCAGATTCCACAGCGCGTATTCCCCCTCCAGCTGGGTAAATTCACTGTAGGCACTGCCCACCGGCAGATGCAGTTCGGCGCCGGCGTAGGCGCGAATTGCGCGCACCCATTGCAGTTGCTGCCGGAGTTTTTTGTCGGTGGTGTCATCCGCCACCAGTTGGTCAATGGATTTTCGACCGGCGAGAATTTTCAGCTGGCCGCTGGCCGCCTGAGAATAGAAATATATGGATTCGCAACCGCTCAGCAGCGCAGCCAGTAACAGCATCAGCAGGCGGACCCTGCGCCCGGGAACAGTAGCGCGCCAACGCAGCGTAAATGCCGCAGAAGCAACTAACTTTAGTTTTGCGAGGACATTACCCGGGAAATTTTCCATGCAACCTGTCGTGGCGGTGTCACTGATTTTTACGCTGGTGCTCGGAGCCGTGCTGTGGATTTACCTGTTGCGGCTCGCCTTCGCAGAATCCACCCTGCTTGGCATAACCGCCATCGCAATACCTCCGCTGGCATTGCTCATCATATTGGCACAGCGCCCGCAGGATGGGGAATTGATTGCTCTTACCGTCGCGGTAATCACATTTGCCGGCGCGGTACTCACCCTGTCGTGACGGGTTTTATAGCGGGACTCGCACCGGTGACAGTCTGAAGAAAACAGGGAAAACGCAGCCGGCGCAGGGTTGCTACTGCGCCTCCACTTCCTCTTCGTCCTTACCGCGCTGCTTGATCCAGCGGCCGAAGAAAACACCGATTTCAAACAGCAGCCACATGGGCACCGCCAGCAGGGTCTGGGAAATGATGTCAGGTGGTGTCAGCAGCATGCCGATGGCGAAGCAGGCGACGATGACATAGGGGCGTTTTTTGGCCAGTTCCTTGGCGGTAACCGCCCCACTCCAGATCAGCACAATGGTCGCAATGGGAATTTCAAACGCGAAGCCGAAGGCGAAAAACAGCTTCAGTGCCAGATCGAGATAACTGCGGATATCCGGCATCACCTTGATATCCGCGTGAGCGGAGCTGATAAAAAATTCGAAGATCAGCGGGAAAACCACAAAGTAAGCAAAGGCCATACCCGCGTAGAACAACACCACGCTGGAAAACATCAGCGGTCCGATCAGGCGCTTCTCGTGCTTGTACAGACCGGGAGCGATGAACGCCCAGAACTGGTACAGCACAAAGGGGATGGCGATAAAAAACGCCAGCACGAAGGTGGTTTTAAACGGCGTCAGGAAAGGCGAGGTGACCTCGGTAGCAATCATGCCCGCGCCTTCGGTAAGGCGCGCCTGCAGGGGCTCAGCCACGAAGTCGTAGATCTCGTTGGCGAAGGGCGCCATACAGGCAAAAATTGCGATCACTACCAGCAGGGTCTTCAGCAGACGGTCCCGCAGCTCGATCAAGTGCTCAATAAACGGCTGGTCTTTTTCGCTCATTGACGCTTGTCTTCCGCCTGGGTGGATTGCTCGTCGAGGGGTTTGGCTGCTGCCTTCTCGGTGTCGGGGTTGTCGGGATTGTCGGCGGGATCGGCCTTGTCCACTTCCGCCCATTCATCCTCTTCCCACTCCTTGAAGTGGTCCGGGTGATGGGGGTTGAACTCGGGGTCGCCGTGGTCGTGGAGGTGTTCGGGGTAGTCGGGGTCTTCCTGATCCTGGTCTTCCTCGTCCTCTTCCGGCAGATAATCGTCGGCAGCAGGAGCGGTGTCTTCGTCGGGCAGGTAATCCGCCGCCCGGCGCAGATTGTCAGCTTCCACATCTGGTGCGGAAACCGCCGGCTCCGGTTTATCCTCGGATTTGGCATCGACGTCAGTGGCTTGCTGTTTCAGCGCATCCGCCTGTTCGGTGACAGCCTTCAGGTCCTGCTCGAACTTTTTCTCCGCCTCAGTGAAGGTGCGCTGCATGGCTTCCTGGCTTTCTTTCAGTTCACGCAGCACACGCTCGTTGTGCAGCTCCCGACGGATGTCGTCGGCACCCACCTCGCGCTCCAGTTCTTCCTTGGCGCTACCCAGGGTCTGCTTGATCTGGGTCCACCAGCGCACCGTGGTGCGCACCGCATCGGGCAGGCGTTCGGGGCCGATCACGACCAGACCGACGATACCCACCAGCAGCAGTTCAAAAAATCCGATATCAAACACGTGCGCTTCGCTCTACCAGGTGCGGACGGTTACTTGTCCTGGGACTGTTTTTCTTCCGTTGAGGTTTTCTGCTGCGGCTTGACGCTGTCGTCCTTGCCCAACAGGTCCGGATCCTTGTCTTCTTCACCGTCTTTCTTGTCTTCGTCTTTCATGGCTTTCTTGAAGCCCTTGATGGCACCACCGAGATCGCCACCCAGGTTGCGCAAGCGCTTGGTGCCGAAAATCAGCAAGACAATGACCAGCAGAATCAGTAATTGTTGCCAGCTAATACCCATGTGAAATGCTCCTGACTATTTTGTGAAATTCGCTTGTTGTTTCCGTTCTTGTATTCGCAACCCGGGCTCAGCTCTGCTCACGCGAGGCTTTTTCTTCCAGCCCGGACAGACCGAAACGGCGGCCCAGTTCGTCCAGCACGGCGCGGGAATCGGTTCCCATGTGCGCCAGCATCACCAGTGAGTGGAACCACAGGTCCGCGGTTTCCCCGATCAGTGCCTTGTGCTCGTCGGAATCCAGCGCCTTGCCCTCGGCATCCTTGGCGGCGATGACCAGTTCAGTGGCTTCCTCGCCCACCTTTTCGAGAATCTTGTTCAGGCCCTTCTGGTGCAGGTTGGCGACATAGGAGGATTCTGTATCCCCCTGATGCATGCGCAGGCGCAGCACCCGGTCCAGTTGAATCAGCATATTACTCATGACAAAGGCCTACTTCTCTCCTGAATAGATCTCTTTCGGGTCGGTAATCACCGGCTGGCGTACCTGCCATTGGCCATCTTCGAGTACCTGATAAAAACAGCTTACACGACCGGTATGACAGGCAATGCCACCCAGTTGCTCAACCAGCAACACCAGGGTGTCGCCATCGCAGTCGAGACGCAGTTCGCGTACCTGCTGCACATGACCGGAGGACTCGCCCTTGCGCCACAGCTTGCCGCGGGAGCGGGACCAGTAAACGGCGCGGCCCTCTTCGGCGGTGAGACGCAGAGACTCGGCGTTCATCCACGCCATCATCAGCACCCGGCCGGTCTTGAAATCCTGGGCGATAGCGGGCACCAGCCCGTCGCTGTTCCATTTGACCGCCTGGGTGAAGTCGGTTTCGCTCACACTGTGGGTCCTTACTGCTTTGGTTATTGTAGGCTGGCCGGTCCGGTTCCCGGCTGTCGTTTTATACCTTGTTGGCCACACTGCGCTTTGCCCAACGTAGGGCGCAGGTTTTTGCACCGGCCGTAGGAGCCTGCCTTGCAGGCGAACCGTTCAAGGCTCCGCACTGGTCCGCCTGCAGGCAAGCTCCTACATGTCACGGAGTCATGAAGTTATGGCCAGAGCAACAGCGCCAGGGCCGCAGCCCCCAGAGCCCAGCTCGCCGCCGGTACCTGTGCCAGCAATCCGGGAGAGGCCACCAGCGCCGCACCGGCAGCCAGCAACCCACCGACCACCATACGCGCATAACGCGCCCGCCCGCGCTGGCGGCTCCCCGCCAGTTCCTCGCCGAGCCGCTGCAACTGAGGTGCCAGTTCCCGTCCCTGTTCCAGGGCAGAGAAAGCCAATTGCGGCAGCTGGGGTAATTTTTCCAGCCATTCTGGGCCATATCGACGGATTTCGCCGATGATCGTTTTGGGGTGAATGCGCTCGCGCATCCACCGCTCCAGAAATGGATGTGCAGTCTTCCACAGATCCAGCTGTGGATAAAGCTGGCGACCCAGGCCCTCGATATTCAGCAGGGTTTTCTGCAGCAGCACCAACTGCGGCTGAACTTCCATATCGAAGCGGCGCGCCGTCTGAAACAGGCTGATCAGCACCCGCGCAAAAGAGATTTCACCCAGGGGTTTTTCAAAAATCGGCTCGCACACCGCACGCACCGCCGCCTCGAACGCATTGATCGGCGTATCCCGGCGCACCCAGCCACTCTGTACGTGCAGTTCCGCCACCATGCGGTAATCGCGGCGAAACATGGCCAGCAAATTACGCGCCAAATAGTACTGGTCCTCGCGGGTAAGACTGCCGACGATAGCGGTATCGATAGCGATATATTGCGGCCGCTCGGGGTGCTCCCGGGACACAAAGATATTGCCCGGGTGCATATCGGCGTGGAAAAAATTGTGCTCGAACACCTGTTTGAAGAAAATCTCCACCCCACGCTCGGCGAGCAGCTCCATATTCGTATTCTGCGCCCGCAGCTGCGCCATATCGGTTACCGGAATACCGTCGATACGCTCCAGCACCAGCACGTTTTCGCGGGTGTAGTCCCAGTAAACTTCGGGGATATACAGTAGCGGGGAATTGGCAAAATTGCGCTTCAGCTCCGAGCCGTTAGACGCCTCGCGCACCAGGTCCAGCTCGCCCTCAATGGTGTGTCGGTAATCCTCCACCACTTCCAGCGGGCGCATACGGCGGCCATCCGGCAAATAGCGCTCGATCCAGCGCGCGATATACCCCAGCAGCTGCAGATCCTGCTGGATCACTTTGTCGATGCCCGGTCGCAGTACCTTTACCACCACCGACTTGCCGGGCTTGCCATCGGCCCCCTTGAGACGCGCACCGTGCACCTGGGCCACGGACGCGGAGGCCAGCGGCTCGCGCTCAAATTCCGCAAACAACTCATCCACCGGCGCTCCCAGCGCCTCCTCAATGCGGGCAATGCACTGGTTCGCCGGGTAGGGTGGCACATTGTCCTGCAGCTGGTTCAGCTCCTCGACAAAATCCGGTGGCATCAAATCCGGGCGGGTGGACAGCAGCTGGCCGAACTTCACATAGATCGGCCCCAGATCCTCCAGCGCCCGCCGCAGCCGCTCACCGCGGCCCATATTCCTGGTTTTGCCGCTCTGCGGCAGCAACTTAGCCGGCGCCCACAGCGCCCGCAGCCACAGGGGCTGGTATTCCCCCGGGATCAACTCATTCAGGCGATAGCGCAGGAATACCCGCGCAATGGTCAGACTTCTCGCAATCGGCACTTCAGTATTTCCCCTGACCCGGTTTCTTCTGACCCTGGTTATCACGGCCTTCCAGCTTGCGGCGCAGGATTTCCACCCGCGCCTCCAGCCGCTCCACCCCCTGAGCGAACTCCGCCACATCCTCCGCGAACGCCTCGAACTGCGCCTGCGGCGGTGTCATCCGCCACTCCTCACTCACCGCCTCCGACGCCGCACGGGGCGCCCGGCCCAGTACGTCTTTCAGCCAGCTTGCGGCGATACGCACACCGGTCCCCAGCTGGTGCGCGGGGGCATCTCCGATCAGCTTCGCCAACGGCTCTTCCCAATCGATGTCCAACTCCCGCAGTATCGCCTGCAGCTCCGCCAGCAGTGCACTGGAACCGCGCACCGTCACACCCAGTTTCGCCGGGGTGGCGTCGCGATTCTTTAACAGCTGGACAAACGCCAGCGCGGAACCGGAAAGCTCCGTGGTCACCTCACCACTCCAGCGGCTGTGCACTTCCACATAGCCACCTTCTTCCTCGTCCTCGATGACCAGAAATAAATTCATGGAAGGCGCGGTGAGACTCACCCCCAGCACCTTGCCCGCGAGCCTGCCAAGGCGCGCGCGGCTGCCCGGGTCGTAGCGCAGGGCGGTGTTGATGGCGGCTTCCAGAGTGGCGTCGAAGCCGGCGCGGAAGGTGGGATCGGTCATTCTTGTTCTGGCTTTGTCAGTGCGCGAAACGCAGATGCGAAGGCCCGGCTGGCGGTAACCCCTCGCGAGACCTTCGAAAACAGGGATGTTTTCGAAGAGCCCCCAGGGATGGGTTCACGGCGTGTCTCGCGAGGGGTTACCGCCAGCCGGGGCGCCACAGGATTCACTGTTGGCGGAAATTAATCAGGGCTTGATGCCCTTGTGCAGGGCGACAATACCGCCGGTCATATTGTGGAATTCGCAATCCACAAAACCTGCGTCGCCCATCATGTCTTTCAGGGTTTCCTGATCCGGATGCATACGGATACTTTCCGCCAGATAGCGATAGCTGTCCGCATCGTCCGCCACCAGCTTGCCCATAAACGGCAACAGACGGAACGAATACTGGTCATACACTTTCTCCAGCAGCTTCGACTGGGGCTTGGAAAACTCCAGCACCAACAGGCGACCACCGGGCTTCAGCACCCGCAGCATCGAACGCAACGCCAGATCCTTGTCGGTGACATTGCGCAAGCCAAAAGCAATGGTGATGCAGTCAAAGGTGTTATCCGGAAACGGCAGGTACTGCGCGTCCGCCTGCACCGTCTCCACATTGCCGGCAATGCCCCGATCCAGCAGGCGATCGCGGCCCACCTTCAGCATCGACGCATTGATGTCTGCCAGCACCACCTTGCCGGTGGGGCCGACGATACGGGAAAAGCGCGCCGTCAGGTCACCGGTACCGCCAGCGATATCCAGAATCGCCTGCCCCGGACGCGCCGCCGACAGCTCGATGGTAAAGCGCTTCCACAGGCGGTGAATGCCGCCGGACATCAGATCGTTCATCACATCGTAGCGCGCCGCCACCGAGTGAAAAACATCCGCTACCCGCCCGGCCTTCTCTTCGACCGGCACCTGCTGGTAACCGAAATGGGTCGTCTTGCGTTCTGTCATCTTGCGCCTGCTGAGCCAAATTCAGGGCGCCATTGTACATGGGCCGAGGTAGATGGGGCGAGCGCCGGGAGCACTTGCTCGCTGCGCAACGCCCTACACTGACCACAGCACAGGAATTCCGGAATATCTGATGACCTACCGCTTTGATCCACACCAGTCGCCAGCGAAACAAATTCAACGGATTGCCCGGGAACAGCTCGCCTCCGCACTGCACGCGGCCCAGCAACTGGAGCAGCAGGAGGCAATCCACCAGATCCGCAAACACTGCAAAAAGATGCGCGCACTGGTGCGACTGGTGCAGAAAACCAATCGTCATACCGAACGGCTGTATCCGGTTGAGAACGCCCACTACCGCAGCGTTGCGCAGACCCTATCCGGCAGCCGCGACGCCGTGTCGCTGTACGACGCGCTCACCAAGCAGCTGGCAGCGACACAATTTCCCGCAACCGCGGCAGCGCTCAAAGCCCGCATTGACACCAGCGGCGCCGGTGCCGCACTGGCGCAGGCCCAGCAGCTACTGGTCCAGGGTCAACGGCAGGTCGAATGCTGGGAACTGTTCGGACTGACCACCAGAGACCTCAAGCGCGGCTACGCACGCAGTTACCATCGCGCCTATCGCGCCATGCAGCAGGCGTTCGCGCGGGAAGACGGCGAAAGTTTCCACACCCTGCGCAAACGAATAAAGGATCAGTGGTATCACACCCGTTTGCTGCAAGAACTGAAACCCCAAAAAATTGGCGGTCGCCGCACTCGACTGAAACTATTGGCGAGTGCCCTGGGTGACTGGCGCGACCTGCACCTTTTGTGCCGCTTTCTGGCAACACACAAGCAGGCGCTGGGTGCCGAGGAGGAAAGAGAGCTGATACCGCTGCTGGACCAGGCCCAGCAGCGGATGCAGGAATTGCGGCGGTCCATTGGACGCGAATGTGAGCAGCTGTTTGCCCACGACAAGTGGCGTGAACAACGCAAACACAGCCACCCGCGCCCGATCGACGCTGCCGACTAGTCCTTGCTCAAGAGCCCGCCGGCGTGGGCCATCACATGAAAAATAAAGTTCTGCTCATTCGTGCCGCCCAGCAGGTGCGCGCCCGGGCCGCGCGCCCAGATACCCACATCTTCACCGCCGTGGGTTTCACCGGAAGTGGGCACCAGTGCTTCCTGATAAAAACCGGGGGCCAGGGTATCCACTTCGGTCAGGTCCGCACGTCCGGCGTGGGCTGGTGCCCCGCGGCGCAGATCGGAATCGGTCTCGTCACCGAGATACGCAAAGCCCGAACCATTGGCATACCCAACGGTGGTATAAGGTTTGCCATCAGCAGCCAGCAGCGGGAAATCCTGAGGCTCACCGTGCTCGTCGTTACTCACCACCTTGCCGAGAATCGGGTTACCGCGGGTGGGGTAACCGGCGATGACAAAGGTGTGGCTGTGGTCGGCAGTGACGATGATCAGGGTATCCCGGGGATCGGTATTGTCCATGGCCACCTGCACCGCGTTCGCGAACTCCACCGCATCGTGCAGTGCGTTGTAGGCGTTGCCCGCGTGGTGGCCGTGGTCGATGCGACCGCCCTCAACCAGCATGAAGTAGCCCTGCTTGTTTTTCTGCAGCAGCTCTATGCCCTTGGCCGTCATCTCGCTCAGAGAGGGTTCGCCGGCCTTGTCATGGTTGCGGTCCGACTCGTAGCGCATATGTGATGGCTGGAACAGTCCCAGCAACTTGCCGGTGGAAGTGACATCCAGCTGGTTGAATCCAGCCTGGTCCTCGATATACACGGCACCTTCGCCGTAGCGCTGCTGCCACTCCTGTACCAGATTGCGGCCGTCTTCGCGCTTGCCGGCCGCGCCTTCCAGATCGGTCACGCTCGCCGGCAGGAAGCCGCGGCGACCGCCGCCCATGATCACATCGATTCCATCACCCACCGGCATTTCCACCAGCTGCGCGGCAATATCGCGACAACCTTCGGGCGCTGAGTGTTCCCAATCGCGCTCCGGTACCTTGGCGTAGGTGGTTGCAGGGGTGGCATGCGTGATGCGCGCGGTACTGATAATACCCGTGCCCTTGCCCTGAGCTTCCGCCAGCTCCAGGGCCGACGTGAGGCCATGTTTGAGGCTCGCCGGGCAATCGCCGCGGGCCACGCTCTCGTCCACGCTGATAAAACCGGCCTTGGTCTTCACTCCGGTAACGATGGCCGTGGCGGTACCCGCGGAATCCGGGGTCTGCTGGTTGCTGTTGTAGGTTTTAATCAGTCCGGCGAACGGCATCTTCTCAAAGCTGAGCTGGTACTCCTCACCGGTCTGCCCCTGCAGCTGGCCGGCGAGAATACGAGCGCCGGTCACGGTGGAAATCCCCATGCCGTCGCCCACAAACAGAATGATATTTTTCGCCGCGCCACGCTTGTTGTTGATTTCTACCTGTGCGGCTCGCTGCAGTCGCTGCTCGGCTTCGGTGAACCAGGGACTGTTGCTCTGGGATTGCGCCAGCGAGATTTGCGGCGCGGGCGTCTTTGCGGTTTCAGCCGCTTGCGCTCCGGCGTCCGCACCGTTACAGCCAGCAAGACACAGGGCTGCCGCGATGGCACTGATGACAAGTACTTTCGGTTGCATACATGACTCCTTGAAACGCCACCGGGAGCCGGGTTCTCACCCGCTGGCGGCAAATAGCCCACATTAAAGACCAGTCATGTTACCGGAGGATGGCAAAAATGTGGTCATCGGCAGTAATCGGGAATCGGAGAGGTTGAGTACCGGTAGCTGGGCGCCGATATGGGAAGAGGATCAAGAGGGTAAGGAAAGAGAGAAAGTGACCGAGGGTGAGCGGGAGCGTCCAGCGAGAGGACACCAAAACGGCGGATCCAGCCCTAGCCGATAAATTTCACGGCGCTCTCGTCCGGGTCCCGCCCCTTGCCTTCCCGCTGCAAGCGCTCGAGGTAAATCTGCCATTTTTCGTTATGGGTATCGCAGAGTTCGCGCAGATAGGCCCAGGTATAAATACCGCTATCGTGGCCATCGTCAAAAAAGATCTGCAGGGCATAGCGACCGGCGGCGGCCACTTTTTCGATGCCAACGTGCATTTTTCCACTGACCAGGGTGCCTTCACCGATGCCGTGACCGCGCACCTCGGCACTGGGGGAATAGACCCGCAGGTATTCCGCAGGGAGCTGGAACGCCTGATCGCGGTACTGCAGGACCAGCTTTTTGCCAGCTTTGTCGAGGCGGATTTTTTGTGGGGCAGACATGTTGTTTCCGGGGTGAACGACCCTGTAGGAGCCTGCTTGCAGGCGAACGGTCCAGTGCGCTGAGCCATTCGCCTGCAAGCAGGCTCCTACAGAGTGCAGTGTGATCACAGAATAAAACGCGAGAGGTCTTCGTCCTTGCTCAGCTCTCCGAGCTGCGAATCGACATACGCCGCGTCAATGATCACGGTGTTGTCCCCGTCAGCGCCAGTAAAGGAGATTTCCTCCAGCAGCCTTTCCAAAACGGTGTGCAGGCGGCGGGCGCCGATATTTTCCGTGGATTCATTCACATCGAATGCGACTTCGGCGATGCGCCGGATACCATCGTCGGTAAATTCCAGGTTTACGCCTTCGGTGCCCATCAAGGCTTTCTGCTGCTCGGTCAGTGAGGCGCTGGGTTCGGTAAGGATGCGCTGGAAGTCTTTGGAGGTGAGCGAGCTCAGCTCCACGCGAATCGGCAGTCGTCCCTGCAGTTCCGGGATCAGGTCGGAGGGCTTGGACAGATGGAAGGCACCGGACGCGATAAACAAGATGTGATCGGTCTTGAGCATGCCGTATTTGGTGGTCACGGTGCAGCCTTCGATGAGCGGCAGCAGGTCCCGCTGTACCCCTTCGCGGGAGACGTCAGCACCGCTGTTGCCCTGGCGCTTGGCCACTTTGTCGATTTCGTCGATAAAGACGATGCCGTTTTGTTCGGCGGACTGAATAGCGCGGGTTTTGATCTCTTCGTCGTTGATCATTTTCGCGGCTTCGTCGTCGGCGAGCTGCTTGAGGGCTTTTTTTACGGTGAGTTTGCGCTTCTGGGTTTTGCCCTTGGACATGTTGGAGAACATGCCCTGCAGCTGGTTGGTCATTTCTTCCATGCCGGGGGGGGCCATGATTTCGACACCCATGGGGCTGGCGGAGACGTCAATTTCGATTTCCTTGTCGTCGAGCTCGCCCTCGCGCAGTTTCTTGCGGAAGACCTGGCGGGTGCTGGAGTCGCGGTCGCCGGGTTCGGTGGAGCGCGCGGGGGGCAGCAGGGCGTCGAGGACACGCTCTTCGGCGGCGTCCATGGCGCGCTGTTTTACACTTTCCACGGCGCGCTCGCGCTCGAGTTTTACTGCCATTTCCACCAGGTCGCGCACGATGGATTCAACGTCGCGGCCGACGTAGCCGACTTCGGTGAATTTGGTGGCTTCGACCTTGATGAAGGGCGCGCCGGCGAGTTTCGCCAGGCGGCGGGCGATTTCGGTTTTACCGACGCCGGTGGGGCCGATCATGAGGATGTTTTTCGGGGTGATTTCCGCGCGCAGTTCTTCGTTGACCTGCATGCGGCGCCAGCGATTGCGCAGGGCAATAGCCACGGCGCGCTTGGCGTCGTTCTGGCCAACAATGTGGCGGTCGAGTTCGTGGACGATTTCTCTGGGGGTCATGGACATGGTCTTTACTCGGATTCTTTCAGTTTTTCCCACCGCCGCTCGTTCTAATGTGGCGCGGTGGCGGCGGGGCACCGGGTAAAGGTTTTTGAAACCGCTGTGAATACATCCCTGTACGCTGCGTCGGCGACATCCCTGTCGCCGACGCTTTCAAAAACCTTTACCCGGCACCCCGCCTTCAATTCGTAATGATTAACTTCGTCAGAAACTTGTTTCTGCTGCGCTCGGATTTCAGTAATTCAATTCTTCAATCGTGTGGTTCTGGTTGGTGTACACACAGATATCGCCGGCGATTTTCAAACCCTGCTCGACGATGCTTCTGGCATCCATATCAGTGTTGTCGAGCAGTGCGCGAGCGGCGGACTGAGCAAACGGACCGCCGGAGCCGATGGCAATCAGGTCGTCTTCCGGCTGGATGACATCGCCGTTACCGGTCACGATCAGGCTGGCGGTTTCGTCGGCGACGGCGAGCAACGCCTCCAGTCTGCGCAGGGCGCGGTCGGTGCGCCAGTCTTTGGCGAGCTCTACCGCGGCGCGGGTGAGCTGGCCGTTGTGAGCCTGGAGTTTGGCTTCGAAACGTTCGAACAGGGTGAAGGCGTCGGCGGTGCCGCCGGCAAATCCGGCGATGACTTTGTCGTTGTACAGGCGGCGCACTTTGCGGGCATTGCCCTTCATGATGGTGTTGCCCATGGAGACTTGCCCGTCACCGCCAATAACGACTTTGCCGTTCCGGCGCACGGAGAGAATGGTTGTGCCGCGATATTGTTCCACTTGTGCCTCTGCGTTTTCAGTTCAGTTGCTCTAAGTGTGGTCGCGGAGGGCAAATTTCAACTTGTCGGTGCAAGCCCTATAATCCGCGCCTTCTTCTGAGGTTCTGTGGAGACGGCTAGTGGCGCGTATCAAGCACCGGTATTACACCCTGGTTTTTGCAGTATTCATGTCGCTGTTTATGTCGGCGATGATGTCGGGGGTGATCACGGTAATGAACACCGGTATTGCCGCCGGGTTTCTGACCCGCTGGTTTCATGCCTGGCTGGTGGCCTGGGCGGTGGCGTTCCCGCTGGTTTCGATGGTTGCGCCGGTAGCGCACATGATTACCCGCCGGTTGGTTGAGACTGAATAGTCCAGAAAGAACACCAAAACTCCGGGCGAAGGCGTCGCTAGCGGGTGCTACCTCGCGAGACCTTCACCGCCAGAAAGCTAGAATCCAGTACTTACCCCTGCGCCGGGCGCTTTAATACCAGCGGCATCAACCGGTGCTCGGCGAGGATGCTGCGCGCCTTGGCCACTTTGGAGCGGTTGGTATAGGGGCCGACGAGGACCCGGTGCCAGGTGCCGCGGCTGTCGGTGGCAGATTCCACTTTGACATCAAGGTTGGCGAGCATCAGCTGCGCACGCAGGCGCTCGGCTTCTTCCCTGTCGCGGAAACTGGCGGCCTGGAGGATATAGACGAGGTCGGATTCGGGTTCACTGCGCGCCGTTGCACTACTGTCCGTATTTTTTTCGCTGTCACTTTCCCGCACCCGCACCTGCTGGTTTTTCGGCGCCGGCACTTTGACTTCGTTTTCTTCCAGCAGCTTGTAGAAATCGAACTTCGGCTTGGAATCTGTGGGAGCGTTTTTTTCCGCCGGCGGTTTGTCCGCCCTGGCGGCAACCTGGGGCTGCGCGGTTTTGAGGTCGTTGAGCAGGAAGATAAATACAGCGAAGCCGCCGACAAAATTGCCGAGCACGAACCAGACCCAGGCGGGCTTGCCGGTGGATTGACTGCGGCGGGTATTGCGGCGGCTCATGGGGTTTCTCGACTTCGTTATTTTACAGGCGGCAAATTGTAACCCTTGCGCCCGGCACTGTCCGCTGGGCCAGTTCCCGCTTTACGACAATTCCTGAGCATCCATATCCACGGCCCAGCGCAGGCGGCGGTTTTTATTGCCCTCGGCCCACTGGCAGAAGTGCGCGAGCATCTGCTGCAACAGGCCGCGCTTGTCGGCGGTGATCTGCAGGTAAAAACGGAAGCGGCCGGATTTGCGCTCCAGCAGTGCCGGCACCGGACCCAGGTATTGCAGTTCCGGGGAAGGTGGAGCCAAAGCCTGCAGGTAGTCGCGCACGTTGGCGAGGAATTCCTCCGCCCAGCGCGGCTCTTCACACTCCGCCCGCACCAGCGCCATGGCGCGGATGGGGGGCAGCTGGCCGATTTTGCGCTCCTCCATCAACTGGCGGGCAAAGGCGCCGTAGCCCTTGTTCAGCAACAGCTGCAACAGCGGATGTTCGGGGTAGCGGCTCTGCACCAGTACATGGCCCGGCAGGTCGCCGCGGCCGGCGCGGCCCGCCACCTGCTCCAGTAACTGCCCCATACGCTCAGGGGCGCGGAAATCGGCACTGAACAGGCCGCCGTCGGCGTCCTGGATCACGACCAGGGTGACCTTTGGCAGGTGATGCCCCTTGGCCAGCATCTGGGTGCCCAGCAGCAGGCAGGGCTCACCGTTGCGCGCCGGTTCCAGCAGGCGATCCAGGGCCTGCTTGCTGGCAGTGGTATCGCGATCGACGCGAATCACCGGGTACTTGCCGAAGGTGTGGGTGAGGAAGTCCTCACTGCGTTCGGTGCCGGCGCCGAGGGCATTCAGGTTGCGGCTGTGGCACTGGGGGCAGCTGTGCACCTCACGCTGGCGATAGTCGCAGTGATGACAGCGCAATTGGCGCTGGCGGCGGTGCAGGGTGAGCTTGCTGGAACAGTGCGGGCAGTCGGCGAGCCAACCGCAGTCATCGCAGGTCAGTGCCGGGGAATAGCCGCGGCGGTTAATGAAGACCAGTGCCTGCTCGCCCCGCTGCAGGGTGGCGCCGATATGGCGCAACACCTGCGGGGCAAACCCCTCCTGCAGCTGCTGGTGCAGAATCGGCACCACACTGATCTCGGGCGGGCGCGCATTGCCGGCGCGGTGGCGCAGACGCAGGTGCTGGTAGCGACCGCTAAGCGCGTTGTGAAGACTCTCGAGAGACGGCGTGGCGGACCCCAGCAACACCGGTACCCCGGCATTTTTCGCCAGTACCACGGACAGGTCGCGGGCTGAGTAGCGCACACCGTCCTGCTGTTTGAAGGAGCCGTCGTGCTCCTCGTCCACCAGAATCACCCCCAGGCGCGGCAGCGGGGTAAAAATCGCTGAACGGGTACCGATCACGATATCCGCCACGCCGCTGGCGGCAGACAACCAGGCGCGCGCGCGTTCGCCGTCCGCCAACCCCGAGTGCAGGGCGGCGATACGGAAGTCCGGGAAGCGCGCGGCGATTCGGCGCAGGGTCTGCGGGGTCAGGCCAATCTCCGGCACCAGCAACAGGGCCTGATTGCCTTCCCTCAGCGCGCGCTCCATCAGCCGCAGATAGACTTCAGTTTTACCGCTGCCGGTGGTGCCTTCCAGCAGGGAGGCACTGAAACCTGTGGAGGCCACCGCATCGATAACCTCACGCTGCTCATCGTTGAGTTCCGGCGCCGACCGCGGCGCTACCGCTTCCATGGGCGGCGGCGCGGTAGGGCCGGCTACCCAGCGGGTCAGGTTGCGTTCGCACAGCGCCTTGCACACCGGGGCGTTGTGCCCCAGCGCGTTCAGCGCGGTGCGGCTCTGGCGGCCCCGGTTCAGCAGCAGCTGCAACAACGCCTGCTGCTTGGGCGCGCGGGCGAGGGCGGTTTCCGGCAGGCCCTTGCCCTCGGTGGTGAGTTCCAGCCACTGCTCCGCCCAGTGATCCGCGGGCTTGCCCTTGCGCAGGGCGGCGGGCAGGGCGGCGGCGTAGAGTTCACCGACCGGCGCCTGATAGTAGTCGGCGGCCCACTGCAGGAACTGGCGGCTGCGCTGATCGAAGATGGGCTGGCTGTCGATGCGCTCAGCGGCGGGCTTGATGGTATCCAGGGGCGAGTCATCCACCACGTCCACCAGTACCGCCACCAGGCTGCGGTTGCCAAACGGCACCCAAAAACGCTGGCCCGGTTTGCAGTCGGCGGCACCCAACCCCGCGGGCGGCAGGTAGTCGAACAGGCGGCGCAGGGGTACCGGCACAGCCAGGCGTAGAATCACGCGCGCCCCTTCTTGTTGTTGTACTGCCGCTGTCGTCAAACTGCCCCCAATGTTCTGGTCGCGGCTGCACTGGCAACCGTCGAATCGCAAAAGCGCGCTAGTTTACCGGCTAGCGCCTGTGGGTACAGCCGCGCGTTGTCCGGCTTTTTCTCGCCCATTTTTGTCACGCTACTCACACCACTCACACCCGCTGCCAACAATAGCCCGAACAATAACTGGCGCCGCACACCACCTCAATTCGTCGCCAGGGATTGCTTACTCTAAAAAATAAAGTACTCTACAATTCAACTCTAAATATTAGAGCCAATGGAAGTCTCGAAAATTACTGCCAGACAAGCACTCAAAACAAACAAAGGAACTGTCCTCATGACCGACGTCAACAAACTGCAAAGCGACCTCGACTATATAAGTAACACCCTGCGCGAGGATGCCACGGCCGGTGGCATACCAGCACTGTACTTTATGTGGGGCGGCCTCATCGCCGCCGGTTTCAGCCTGCCAGACTTTGCCCCTCAACTGGCAGGTATCTACTGGCTGGTGGCCGGAATCGGCGGCGGCCTGTTTAGCTGGTGGCTCGGGGAGCGCCAGAGCCGCCGTCAGGGCGTGAAAAATGCCCGTATGGCGCAGCGCTACGGCTTGCACTGGGGCCTGATGGGCGCGGCCTTCCTGCTGTGCTTCCTGCCACTGCTGCTGGGGCGAGTTTCCCCGGAGATGGGCGGCGCCAACTTCCTGCTGGTGACGGGGATCGGTTACGGCCTCGCCGGCGTTCATCTGGAGCGCCCTCTGCTGTGGTGCGGCCTGCTAATGCTGACGGCCTACGGTGTTCTGGTACTGCTAATGCCGCCCTACACCTGGACCATTACCGGCATCACCGTGGGCCTGTCGCTGCTGTGGGCTGGCCTCAGCCGGCGTGCAGCCCTGCGCGCTGCGGGTGACGCAGCATGAAAGCGCTGTCCGCTCTGGATCCGCTGCTGGAACACCGAATTCGTCTGGGTGCCTGCGTACTGCTGACCAGGCACGGTGAGCTGACGTTTGCACGGCTGAAAGCACTGTTGCAGGCAACGGATGGCAACCTCGGGGCACAGCTGCGCAAACTGGAGGAGCGGGCGTACCTGCAATCCCGCAAGGATTTCGTGGAGCGCAAACCGACCACCTGGTATCAGCTCACCCCCGATGGTCGCTCGGCCCTCAACGCCCATATGGCGGCGCTGCGGGATCTGATCGATGCCAGCGGGAGCGCACAATAAGCGGGATGGACCGGCGGTCCGGGCAGCGGGCGCCAAGGCCGCATTTTCCCTTGAAACGGCAGGCTAATCTGATAGTATGCGCCGACTTTTTAAACAGCCCGGGGAATCCTCCCCTGCACCAACGACGGCTCCGTGCTCAGCAGATGACTGGGTGGCGGTGTCGAAAGAGGCCAACATGAAGACCGATATCCACCCGAATTACGCTGAAATCACCGCAACCTGCTCCTGTGGTAACGAGTTCAAAATGGGCTCCACTCTGGGCAAAGACCTCCAGCTGGACGTCTGCTCCAACTGCCACCCGTTCTACACCGGTAAGCAGAAGCAGGCCAGCACTGGTGGCCGTGTAGACCGCTTCAAGAAGCGTTTCGGCAGCCGCATTTCCAAGTAAATGCTGCTGGATCACACACCGGAGTGACCTGCGTGTTGCCGGTGATGGTGAATCAGAAAAAGGCGCCAAGGGTCTCCCTCGGCGCCTTTTTTTACGCCCTAATTTTGCTCCCGCTGGCACTGTTCCCCGGCAGCGGCCTGGCGGACTGTGTACTCGGGCAGGCGGACGAGCTGGCGGCCCTGCAGAAGGTCATCGACGGCGACACACTGCGCCTCAGGGATGGCCGAAGAGTGCGTCTTATCGGCGTCAACGCCCCGGAACTGGCCCACGGCAAGCACAAGGCACAGCCGCTGGCGCGGGAAGCCCGCGAGTTTACTGAGCGCTTTCTCGCCGGCGGCGACCTGGAGCTCGTGTACGATCGCGACCGCCACGACAACCACGGCCGCGTACTGGCCCACGTCTACAATCACCGCGGCGACAGCCTGGAATCGGCGCTGCTCTCCGCCGGGCTGGCCTTTCATATCGCCATTGCTCCCAACTTCGCCCTGGCGGAATGCCTTGCCAGTCGCGAACAGGAAGCCCGCGCTCACGGTCGCGGCATCTGGGCTCCCGGGGTCTGGCCGGTACTCAAGGCCGCAGAGGTGCGTCCCGGTGACGGCGGATTCGTGCGCCTCACGGGCACCGTCAAAAACGTCGACCAAAATCGCTACCTGTGGCTGGAACTGGACGGGCCGGTGGCGGTGCGCCTGCCACAGCCCCGGGATAATGGCCACTTTGGCGGGCGCGATTGGCAAGGACGCAAAATAGAAGTGAAAGGTTGGCTGGTGGACCGCGGAGCGAAATATTCATCCCAACATAAGCAAAATAAAAGGTGGTTTATTTCTGTAGACTCGGAATTCACCATTGAAATTAGTAGAAAATAACTACGGCGCTCAGTTTTTGAGCTTGTGAACCCTCAGTCGTCTCGGTTATTCTTCGCGCCCCGGATAAGGGGACAGTGCGCCCCCAACAATAAAATCAAAATATCCGCTGTAACCTGCCGCCAGCCGCAGAATGCTGTCGGCATTCCAAACCCTAGAGATGACATCCTGATGACCGACTCCCTGCGCCAGGCCGCGCTCGACTATCACGCCTTGCCAACACCGGGCAAACTTTCGGTGGAACTCACAACTCCAGCCCAGACCCAGGAAGATCTGTCCCTGGCATACAGCCCCGGCGTCGCCGAGCCGGTGCGCGAAATTGCCAAGGATCCGGAGGCCGCTTATCTGTATACCGGCAAAGGCAATCTGGTGGCAGTCATCTCCAACGGCAGCGCGATTCTCGGCCTCGGCAACCTGGGGCCACTGGCGTCCAAGCCGGTGATGGAGGGTAAATCCCTGCTGTTCAAGCGCTTTGCGGGAATCAACTCGGTGGATATCGAAGTGGAGGCCCCGAGCCCCGAACGCTTTATCGAGACCGTCGCCGCCATCGCCAACACCTTCGGCGGCATCAATCTGGAAGACATCAAGGCGCCGGAATGCTTCCACATTGAGGAAGCGCTGATCGAGCGCTGCTCGGTACCGGTGTTCCACGACGACCAGCACGGCACCGCCATTGTCACCGTCGCGGGAATGCTCAACGCACTCGAGATCCAGGGCAAGAGCCTCGGAAGCGTGCGTATCGTGTGCCTGGGCGCCGGCGCTGCCGCCACCGCCTGCTGCAAACTGCTGCTGGCCGCGGGCGCGAAAAAAGAACAGATCACCATGCTCGACAGCCGCGGCGTCATCCATTCCGGACGCAGCGACATCAATGCCTACAAGGGCGAGTGGGCGCGGGACACCGAAATGCGCACTCTGGACGACGCCATCGAGGGCGCCGACGTATTTCTTGGCGTATCCGGCCCGGACCTGCTCACCGCCGCACAACTGGCGCATATGGCACCCAGGCCGGTGGTTTTCGCCTGCTCCAATCCGAACCCCGAAATCGCCCCGGAACTGGCCCACGCCACCCGCGACGACCTGATCATGGCCACCGGCCGCTCGGACTACCCCAACCAGGTCAACAATGTGCTGTGCTTCCCGTTTATCTTCCGCGGCGCTCTGGACGTGCGCGCCACCCGCATCAATGAAGATATGAAGCTGGCCGCCATCGAAGCCATTCGCAAACTCGCCCACCAACCGGTACCGGATGAAGTGCGCGCAGGTTACGGCGGCGTGGAACTGAGCTTCGGTGCCGATTACATACTGCCCAAGCCCACCGATCCGCGGCTGTTGCCGGAAGTGGCGGCCGCGGTAGCGCGGGCGGCGGTGGATAGCGGCGCGGCGCGGCTGCCGTATCCGGCGCACTATCCATTGAAAACCCTCTGACCCCGATCTTATTTGTAGGAACCTGCCTGCAGGCGAACAGGCCGCTATCAACGGCCTGGAGTCCTTGAAAGTTTCGCCTGCAGGCAGGCTCCTGCAGGTCGAGCGCACACAGCTCGCCCCCAATTCTTGAGCCTCACCCCAGCCACCGCTAAACTGCGACCCATGTCTGAGCAAAGTTGTCCTATCGCATGAGTCACGTCTACGTGCTGACCAACCAGCACCTGCAGTTTTTGAGCAAGAGCAACGAATGGATCGACGGCCGCGAGGTCGCCAAGCTGTTTCGCAGTGAATTCAAGGATGTCGCCATCAACCAGATGTTCGAGGCCAATACCCGTGACGTCACCCAGCGCATCGAACTACTGGAATGCGAGCTGGACGCCAAGAAGCAGCCCCTGGTTCCCGCCGACGCCCTGAGTCCGGAGCCTCTGGAACGGGAAACCCCGCCAGAGGAATCCCCGGCAACGGAATCCGACGAGAGCACTGTGGTGGAAGCTGCGGCAGACACCGATGGCGGTGACCCGGAAGAACTTCCGCAGCCAGCCCCCAGCGAAACACCGCCGGAATACAATCCCGAAATCGATCCCACCCCCGCCCCGGAAGTGGAACCGGACCAGTACCCAGGCACAAGCCCCGAGATCGAGCCGCAGGTAGAACCGGAAATCCTGCCGGATCAGCCCCCGGAAGCCACAATCAGCCAGGCCTGATTCCGGCACTCGAGGCGGCCCAGAGAAGTTCAAACGCATTTCTGCAGGGCCGAGCCCTTGAGTTGGGTTTCAACGCCCCCATTTAGGCGGGATATTCGCCCACCGGCTGCTCACAGGAGATTCGAGTGCCCACTTTCAATCTGGCCGAACTGGCCCAGCCGGAAACCCTGCCACTACTCAAGGGCATTCGCCGCGGCATCGAAAAAGAAAGCCTGCGGGTTTCCCCCGCCGGCGAGCTGGCCCAGACCGAACACCCCCGGGGCCTGGGCTCGGCCCTGACCCAGGACTGCATCACCACCGATTTCGCCGAAGCACTGCTGGAGTTCATCACCCCGCCGGTGGCGACGCCGGAGCAGGCACTGGAAAAGCTCGACCAGATCCACCGCTTTACCTACAGCCAGATCGGAGATGAGCGCCTGTGGGTCAACAGCATGCCCGGGCGCATCGGCCGCGATGCGGACATTCCGGTAGCGCGCTACGGCAGCTCCCACAGCGGCACCATGAAGTCGATCTACCGCCTGGGTCTCGGGCTGCGCTACGGACGCGCCATGCAGACCATCGCCGGGATCCATTACAACTTCTCTCTGCCGGACACTTTCTGGCAGTGGTTGCAGCAGAAAGAGGGCAGCAGCGAGTCGCTCAGTGAATTCAAGACCCGCCGCTATTTCGACCTGATCCGCAATTTCCGCCGCCACTACTGGCTGCTGATCTACCTGTTTGGCGCCGCGCCGGCGGTGTGCGGGACCTTCGTGCAGGACCGGGAGCACAAGCTGCAGTCCTTCGACGGCGATGGCCGCAGCCTTTACGCACCGGAGGCCACCTCCCTGCGCATGGGCGACCTCGGCTACACCAGCGACGCACAGAAATCCCTGATCGTCTGCTACAACGACCTGCCCAGCTACCTGTCCACCCTGTGTGCCGCGATCAGCCGCCCCTATCCGCCGTACCACGAACTGGGCGTGAAGGACGCCAACGGCGACTATCAGCAGCTCTCCACCGGGCTGCTGCAGATCGAAAATGAATTCTATTCACCGATTCGGCCGAAAAACCCGGCCGGTATGGGCGAAACCGCACTCTCGGCACTGGATGCGCGCGGTGTGGAATACATCGAAGTGCGCTGCCTCGACCTGAATCCCTTCGTGCCTCTGGGTATCGAAGCACCGCAGATGCGCTTCCTCGACGCCTTCCTGCTGCACTGCCTGCTCAGCGACAGCCCGATCACCGACGACGCCGACTACCGCGCAGTACAGGAAAACCAGTCGCGCATCGTCTACCGCGGTCGCGATCCGGAGCTGCAACTTGTCCACAATGGCCAGGAGCGCAAACTCACCGACTGGGCCGGCGCACTGCTGGACGAAATCACCCCGGTGGCGGAGCTTCTCGACCAGGCGTGGGAAAGCAGCGACTACCAGCGCGCGGTCACCGCACAGCGCGACAAAATCAGCGGCAAGACACCGACGCCGGCGGCGCAGGTACTGGCGGAAATGCACGAGCACCGGCAGACCTTTTTCCAGTGGGCCCAGGCCAAGGCCGAGCAACATCGCCAGTACTTCCTCGAACGGCCGCTGGATGCGGCAGAGCAGGCGGAATTTGAGCGCCTCGCCCAGGAATCCCTGCAGAAACAGCGCGAGGTGGAAGAGGCGGATAAAGGCAGCTTCGAAGATTTTCTCGGCCGCTACTACGCACAGTACACCTTTTGCCAAAGGGACCTTTGATCTACAACGCGAAGGCAGCGCTACGGGGAAAGCTTTCCCCCGGTGGCGGCGCAGCCACTGCAGCTGATAGGACCTGAAGCGCATGAACTACCTCGCCCACCTGTTGCTCTCCGGCCCCGATCCGGACTGGCAACTGGGCGGGTTGCTGGGGGATTTCGTCAAAGGCCCACTCAAGGGCGAGCGTCCGCAGGCCATCGAAGACGGCATCCGCCTGCACCGGCGTATCGACCTGCTGAGTGACCAGCACCCTGCCTATATTGCCGCGCTCACCCGCCTGGGTCCGCAGTGGCGGCGTCTCGGGGGTATCGCCCTGGATATCTGGTTCGACCACCTGCTCGCCATCCGCTGGCAAACCTGGCATCCACAGCCACTGGAAACCTTCGTCGATCAGTGCTGGTCCAACTTCCGCACCCGCCGCCAGTGGATACCGGAAAATGCCCGGGCATTTATTCAGCGCGCCGAGCAATTTAAACTGCTGCCCGGCTACCGCGAGGTAGCGGTAATCCAGCGCACTCTGGAGCGCGTCGGCACACGCCTGCGCCGCCCACAGCCTCTGGCAGATATGCTGCCGCTGCTGCAGGCAGACAAAGAAGCACTGGAACAAGACTTTCAAACACTGTTCACCGACCTGTCGCAGCAGGCGGTGCGGTTCCGGCAACAGCAATAACGCGGAAAATAATCACCATGACCCTGCCCAGCCCCCGAATCACCTTTCTGTTGATGTTCATCGCCGTCGTGCTGGTACTCGCCACCGCGTTTTATATGGAATACGCCATGGGTCTGGAACCCTGCCCGCTGTGCATCACCCAGAGAGTGATGTTCCTGGGCGTGGGCCTGGTGTCCCTGCTTGCGTTTCTGCACAACCCGCGGGGGATCCACAACATCGGCCGCCGCATTTACGGATTGCTGGTTTCGCTGTTCGCCCTCGGCGGCCTGTATTTTTCCGGCCGCCAGCTGTGGCTGCAGAGCCTGCCCGCCGACCAGGTGCCTGCCTGTGGGCCCGGTATCACTTATATGGTGGAAGCCTTCCCGATGTCAGATGTGATCAAAACCCTGCTTACCGGCGACGGCAATTGTGCGGAAGTGAAGTGGACTCTGTTGGGTCTGTCGATCCCCGGCTGGGCCGCGGTGGGTTTCGTGGGGCTGACCCTGTTCGGGATCTGGCAGGCCTTTCGCAAACACTGACCCGCACCGGTGGTCACACTCACCAAGGTCGCCCACTGGTGTGGCGGGGCTGCTCTGCTGGTAGCCTTTGACCTGCTCGGGGGCGCCCTGGCCGCGACGTTTTCACTCCCAATACCCGGCTCAGTATTCGGCATGGTGCTGCTGTTGCTGGCCCTGCTGCTGTACGGCCGCGTGCCCGAAGGCCTGGCACAGGTCAGCGAGCAGATTCTGCGCCTGCTGGTATTGATCTTCCTCCCCGCCTCCGTGGGTATCTACTTTCTGCGCGACCTGGCGCCGGGGGATTGGCTGGCCCTGGTTGCCGCCATGGTGCTGGGAACGCTGATCTGCTTTGCCCTCACCGCTCTGCTGCTGAAGTATCTGATTCAGCGCGCGCAGGGGCGGCCACCGCGTACTGATCCCAAGGACAACACGCCAAATGAGAAGTGAAGTTCAGCAGTGGCTGGGTCAGCTGGCGCAGTTTGGGGAGACCATTCAACTGCCGCTGTCGGCGGCACACCCACTGGTCATCATGCCCCTCAATGTCGCCGCTTTCTGGCTGGGGCTGAAACTCTACCGCCGGGTCGACAGCCCACTGCTGCACCCGGTGGTGGGCGGCAGCCTGTTGATTTTCGCCGCACTGTTGCTCCTCGACGTGGACTACCCCAGCTATCAGCGCGGCAGTGCCCTGTTGTACCTGCTGCTGGGCCCCGCCGTAGTAGCTCTGGCAATCCCCCTCAAGCAGAATCTGGTCATGGTGCGGAAAGTGGGCTGGCCACTGATGCTGGGGCTGCTGGTGGGCGCGATACTGGCACCGCTGGTAGCGGTAATCATTGCCCTGCTGCTAGGCGGCAGCCGCACGGTGTTAATTGCGCTGACCACCAAATCCGTAACCACGCCGGTAGCGCTGGCACTGGCGGAAGAGATCAACGGCATCCAGAGTCTCGCCGCCGGCGTAGTCGCGTTTACCGGCATTGTCGGTGCGGTATTCGGCCCCGCACTGCTGCGCTGTATGCGCATCACCGATGAGCGTGTGGTTGGCTTCACCATGGGCATCAATGCACACGCCATAGGTACGGTTCGCGCCCTGGAAATCAGCGCCCTGTGCGGTGCTTTTTCGGCACTGGCGATGGGCCTGTGCGGCGCACTGACCGCACTGCTGCTGCCACTGATTGCCGGTGCCGGCTAGCGTCACCAGTCAACGATGAGACGGACTTCCCTTTCTGGCGCTTATTGTGGCGGCGTCCTTGCCCGCGGCGGGGGAAGCTTCTACATTCCTATAAGCAGCTGTTGAAGCCACAAAAAGGAAACTTGGAGATGTTGGAAAACTGTAAAAATGCGCAGGAGCGCTGGGGTGGCGTCAGCCAGATCATTGACCGCTGGTTGCAATCCCGACAGGCGCTGTTAGTCAGTTTTTGCGGGCTGTCGGAAAAAAAAGAAGTCGCCGATGGCGATAGGGAAGCCGAAGCCCATCTGCGTACCCTGTGCCAGCAACTGGTGGACTACGTTTCTGCCGGCCATTTCGAGGTGTACGACCAGCTGATGCAGGAAGGCCAGGCATTTGGCGATGCCGAAGGCCTGCAACAGGCAAAAGCCCTCTATCTGGAAATAGACGCCACTACCGATGTGGCGGTGGACTTCAACGACAAGTATCTGGAAACCGACGACCTGAGCTCTTTGCCCAAGGACCTGTCTGAGCTGGGCGTGGCCCTGGAAACCCGATTTGCCGCTGAAGATCGCATGATCGATACCCTGCATACAGCACACAAAAATCAGCTGGCGTGAAATCTTAATCGGGGAAAAATTCCAGCTTCAGAATCAATCACAGACAGGGTGAACAAAAAAAGGGGCCGCAGCCCCTTTTTTATTGCCTGCCAGTTTTTCCACCGGCTGAAGCAGCAGTTATTGGTCCTGCGCTTCTTCTGACTGTTCTTCCACCGCTTCGTCTGCAGCTTCAGCAGTGTTTACGTCGGCCTTGTGCAGTTCAACTTCGAAAATCAGCGTGGAGTTGGGGCCGATCAGACCACCGGCACCACCCGGACCATAAGCCAGGTCGGAAGGAATGTAGAGTTCCCATTTGGAACCTTCCTTCATCAGCTGCAGCGCTTCGGTCCAGCCTTTGATGACACCATTCACCGGGAACTGTACCGGCTTGCCGTTTTTGTAGGAGCTGTCGAATTCGGTCCCGTCGATCAGGGTACCTTTATAGTCCACTTCCACCACACTGGTTTCGCTGGGGCTGGGGCCGGTGCCTTCAGTAATGATTTTGTACTGCAGGCCGGATTCAGTGGTCTGAACACCTTCTTTCTTGGCATTCTCTTCCAGGAATTTTTTGCCCTCGGCCAGATTCGAATCCGCCTTGGCCCGGAAATCGGCTTCCTGCTTGGCCATCAGTTCTTTCTGTTTGGCCTGCATGCTTTCCTGGAATATCGAAATAACCTCTTTCTTCTCGTCTTCACTGAGACGGGAATCGCGGCCGCTGGCAACGTCGTTCAGTGCCATGGCAACGATTTTAGGATCCAGAGCAACTTCCTGGGTTTTCAGGCGCTGGGCCATATCTTCGGCAATGATATAGCTGACCTTCTGCTCCTGGGTTTCCAGTGTGATATCTGCAGATTCAGCAGACTCCTGTTTGTTACAGCCGACCAGTGCAATACCCAGCGCTATCGCAGCAGCCAAAGAAGTTTTATTCATGAGAATCATCTCTTTATTTCCGTGAAGCATTATTTGAGTAGAGCAGGGTCCACCCTTCTCTGCTGTTGTACACCCCGATCGCTGCACGCTTTGTGCTTTGGATCACATTTGCAGCTGGTCGGGCCAGCGACAGGCAAGTCTAACCCATGCCGGTTGCCACTGCACACCGCTGGCTTCAGACACTGAGTGCCGTCCATCGTTGCATATCCCGGCAACTTTTTTCCGCACCGCCGGCACAATTCGAGGCGATGCCCGACACTTCAGGGAAAATACTCGATAAAAACCTTTACATTCTGCCCCGTGCAGGGATGCACATCACAAATAACAGCGCTATTATCAGCGCTCACCCTGATTTTTATTTCTCCCGCAGAGAGGTTGATCTGCAGTGCAGGGGGAATGTATTCAGGGTGCTGGGCAATCCAGTTTCACCAAACCGATTTCGACAACTCCGTTTCAACCGCAGGATTTCGACCCATGGCCGCCAAACGCAAAGCCGCTGTATCCGTAGCAGATCTGGAAAGCCAGATCGCCAAGCTCAACACCCAACTCGACAAGGCGCGGGCCAAAGAAGCGGCCGATGCCGACAAGGCCCTGAAAAAAGCCAGCAAGGATGCCGACAAAGCCCTGGCCCAGGTAAAGCAGGCCAAGGCCAAGCTGGCCACCGCAAAAACCGCTGCGGGCAAAGCCAAAACTCCTGCCGCGAAAACTTCGGCAAAGAAAAAAATCGACACCGCCAAGGCCGCTGTCGCCAAGCTTGAAAAAATCGCCAAGGATGCCGCCAAGGCCGTTGGCGATGCCAAGGTAGCTGAGGCTGCAGCCAATCTGGCCGTAAAAACTGCCGGCACTCTCAAAAAGGCCGCTGACGCCACCGCCAAAAAAGTGATGGCAGCCAGCAAGCCGAAGAAGAAAAAAGCCGCAGCCAAGACCGCCAAGAAACCGGCCGTCAAGAAAGCGACATCTTCGGAAGCAAAAGCGCCAGCAAAAAAAGCGGCAGCAAAAAAGGTAGTAGCAAAGGCGGCAAAGAAACCCGTAGCAAAGAAAGCTGCTCCGAAAAAAGCCGCAACCAAAAAAGCTCCGGTGAAAAAAGCGGCCGCAGCTAAACCGGCCGCGGACCAGGCACCAGCCAAACCCGCAAAAAAAGCGGCGACCAAGAAAGCGGTAGCCAAGAAGGCCCCCGCCAAAAAAGCGGCCAAACCGGCGAAAACCAATGGCAGCAAACCGGCGACTCAGACTGCGGCCGCCGAACCTGCACCTGCGGCGGAACCCATCATGGGCAAAACCTCAGAGCCGCAACCGCTGGTGTCGGAATCCAGCCCCGCCGCGGTTACTCCGGTAGCGCCAAGCATTACCCCCAGCACTCCGCCCAACAGCCTGTTCGCCAGCGAGGAAAATCCGCACTACGGTCCGGAAGAGCACAAGCACAAGTACTGAGCGTAGAGCATCAAGTGGCGGCGACCGGTGAACCGGTCGCGCTGCGGATGCTACCGCTGTAGTTATCAATCAGGCCCGCCCAGCGGGCCTGATCTTTTTGTAGCAGGCCGTATTGCTGTCCCGCCAGAGCCAGGGGTGAGCGGGTTTCCGGCCAGGTCTCACTATTGAGCTTCCACAACGCCGCGAGTTGGCGCTGTTCCATACGAATCTCGCAGCGCTTGCACCATTCGTATAGCCCTCCTCGTTTGTTGAAGCGCCCGAGTAAACGGCGCAGGTTGCGCATGCTGACAATCATCCTTCTGCGCGGCGCCAGACCGCGATCGGCTACGCGCCAGCTCTCTTCACTCAACTGCCTTCCACAGGCACTTACATAGCTCGCCCACAGCAGCAGGCACACATCTGCGCCCTTGCCGTCCTGGCATTCGAGTAGAAAATCGGCCACCTCAGGCTGGCGATAGAATTCCAGGCTGAAGTGCCACAGAGGGTTTTGTAACGGCGAGGGGGGCGGTGATGGAGATGCGGTTGCTGTCACGATAGAATCCCGGCGGTTTCTTATGCCGATAGCCTAGTCAAATTCGGGCGAATTCAAAGAGGTTTCCATTGATTAATCTGCAAGGCGTATCGCTGCAGGTGGGCGGGCGCGACCTGCTCCACAACGCCAGTTGTCGCATCTTTCCCGGTCACAAGGTCGGCGTCATCGGTGCCAATGGCTGCGGCAAGTCCACCCTGTTCAAATTGTTGCTGAAACAGCAGGACAGTGACGCCGGTACGGTTGAAGTGCCCGGGGGCTGGGAAGTCGCACACATGGCCCAGGAGGTTTCTGCCAGCGATCGCAGTGCACTGGAGTACGCCCTGGACGGCGACCACCGCCTGCGAGAATTACAGCGCGAGCTGGAGGCGGCAGAAGCAGATGGCAGCGATGGCAAACGTATAGGCGAACTGCACGAACGCATGGCCGCCATCGATGGCTACAGCGGGCCGGCGCGAGCTGCGCAACTGCTCGATGGTCTCGGCTTTTCTCACGCAGACCAACAGCGCCCGGTAAAAAGCTTTTCCGGTGGCTGGCGCATCCGCCTGAACCTGGCACGTGCACTGATGTGCCCAGCAGACCTGCTGTTACTGGACGAACCCACCAACCACCTGGATCTGGATGCCACCCTGTGGCTGGAGCAGTGGCTCCAGCGATTTCCCGGCACCCTGCTGATCATCTCCCATGACCGCGACTTTCTCGATGCCGTGGTCGACGGCATCATCAGTTTTGAACAGCAAGAACTGGTGCTCTACAGCGGCAACTACACCGCCTTCGAGCGCACCCGTGCTGAACGCCTGGCGCAACAGCAGGTTCAGTACGAGAAGCAGCAAGCCGAGCGCGCGCATATGGAAGACTTCGTGCGCCGCTTCCGCGCCAAGGCGACCAAGGCCAAGCAGGCGCAAAGCCGCCTCAAGGCACTGGATCGCATGGCGGAAATCGCTCCGGCCCACGTGGATTCACCGTTCCGCTTCCGCCTGCCCTGTGCGGACAAGGTTTCCAACCCGCTGATTGACCTGCGTGAGGCGGAGATCGGTTATTCCGGAAAAACCATCATGCCGCGGGTGGAGCTCGGTGTTCAGCCCGGCCGCCGCATCGGCCTGCTGGGCCCCAACGGGGCCGGTAAATCGTCCCTGATCAAAACCCTCGCCGGCGACCTGCCACTGCTATCGGGGGAACGCCAGTGTGGCGAACACCTGCGGATCGGCTATTTCGCCCAGCACCAGCTGGAAGCGCTGGATGCCAAGGCCTCACCTCTGCTGCATCTGCAGCGACTTTCCCCGGATGCCAGCGAGCAACAGCTGCGGGATTTTCTTGGTGGTTACGGATTCGTGGGCGACCGCGTGTTTGAACCTGTGGGCGGTTTTTCCGGCGGTGAAAAAGCGCGGGTCGCGCTGGCGCTGCTGGCGTGGCAAAAGCCAAACCTGCTGTTGCTGGACGAGCCCACCAATCACCTGGATCTGGAGATGCGTCACGCCCTCACTCTGGCGCTGGCAGAATTCCCCGGTGCAATGATTCTGGTTTCCCACGACCGTCACCTGCTGGCCAATACCACCGATGAATTCATCCTGGTGGCGGACGGTCGCGCCGAGCCCTATGACGGTGACCTGGATGACTACAAGCAGTGGTTACTCAGCTTCAAACGGGATGAGAAGCGCCGTCAGGAAACCCCGGCGGAATCAGCTGAAACCCAAACTGGTGATAAATCAGCGGAAGACAAAAAAGCCCAGCGCCGTGCTGCTGCCGCCCTGCGGGAACAATTGAAGCCGCTCACCAACAAGCTGAAAAGCATCGAGCAAAAGATGGCAAAGGCGGAGCAGGCGTTACACGCTCTGGAATCCCGCTTGGCAGACGAAAGTCTGTACAGCGGTGGCCAGCAGGATGAAATTACCCGCCTGACCCAGGAGCAGGGGCAGGCCCGCGAAACCCTGGATGCGCTGGAAATGGAGTGGTTGGAAATATCCGAACAGCTGGAGGAAGCCAGGGGCGGATAGCCCCGGGATTGCGTTGGGCACGCTGCACTTTGCTCAACCTACTTGCTCTTATTTGGAGAGGTCTGCGGGGTCATAGGGGGCCAGCGGACAGCCGTCCTGATTCACCGGTGTGCCCATGGGGGTCATGGCGCACTGGTCCAGATAATCCGGGATACCGTCGCCATCGCTATCGATGGGGCAACCGCGCCCATCCACATCGATACCCACAGGCGTTTGTGGGCACTCGTCTATCTCGCCGAATACCCCGTCGCCATCGCGGTCATAGACCACCGGATCTGCGCCCCATTGATATCCAATGGCGAGGCTTACAAAGCCATCCAGACCACCTTCTTCCACACCCTGGAAGCCCCGCGCATCACCGCGCAACTGCCAGCGCGGTCCGAGGCGGTATTTGATCCCGGCACCGAAGTTGAGCATGGTCTGACGCTGGTGCCAGCTATCGGGATAACCGAAGGAATCCTCATCGATGCGCAACTCTCCGGCACCGACAACCACATAGGGCTGCCAGTCGTAGTTGCCACAGAAGCGGCCGGCAAACTGGTAGAGCAGGTCCAGGTGGTAATTCTGTACGTTCACGTCCAGGTCGGTGTCTTTTATATTGACGCTGAAGTAATCGTACACGCCCTCCATGGCCCAGCGATCGGTAATGTTGTAGCCAAAGCCGATACCGCCACCGGCGTTGTCTTCGAGCTCCAGGCCAACATAAGGGGTACCGTCGAGACGCGCGTCGTCAAACCAGTACTGGCCGCCATTGAGATACAGGGTGAGGGTGCCCTCGCGATCGGCAAGGGCGTGACTGCTGAGCAGCAATATGACGCTGCTCAACAGGCGCTTTGGCAGCGCAGTTGGTTTTTTTGTCATTGTGACTCCGGAGCATCCGTTTACCGGTAGTCTGAAGATAGCACAGCGGGCCCGGCGCCCCGGCCCGCTGGCAGCAGCCGAAACGTCGGCTTATTTTTTCCGGTACAGAAGATCCCAGACACCGTGGCCGAGGCGCTCGCCGCGGCGCTCGAACTTGGTCTGTGGACGGAATTCCGGACGCGGGGCGTAATGGCCTTTGCCAGCGGTGTTTTCCAACAACTCTTCAGCTTCCAGTACTTCGAGCATCTGCTCCGCGTAATTTTCCCAGTCAGTGGCCATGTGCATAAGACCACCGGGTTTCAATTTACTGCACAGCAGCTTTACAAATTCCGGCTGCACAATACGGCGCTTGTTGTGCTTTTTTTTGTGCCACGGATCGGGGAAGTACAGCTGGAAGCGATCCAGGCTGGCATCGGGGATACAGTCATTCAACACGTCGATGGCGTCGGCCATATAGACGCGCAGGTTTTTGACTTCAGCCTTGCCAGCGTTGTTGATCAGCCGGCCAACGCCAGGCGGATGCACCTCGATGCCGATAAAGTCTTTGTCGGCTTCGGCTTCGGTCATTTCCAGCAGGGAGTCGCCCATGCCAAAACCGATTTCCAGCACCACCGGCGCGTCACGTCCGAAGATTTCTTTCGGGTCGATACCGCCGTCGTAGAGCGACAGGCCAAACGGACCCCAGTAGGTATCGAAAGCCTTGCGCTGGCCTTCGGTCATTCGACCGCCACGAATGACGTAGCTGCGGATGGATTTCTTTTTGAATTCGGTGCGGTAGGGGAAGTCTTCTTCCTCGTTACCTGGTTCGTTGTTGGGTTCTTCTTGCATTCTTTACCTCTGAGCTTCGTAGCTTTTTGGGTGCTCCGTAGCTGGTGGTGGGGCGGCCCAGCACCGGGTATGGGGTTTCAGAACCGGGCTAGGCGCCCCCCTTCAACCCATCCCTGGGCGCTGCGGCGGCGACGTCCTGTCGCCGACGCTTCTGAAACCCCATCCCCGGCACTCGGCCTTCAATTCAAATTTCTGTGCTCTTACCGCCTTCGGTTGGCGGTTATTTTCCGTAATTCAGTGCGGCGATAAACAGCGCTATCCATCCGCCGATCAGCAGGGTGCCACCCAGCGGGGTGATGGGACCCAGGATTCTTGGTCCGCCGAAGGTCAGACCGTACAGGCTGCCGGAGAAAAACAGGATGCCGATAGCAAACAGGGCACCACTTACAATCAGCGAGGTTTTTGCGCCGATCTGATGAATCAATACAGCCACGGCGATCAGGGCCAGGGCGTGGACCATCTGGTAGTGCACACCGGTTTTATAGGCTTCCAGAAGGTTCTCCGCGACTTTGTCACGCAAGCCATGAGCACCAAACGCTCCGAGAACAACTCCGGTACCGCCAAAAAAAGCGGCAAGCAGCAAATACAATTTAGCCATATTCATTCCTTTCTAACTGGCTTACGAAGTAATCCGGTTCATTGCGAAGGGGGAGCGCTGGGTGCGGGTTTTCAGAAGCGTCGCAAACAGGAAGTTTGCGCCGCAACGCCCAGGGATGGGTTTAAGGGGGGCGCCTAGCCTGGTTCCGAAAATAGATACCCGGTGCCTCACCGCCATCCAACCGGCTTCAAAGCAATACCACGGACCACCAGATACGAAAAAACCGCGCCAGTAGCGCGGTTCTTGAATCCGGTCAGTGAGAAGGCTGTCAGGCCTCCATCGCCACCCGGACTTTTTTCATGGCGTTTTTCTCAAGCTGGCGGATTCGCTCAGCGGAGACGCCGTATTTGTCGGCCAGCTCGTGCAGAGTCGCTTTGGACTCGCTCAGCCAGCGCGCCTCGATGATGTCGCGGCTGCGATCGTCCAGCTGCTCCATCGCGGCGGTCAGGCTGTTTACGCTGGTTTCCTGCCAGTTGTCGTTTTCCAGCATGGTCGCCGGGTCGTAACGACGGTCTTCCAGGTAGTGCGCCGGGGCCTGCCATGCGGTGTCTTCGTCGTCGTCCACGCCGGCATCAAATGCCGCATCGTGGGCCGCCAGACGCCCCTCCATCTCGTGCACGTGGGCAACGTCCACGTTCAACTCTTCCGCTACGCGCTTGGCTTCATCATTGCTCAGCCACGCCAGCTTCTTCTTCTGCCCGCGCAGATTGAAGAACAGCTTGCGCTGGGCCTTGGTGGTGGCAATTTTTACGATGCGCCAGTTGCGCAGGATAAATTCGTGAATCTCCGCCTTGATCCAGTGCACCGCAAAGGACACCAGGCGAACACCCTTTTCAGGGTTAAAGCGCTTCACCGCTTTCATCAGCCCCACGTTACCTTCCTGAATCAGGTCGCCCTGGTTCAGGCCGTAACCGGAGTACGACTTGGCGATATGCACGACAAAGCGCAGGTGAGACATGACCAGCTGACGGGCAGCGTCCAGGTCTTCGTGATAGTACAGGTCTTCCGCGAGTTTCTTCTCTTCCTCGGCGGACAGCACCTCGAAACCGCTGACTGTCTGAATGTAGGCGTTCAGATTAGCGCCCGGAGACAGTGTATGAATCGGCTGTAGACTGGTTCCCATCCAGGATCCTCCTAATAACTCTCTGTTGCCCCGCTTGGCACTTGCTGCCCGGACTAAATCTTACCGGGACCAGTAGTTTGCGGCGGCTTGCTCCCTCCGGCCCTGAGCTGTTCAGCTTTTGAGCGGCACCGAAAGTGCAAAGTCGGCCACAGTGTAGCACCCGCAACGGGAAATGGAACCCCGTATCTCACGGGCTGGCACACCGCGCCAGGCCTTGGTTTGCGGTTGGTTAGAGCAGTTATCCACAGGGGAAGTTCCGCGGCGGAGAACGGCTTTACAAATCTTGATTGACTGGCTGGTCGCCCGCCAAATTTGGCACCCTGGCCGACGGAAACTAGCGCGGCTGGATCGCGGAGATGTGGCGGGCCACGGCCAGCCAGGCGCCGGTCAGGCCCAATAGCGCGGCGCCACCGGCGAGTCCGAACAGATAGGTGACCCCCGGGCCATCGAGCCTGAAGCCGCTGCCATAGAGATTTGCCAAGCCGCTCACTGGTCCCGCCAGCAACCACACCCCGACACTCACCAGCAGCCAGGCAATCAAACCACCAACCAGGCCGTAGCAGAGCCCGGTATACAGAAATGGCCGGCGCACGAAGGCATCGGTACCGCCCACCAGTTTGACGACCAGAATCTCCTCCCGGCGGTTCTCGATATGCAGGCGGATACTATTCACTACCACCAGCAATACTCCCAGCGCCAGCAAAAAGGCCAGCCCAAGACTCATGCGTCGCCCCAGCGCCGTAAGCTGTGCCAGCCGCTGCACCCAGGCCATATCCAACACTACCGAGTCTGTCAGCGCACTGGCGCGCAAGCGTTCCGCCAGTGCCTCCAGATCGCTATTGTCAGAACCGGCTGAACGCACCAGCAATACTGCCGGCAGCGGGTTGTTTTCCATACCGGCAAGGGCGTCTCCCAGTCCAGACGCCTGCTGAAACTCCGCCAGCGCCTGCTCGGGAGAAATGTAAGTCACTGCCGCCACCAACGGATCCGCACGCAGGTCCTCGGCCCAATCGGCAACCACCGCCTCTTTGGCGCGCTTTTGCAGGAACACGGAAATCTGCGGCTGCCCGTCCCAGCCCGCCACCGCGCGCTGGAAGTTGGTGAGCCCCAGCTGCAGTGCCGCGGGCAGGGCGAGGGCGATGGCGATCACCAGCGCGGTCATACCGCTGGACATGGGCGAGGCGAAAAAACGCACCCAGCATTCGCGCCACATTTCCCGGTGGTGCCCCAGCCAGCTCCGCAGGCGGTCGCCGCCACTGGTGCGCGCGGTGACTGCACCGGTGGTGCGCGGGCGCTCCACCGCCGGGGAATTGGACAATCTTGAGGCGGGCTTAATACGCTGGTTCACGGCTCGGGTATCCGTCATAGATCAGTTGCCCCGCGTGCAGGGTCAGCACCCGCTGGCGCATGCGCGCGATCAGTTCGAGGTCGTGGCTGGCGATCAGTACTGTGGTACCGACGGCATTGAACTGCCGAAACAGCTCCATAATTTCTTCTGATAGCTTGGGATCCAGGTTGCCGGTGGGCTCATCCGCCACCAGCAGCGCCGGCTTGTTCACCACCGCGCGGGCGATGCCCACCCGCTGCTGCTCGCCACCGGAGAGCACGATGGGATTCTGGTTTTCCTTGTGTAGCAGGCCCACCTTATCGAGCGCCGCGCGCACCCGCCGGCCCACTTCGCGCTTGCTGCAACCGGAAACAGACAGGGGCAGGGCGACGTTGTCGAACACACTGCGATCAAACAGCAACTGGTGGTTCTGGAATACGATGCCGAGATTGCGGCGGTAATAGGGAATCTGGCTATTGCGCAGCCGGTTCAGGTTCTGGCCGCTGACGATGATGCTGCCGCGGGTGGGGCGCTCGATGGCGGTCAGCAGTTTCAGCAGGGTACTTTTGCCGGCACCGGAGTGGCCGGTGAGAAATACCATTTCCGCGCGCCCGATTTCCAGGCTGACACGGCCAAGCGCATCCTGGCCGGACTCGTAGCGTTTATTGACGTTATCGAACTGGATCATTGGCGCGTTTTTGTTGTTCTTTAAATACAGCAATTCAACGAGTGCCGATTCGCGACTTTGAGCTTACTGCGAAGGTGCTGATATTGGGTACGGCCTTGTGAGACCTTCACCGCCATGGATGGCGGTGCAGAGCCCCCATGGAAGGGTTCACGGCGTGTCTCACAAGGCCGTACCCGGTAGCAGTACCGCCACTCATGTTCCTCGAAGCATCCGGCTCTGGGGGGCATGGCAACCCTAAGCCCGGTTAATCAGCTCTGAGCCCGGTTAATCAGCTCTGAGCGCGGTTAAACAGCGCCGCGACAAAATCCTTCGCCACAAACGGCTGCAAATCTTCCGCCTGCTCCCCCACACCGATAAAGCGTACCGGAATCCCCAGCTTCTGTGCCAGCGCGAAAATCACCCCGCCCTTGGCGGTGCCATCCAGTTTGGTCAGCACCAGGCCGGTGACCCCGGCAGCAGCCCTGAACTGGTCCGCCTGGCTGATTGCGTTCTGGCCCGTGCCCGCATCCAGCACCAGCAGCACTTCGTGGGGTGCAGTTTCATCCAGCTTGCCCATTACCCGGCGCACCTTGGCCAGTTCCTCCATCAGGTTGGACTTGGTGTGCAGGCGACCGGCGGTATCCGCGATCACCACATCGACTCCGCGGGACTTGGCAGACTGTATCGCATCGAAGATCACCGACGCACTGTCGGCACCGGTGTGCTGCGCCACCACCGGCACATCGTGGCGCTCGCCCCAAACCTGCAACTGCTCCACCGCCGCCGCGCGAAAGGTATCGCCAGCCGCCAGCATCACCGATTTGCCCTCGTTCAGGTAGCGGTGCGCCAGCTTGCCGATAGTGGTGGTCTTGCCGACGCCGTTGACGCCAACCACCAGGATGACAAACGGCTGTTTTGCCGCATCCACCGCCAGCGGCACTTCGACCTTGTCCAGCAAGCCCGCCAGTTCTTCCTGCAGCGCGTTGTACAGGGCCTCACCGTTGGAAAGTTCGCGGCGGGAGACGCGCTCGGTCAGGCGGTCGATAATTTCCGTGGTGGCGTCGACACCCACGTCCGCCATCAGCAGCTGGGTTTCCAGCTCCTCCATCAGATCTTCATCGATCTCCTTGGCACCCAGGAACAGATTGCCCATGCCTTCGGCAAACTGACTGCTGGTGCGCGCCAGACCGCGGCGGATACGGGCGAAAAAGCCTTCCTTGCGCGGCTTTTCCTGGGTGACCGGCTGTTTCGGTGCCGCAACTTCCGGCGCGCTTGCAGAGGCCACTTCCGCGACAGGATCGAAGGCCGCTTCCGGGGCTTCTTCCGCAGACAGTTTCTCTTCTGGTACCGCGGCCTCGGCGGCGCTGTCCTCGGCTGGCACCGGCTCCACTGCCGGCTCGGCTACTTGCTGCTCCGGTTCCGCGCGCAGGTTGTCGGGAATAATCAGTTCCGATTCTTCGGCCAGCGGATGTTCAACCGTCTGTTCCGGAGCCTCTTCGGCTTCGGGCTTTTTCTTGCGCAGAAAATCAAAAATCATCGTGGTGCGGATTCTGTGACAGGGATTCAATGACTGATGGCCGCCGACTGGCGACCGGTGGCAGAAAGGCGCTAATCTTAGCACCTCTCAACCCGGTTTGGCTGAAGTATATACAGTCCGCCCGCCACCACTAATCGTCTCCAGCGAGCCTCTTTTGTCCAAACACCCGCCGAGAAACCGCAAATCCAATGCCGGCAGCGAACCTCGTGCTGGCAATAGCCCCCGCACCGCAGCTCCGCCCCAGTTGCGTATCATTGGCGGGCGCTGGCGCGGGCGCAAAGTGGCCTTTGCCCCGGTCGAAGGCCTGCGCCCCACCGGTGACCGGCTGCGCGAAACCCTGTTTAACTGGCTGCAGTTCGACCTGCCCAATGCCCGCTGCCTGGACCTGTTTGCCGGCTCCGGCGCCCTCGGCCTGGAAGCGCTGAGTCGCGGCGCTGGCGAAGTGGACTTTGTCGAACTCGACCGGAATACAGCGCAGATGCTGCGCCAGCAGCTGGATCTGTTGCAGGCGGAAGGCGGCCGCGTGCACAACTGCCCCGCCCAAGTGTTCCTCAGCCAGCCCGGCCCGCCCTGTGATGTAGTCTTTATCGACCCACCCTTTGCCGGCGACCTTTGGCAGACAACCCTGGACGCACTGGTGAATTCCGGGCGGATCGGGGAAAACACCCTGGTGTATGTGGAATCCCCGCGAGACACCGCGGTGACTGCGCCCGCGAGCTGGCAGCTGGTCAAGGAAAAACGGGCCGGACAGGTCTGTATGCGGCTGTTTTCAGCCTGATGTCTTCCCTCTGATATGGGCCGGGAAATTCAGCGACTTGCTTTCGAAGTTGCTTCTATTCAGCGCTGTCTCGCGGCTTTTTTCGCGATTTTTTGAGCGCGGGAGCTAAATTGTTTAAGATGCGCGTCCCCTCTGGCCCGCAAGGCGATTTGGCATATGAAAAAAGTGGTTTACCCGGGTACCTTCGACCCCATCACCAACGGTCATATGGATCTGGTGGAACGGGCCTGTCGTCTGTTCGATCATGTAGTGGTCGCCGTAGCCGCAAGCAC